>CAYGGT010000018.1:0-26124 GCA_964349475.1 uncultured Rhodospirillaceae bacterium
ACGTTTGCCCGTCATTGCCACGCTGGGCGATCTGGACGAGGAGACGCTGGTCAAAATTTTGACGGAGCCGAAAAACGCGCTGATCAAGCAATATGCCCGCCTGTTTGACATCGAAGGTGTCAAGCTCAGCTTTCAGGAAGATGCATTGAAGGAAATCGCCAAGCTTGCGATCCAGCGCAACACCGGCGCGCGCGGGCTTCGTTCTATTCTTGAAATCATCCTGCTGGATACGATGTTCGATCTGCCCGGCATGGAAGGCGCCGAAGAAGTCATCGTGAAAGGCGAACATGTCGTCAACAACACGCCGCCAATGATTGTCTTTTCCGATAAGAAAAAGGTCAAAGACAAAGAATCCAAAGACAGCAAGAAGAAAAAAGAGGACGATCAGGCCGCGGCCTCTTAGAATTCCTAATGAAAGAACGAGATACTCTCGGCAGTGCGGGGCAATTGGCAGGGCATCTGCCGGGATTGCTGCTGTCTGCTGAAAAAGTGGCGCAGAGTTTTATGCGCGGCGTGCATGGCCGCCGCCGGGTGGGCAGCGGAGAAGCCTTCTGGCAGTTTCGCCCTTATCAGCCCGGGGACTCGCGGCGCGACATCGACTGGCGGCAGACGGCCAAGCGCGATCAGGCTTTTGTGCGCCAGACGGAGTGGGAGGCAGCACAGACGATCTGGATGTACCGCGACGCGTCGGAGTCGATGCATTTCGGCTCCAAAAAATATTATGCCGACATACTGCTGCTGGCGCTCGGCATGGTGCTGCTGAGTGGCGGGGAGCAGGTGAGCCTGCTGGGGACGGATCTGCCGCCGCAGACGGGGTATGCTTCCATCGAGCGGATCTATGAATCTCTTGCGCGGCAAAGCCACCTTGCCGAAAGCGGCCGTCCGGTAGCGGCGAAGTCCCAAGTGATCCTGATCAGCGATTTTTATTTTCCAATCGATGCACTGGCCTCTTTTTGCGAAAGCCTTGCGGCGCGGAATGTGGAGGGCCTGCTGGTGCAAATATTTGACCCCGCTGAGCAAACGCTGCCCTATACCGGGCGCATCCGGTTTCAGGATATCGAGAATGCGTCTGCAAGCGCACTGGACATCCCGGAGGTCGCAGCGATCCGCGTGGCCTATGAGCAGCGGTTTATCGCCCACCAGCAAAACCTGGCGGAGCTGGCGAAAAGGCTGGGGTGGAAGTTTGAAAAATTCAATACTGATATCAAATTGGAAACGGTTATCGCGCAGTTGTATGATGGGTTGTCTGTGCAGAAATGATGATGTTTGTTTTAAGAATGATTGGCAGGGAGTGAACGATGCTTGAATCCCTGACTTTTCTTTCCCCCTGGATGCTGGGCGCGCTGGCCGTCGTGCCGCTCTTATGGTGGCTGCTGCGGGCCTTGCCGCCGCGTCCGAAGACGGTGCGCTTTTCGGCGTTCTTTTTGCTCAAGGGTCTGCAAACAAAACTGACTGCAGCCGCGCATATGCCCTGGTGGCTGCTGCTGTTGCGGGCTTTGCTGGTTGTGCTTTTGATATGCGCTTTCGCCGAGCCGGTGTTGCATCAGTCGCAGGACTTGCCCGGCGGCAGACAAGGCAACGTGCTGATGATCGTCGATAACGGCTGGGCCTCCGCCAGCGGCTGGAAAGCGCGGCAGGATAAAATAGCGGAATATCTGCAACAGATCCGGCGCAGCGGCCGGCCGATTATTCTTTTGCCGACCGCGTTTTCAGCAGAAGACGGGCAAATCCATTCTTACGGCCCGATGCCGGCACACGAAGCTGAAGGATGGCTGACCCGCCTGAAACCTCAGCCCTGGCCACCGGCGCACAAAGAGACGGCGGCGCTGGTCCGCAAACTGCTGGCCGACCACAAAATCACGCATTCTATTTTTCTGAGCGACGGCCTTGAGATGGATACGCGAGAGCTGCTGACCTTGACCCGGTCGCTGGTGACGGATGAAAAAATCAACGATCCTTACATTCTGCGGCAAACCGGCAATCTGAGTTTTAGCCTCGAAAGATCTGCTTCGTTACAAGAAAATTCTTTGCAGCTCCTGGCCTATGCGGATGATGGCAGTGTCGTGAATGAACTCAAAATAACTTTTCCGGCGGGGAAAACGGAATACGCTTTTTCATGGGACATGCCGGCGGAGCTGCGCAACAAAACGACGCGGATTGCGCTGCGCGATCCAATGATGGCTTCCGGTGTGTTCCTGGCGAATGCGCATTGGCGTCAGCATCCGGTGGGTATCGTGGCGCAGGCATCGCAAAAGGAAAGCCGAGATTTTTTGAGCGAAATTTATTATCTGCGCCGCGCGCTGGAAATGAACGATCAACTGGCCATGGACCAGCTTGACGTGCTTCTAAAAACGCCGCTGTCCGCGCTTGTGTTGCCGGACAGCACGCCGCTGACAGCGGTGGAAAAGGTCGATCTGTACGACTGGGTGCAGCAGGGCGGCTTTTTAATCCGGTTTGCCGGGCCCCGTCTGGTTGCCAATTCCGGCGGGGATGTCTTGCTGCCGGTGCCGCTGCGTTACGGCCAGCGCGCGATGGAAGGGGCGATGACCTGGGAAAAACCCGTGCCTCTTGGCGCGATTGCCGAGCAAAGCCCGCTCTATGGCTTACCCATGCCGCAGGACGTGACGGTCACGCGGCAGGTGCTGGCCGATCCTGCGCCCGAAGTGTTTGAAAAAACCTGGTTGCAACTGGAGGACGGCACGCCGCTTATCACCGGCAGTAAAATGGGCAAAGGCACGGTCGTGCTCATCCACACTTCCGCGGGGCCGGACTGGTCGAATTTCTGCTATTCGGGCCTGTATGTGGAGGCGCTGCAGAGAATGGTATCGCTTGGCAACGGGATTATCGATTATAAGGTGCAGACGACGCTATCGCCATTGCTGTTGCTGGACGGGTTCGGTCGCCTGAACGCGCCGGATAGCAGATCCGTGATAATGGCCATAAAGCCAGATCAGGAGTTTATCCCGTCTCCGCAAACGCCACCCGGACTCTACGGCGATACGCAGGCATTCAAAGCCTTTAACCTCGGCGATGCTCTGCCGAAGATGCGGGCGCTGAAAAATATTCCTTCGACAGTGGCGGTTGAATCCTATCAGCTGGCGGCGGAGGTCGATTTGAAACCCTTGTTGCTGAAAATAGCGCTGCTGTTGCTGCTGGCGGATACGCTGCTGACATTCTGGCTGCGCGGTGTGATCGCGGTGTTCCTGATGATGATCGTTTGCGCGACGCCTGCCATCGCGGAAAGCGAGAAAAACCTCGTTTCCGGCCTTTATCTCGCCTATATAGAAACGGGGGATGAAGATATCGATCACGTCAGTTACAACGGTCTGACCGGGCTTGGTGAAATCATTCATGCCCGAACGACCGCGCAGGTCAAGGGAATCGTCGCGCTTAATCCGGCGGATGATGATCTTTCTTATTATCCGGTGATTTACTGGCCGATGACTGACCGGCAGGCGGTTTTGTCAATGACGGCCGCGCGTAATATCCAAAATTATCTCAACCAAGGCGGGATGATTTTGTTTGATACGCGAGACAGGCAGTTCGGCGGCGACGAGCATGCTGCCACGCCCGGCTCGCGCAAGTTACGGGAGTTGACGCAAAATATCCAGATCCCCGAGCTTGCCGCCATACCGGAAGGTCATATTTTATCACGCAGTTTTTACCTTCTCGACACTTTCCCCGGACGCTATGACGGCGGCAGGCTTTGGGTTGAAAAAGAGCCCAATCCGCATCATGACGGCGTGACCTCCGTCATCATCGGCGCCAACGACTGGGCGGCGGCATGGTCGAAAGATCCCGAAGATCAGGCGCGGTTCATGGTTGAACCCGGCGGCGAGGCCCAGCGCGAGATGGCCTGGCGATTTGGCGTCAACATGTTGATGGTGGCGCTGACCGGAAATTATAAGGCGGACCAGATACATATTCCTCATATCCTGAAACGGATCGGGCAATGAACACAGCCTTTCAATGGTCGCCTCTGCTGCCCTTTCTTGCCGTGGCACTTCTGGCGGCGGGAGCGATTGCAATTTTTACCATTGCGAAGTGGAAGCAGACACCGGCATTTTATTGGCGCGGATTGCTATGCGTGCTGTTCGGTTTTTTGCTGTTGAATCCTGTCATGATGCACGAAACCCGTCAGTCTATTCCGGGAAAGCTGGTGATTGTGGTCGATGAATCTCCCAGTCAGGCCATCGCCGGGCGTGATGAAACGGCAGAAAAAATTCTTTCTTATATTCAAGCAAGCCTGTCATCCATGCCTCATATCCAGCCGGTGGTCCTGCGCGCGGGGCTGGACGCTGCAAGCCTGAAAAATCAGAATACTTCGGTTTTCACCGCGTTGCGCGACAGTCTGATGAGTTTTCCTCTGGGGCAGGTGGCAGGTACGGTTTTGATCACGGACGGGCAGGTGCATGATGTGCCGGAGAACCTGGGCTCGCTCGAAAAACTGGCGCCCTTCCACGCCGTCCTGACAGGCAAAAAAGACGAATTCGACCGCAAGATAACGGTGGTCGAAGCGCCAAAATACGGACTGCTGGGTGATGATATTCGCATCAAAGTGAAAGTCGATGAGATCGGCAAGACATCAGGCATGCCGGCTGCCCTGACCGTCCGGCAGGATGCAAAACCTGTCGGCCAATACACGGTGACGACGGGCGAGGTGCAGGAATATACCTTTAAGCTTGAGCATTCCGGGCAGAATATCTTTGAATTTTTCGTTGCTGCTGAAAAAGACGAGCTGACGGCAATGAACAATACAGCCGCCATCATCGTCAACGGCGTGCGCGACCGGCTGAAGGTCTTGCTGGTATCCGGCACGCCGCATATCGGCGAGCGAGCGTGGCGCGACTTGCTGAAATCCGATCCGGCGATTGATCTGGTGCATTTCACGATTTTACGCTCGCCGACGTCGTTTGACGCGACGCCCGTGCGGGAAATGTCCTTGATCGCTTTTCCGGTCGAAGAGCTGTTTGAAAAGAAAATCCGGGAGTTCGACCTCATTATCTTTGATAAGTATGCGCAGTACGGCCTGATGCAGGATCAGTATTTTGCCAATATAGCGGCCTTCGTGAAAGATGGCGGCGCGTTCCTGATGGCGATGGGGTCGGACAAGCCGGAGCAAAGCCTCTTTCAAACCGCGCTGGGCGAGATTTTGCCGGTTGCACCGCAGCTGGAAGAGCAAAGTATTTTGTCGCAACCGTACCTGCCGCAACTGACGGAGGTCGGAAAAACCCATCCGGTGACGGGCGATCTGCAGGCGCCTTGGGGTCAGTGGTTCAGCCAGGTGGATATCCGGCAGACGCGCGGGCAAACATTGATGTTGGGTGCGGACGACAAGCCGTTGCTGATCCTCGACAAAGCCGGGAAGGGGCGCGTGGCGGTACTGACCAGCGATAATATCTGGCTCTGGTCGAAAGGCATGAAAGGCGGCGGGCCTTATACGGAGCTGCTGCGGCACGTCGCCCACTGGCTGATGAAGGAGCCGGAGCTGGAGGAAGACTACCTCAAGGCCGAGGCCAAAGGGAATGTGATCACGGTCTCAATGCGCGACCTGACGGAGGAAGAAAAGAGCGTGACGCTGACACGCCCGAACGGCGAAACAGGAAAAATTATTCTCCAAACAAAAGAAAAAGGCTGGATGAGGACAAAAGTGACCGCCGGCCAGAACGGCATCTACCGTTTCAGCAACGGCACCAAGACCGCGTTGGCGATTGTCGGCACAGCCCATAGCGAGGAGTTTTCGGATGTTCATACCACCGAAGAAAAATTGAACCCCGTCGTCGGCAGGACAAAAGGCGCGATGATCTGGTACTCGGAATCACCCCGCTTTTCCTTCAGGGACGTCGGCGCCGGAAACGGCAATTTCGGCGGCAAAGACTGGATCGGCTTGAAGGACACCGGCGCTTATAGCGTGCAAAGCGTCAAAAGCGGGCCGCTTGTGCCGAACTGGCTGGCGCTGTTGGTTATTTTCGGGGGCTTGCTCCATGTCTGGTGGCGGGAGAGTCGCTAGATTTGTTATAAAGTCATAATATTCCCCTTGCAAACACACGCCAATCCCTATAAAAGGAACGTCAGGTAAAGTTCCCGAATGGTTTGGGAATGGAGCCAATTCACATGCGGGCTGGTTTTCGGTGTCTGGTAACGGACTGAACGCCCGCAGAGGTTTAACCGAGAAAAGGACTTATAATACAATGACGATGCCAGTCTTTACGATGCGCCAGCTTCTGGAAGCCGGGATTCACTTTGGTCACCATACCCGCCGCTGGAACCCCAAGATGAAGCCTTATATCTTCGGGGAACGGAACAAAGTTCACATTATCAATCTTGAATTGACCGTGCCGATGCTGCATCAGGCGCTGAAAGCTGTGCGCGATGTCGCCGCGAATGGCGGGCGCGTTCTGTTCGTTGGGACAAAACGTCAAGCTTCTGAAAAGATCGCCGAAACCGCAAAGCGTTGCGGGCAATACTACGTGAACTATCGCTGGCTCGGCGGGATGCTGACCAACTGGGGCACGATTTCGAATTCCATCAAACGTCTGCGCGATGTTGACGTGATGCTTGCCAATGAAGAAGTCAAGCGCGGCCTAACCAAAAAAGAGCAGACCGGCCTCGCCCGTGAAAAAGACAAGCTGGAGAAGGCTCTCGGCGGCATTAAAGAAATGGGCGGCTTGCCCGATGTCATGATCGTCATCGACACAAACAAGGAAGCCAACGCCATCCTGGAAGCACGCAAACTGGGCATCCCCGTGATTGCGGTCGTTGATTCCAACTGCGATCCTGATGGCATCGAATATCCGGTTCCCGGCAACGACGACGCCACACGCGCCATCAACACCTATTGCGATCTGTTCGCTGAAGCCGTCCTCGACGGTCTGCAGGCGGAAGTGACCGCATCGGGGGCCGATGCCGGTGCCGCTGCTCATCCGGCAGCGGAAGATCTGGACGCCGGGGCGCTGAAAGTTGCGGCGGCGGCGGGTTAATTTTTCTCTTCAAATGAAGGAACGCATAAAATGGAAATCAGCGCATCTCTTGTGAAAGAGCTTCGTGAGAAAAGCGGCGCGGGCATGCTTGACTGCAAAAAAGCCCTTGTCGAGAATAAAGGCGAGATGGAAGCGGCGATGGATTATCTCCGCAAAAAAGGCCTGGCTTCGGCGGCGAAAAAATCCGGCCGGGCGGCGGCGGAAGGTCTTGTCAGCGTTGCCTCTCAGGGCAATACGGCGGTGATCATCGAACTCAACGCAGAAACAGACTTTGTCGCCCGGAACGAACATTTTCAGGGGTTTCTGGCGCAGATTTCCGATCTGGCGCTGAAAAACAAGATTGAAACGATCGAAGCGCTGAAAGCCGCCAGCCTTGGCGGAAAGACGGCGGAAGCGACCTTGACGGACCTGATTGCGACCATCGGCGAGCACATGAGTCTTCGCCGCATGCAACGCATGACGGTTCATCAGGGTGTGGTGGCAACTTATGTGCACAACGCTCTGGTGCCGAACAGCGGGAAAATCGGCGTGCTGGTCGCGCTTGAATCCGCCGGGGATGCTGCAAAGCTGACGGCGCTTGGCCGCCAGATCGCGATGCATATCGCTGCGACGCGGCCTGAGTCTCTCGATGTCGCTTCGCTGAACAAAGACATCATCGCCCGCGAACGCGCCATTTATGCCGACAAAGCCAAGCAAAGCGGCAAAGCGGCAGAGATCATTGAAAAAATGGTCGAAGGCTCCTTGCGTAAATTCTACGAACAGGCGGTGTTGCTGGAACAGACCTTCGTGATTGACGGCGAAAGCAAGATTTCGGCTGTGCTTGAAAAAGCCGCCAAAGACATCGGCGCGCCCGTCAAGCTCAGCGGCTTCGTCCGCTTTGAACTCGGCGAAGGCGTCGAGAAAAAAGCCGATGATTTTGCGTCTGAAGTCGCGAAGATGGCGGCTGGTTAATCGGGTATTGATCATGACAAAACCGCGGTTCAAACGTGTCCTTCTGAAGATTTCAGGCGAAGCCCTGATGGGCGAGGGGGAATACGGTATCGAACCCGCAATGGTCGTTCGCATCGCCCGGGATATCAAGGAAGTCATTGATCTTGGCATTGAAGTCTGCCTGGTCATCGGCGGCGGTAATATTTTTCGCGGCGTTTCGGGCGCTGCGGTCGGGATGGATCGCGCAGCAGCCGATTATATGGGGATGCTGGCGACGGTCATCAATTCTCTGGCTGTCCAGAACGCCCTTGAAAAAGAGGGGCTTGTGACTCGCGTGCAGTCGGCCATTCCGATGGCGACGGTGTGTGAGCCGTATATTCGCCGTCGCGCCCTGCATCACATGGAAAAAGGGCGCGTGGTTATTTTCGCGGCGGGCACCGGCAATCCGTTTTTCACGACCGACACGGCAGCGGCGCTGCGTGCATCCGAAATGGGCTGCGACGCGCTGCTGAAAGGCACCAAAGTTGATGGTGTCTACACGGCCGATCCGGCAAAATTTCCAGCGGCCAAAAAGTATGACCGGCTGACGTATCTTGAAGTGCTGTCGAAAGATCTGGGCGTCATGGATGCATCGGCGATCTCTCTCGCGCGTGAGAACAATATTCCGGTCATCGTCTTTTCGATCAAGCGTCCAGGGGCTTTTGCCGAGCTGATGCAAGGCCGGGGCGAATGCACCATTGTCATGGAAGATAAAAAAGAGGTAAAAAATGCCTGAGATGAATTTGAGTGATTTCGAACGCCGGATGCAAGGCGCATTTGACGTGCTGAGCAAGGAATTCCAAGGGCTTCGTACCGGCCGCGCTTCCACCAGTTTATTGGAAGGCGTCTTCGTGGAAGTCTACGGCAGCAAAATGCCGATTAACCAGGTCGCCTCCGTCAGCGCGCCGGAGCCACGCTTGCTGACCGTGCAGGTATGGGACGCAAGCAATACCAAAGCCGTCGAAAAAGCGATTTCGAGCGCGGGCCTGGGTCTTAATCCCCAGCCTGCCGGGTCGTTGATCCGCGTTCCGCTGCCGGGCCTGACCGAAGAACGCCGCGTGGAACTGGCCAAAGTCGCGTCTAAATACGCCGAGCAAGCAAAAATCTCCGTACGTAACGTTCGCCGCGAAGGCATGGAGACAGCCAAGAAAAATAAACTGCCGGAAGACGAATTAAAAAAAACTGAAGAAAAAATCCAGAAAATGACCGATGCCTGGATTAAAAAAGTGGATGACGCTCTCGCCCATAAAGAGCAAGAGATCAAGCAGGTTTAATTCAATGAACATCCCCACCCACGTCGCCATCGTCATGGACGGCAATGGACGCTGGGCGACGGCGCGCGGCCTGAATCGCGTCGAAGGGCATCGCAAGGGGGCCGAGACGGCGCGGTTGATCGTTGAATCCGCCAAGGCAATGGGCATTCCTTATCTGACCTTGTTCAGTTTTTCATCGGAAAACTGGAGTCGTCCGCCTTCTGAAGTCGACGATTTGATGAACCTGCTGCGCTATTACCTGAAAAAAGAGACGGCGGAGCTGCATAAGGGCGGTGCGCGCCTGCACGTGATTGGCGACAGGACACGGCTGTCGCATGACATCGTGCAACTGATCGAAAATGCTGAAAATCTCACCCGCAACAATGGACAGATCACCGTCCTCATCGCTTTCAGCTACGGGGGCAGGCAGGATATTTTATGCGCCGCCCAAGAGCTGGCGCGGCAGGCCCTGGCTGGCATCGTCGATCCTGAAAAAGTGGATGAAAATATTTTCTCGCGCTATCTCATGACCGGCGACGTTCCCGACCCGGACCTGATGATCCGGACCAGCGGCGAAAGCCGTATCAGCAATTTCATGATGTGGCAGCTGGCTTATGCGGAACTTTATTTTACCGACACCTTGTGGCCGGATTTTGTCAGAAAAAATCTGGAAGAGGCCATCGCCTTTTTTAACAGTCGCGACCGCCGGTATGGAGGCAGGGATGAAAAACGACAGCTCCCTTAAAACGCGCGCGCTATCCGCACTGGTGATCGGCCCTGCGGTGCTGGGCATTCTGTATGCCGGCGGCGCCGCTTTTACCGTGATGATGGCAGCTGTCGCAGGCATCAGCGTTTACGAATGGGGCAAGATGGTATTCAGCGGTAAAAAATTCCGCTATCCCTTGATGCTTTTTGGCGTTGCTTATATTGGGCTTGCGACAGGGCTGATGATTTGGCTGCGGAACGTTCCCGGCGGACTTTATCATGTGCTGACACTGCTACTGATCGTGTGGGCGAGTGATATTTCGGCTTACTTTTCCGGCAAGGCTATCGGCGGGCCGAAACTGGCGCCGATGATCAGTCCCAAGAAAACTTGGGCGGGCTTTTTCGGGAGTAGTCTGGGCTCTGGCATTGTCGCAGCGCTTCTGGCATGTTTTTGCGTGCAGGAAACATTTCATGTCTCCACGATTGGGAATCTTTCCTGGCAGTCCTACGCCTTGATGGGCTTTGTCTTGGCCATGATCGGTCAGGCGGGAGATTTGTTTATCTCGATGTTCAAGCGCCATTACGGGGTTAAAGATACCGGCACGCTTATTCCCGGACACGGGGGCATCCTGGATCGGATCGATGCGCTGTTGCTGGTAGCGATTGCGTTCGGAACATTGGCGATGTATTACACATGAAATCCAGAATTGTTACAATCCTTGGTTCCACTGGCTCGGTGGGGTGCAATACGGTTGACCTGATTTTAGGGCAGCGTGATACATTTAAGGTACGTGCGCTGACGGCGCATAAAAATGTTTTGTTGCTCGCCCAGCAGGCGCGGAAACTGCATGCCGAATATGCGGTGATTGCGGATGAGAGTCTTTATGCAGATCTGAAAGTAGCCCTGGCAGGCACTGCCGTCAAAGCGGAAGCGGGATCTCAGGCGGTTGTGGCGGCGGCGGGGCTTCCTGCCGACTGGGTGATGGCGGCGATTGTCGGAGCGGCGGGGCTGGAATCAACTTTGCGGGCGATCCGGCAAGGCACGACGGTTGCGCTGGCGAACAAAGAATCATTGGTCTGTGCCGGCCCTTTCATGATGGATGCCGTGCAAAAATATGGCGCGATTCTTTTGCCCGTCGATAGTGAGCATAATGCGATATTTCAAGTATTGGATATGAAACAACACGCGCAAGTCAAACGGGTGATCCTGACGGCATCGGGGGGGCCATTTTTACGAAAAAAACGTGAAGAACTGCAAAATGTTACGCCGGAAGAGGCTGTCAAACACCCCACCTGGACGATGGGGGCAAAAATCTCCGTTGATAGCGCAACGATGATGAATAAATCTTTAGAAATCATAGAGGTAAGTTATTTATTTAAACTAAAATCTGAGAAAATTGACGTCTTGATCCACCCTCAGTCCATTGTTCACTCAATGGTTGAATATAGCGACGGGTCTATCTTGTCTCAAATGGGATCTCCCGATATGCGCACGCCCATCGCCCATAGTTTGGCCTGGCCGGAGCGGATGAACACGACGGGGGGCACGCTTAATTTCTTAAATAACATTAATTTATCATTTGAACCTATTGATCTAGAAAGATTTATATCTATTAAAATGGCTCGTCAGGTGCTGGAGCAAGGGCAGAGCGCCCCCGCCGTGTTCAATGCTGCCAACGAAGCCGCCGTCGCGGCCTTTTTATCCGGGCAGCTGAAATTTTCTGCAATAGAAAGTGTCGTTGCAGAAACCTTGCAAAGAGCGGTGATTCAGCCCATATCTGATCTTCAAGATGTATTTCGAACAGATCAGGGCGCACGGCGTATTGCGGAAGCGGTCATCAGGGAGGTAAACTAAACATCATGGAACTGTTTCATAAATTTTTATCCGCTCCGGTGGATTTTTTGACAGGGTTTATACTGCCTTTCGTGGTGGTATTGAGCGTGCTGGTGTTCGTCCATGAATGGGGGCATTACATTGTCGCGCGGATGTGCGGCGTCAGGGTCGATAAATTCTCTATCGGATTCGGCAAAGAAATATTCGGCTGGACGGACAAAAACGGCACGCGGTGGAAATTCAGCTGGGTTCCTCTGGGCGGTTATGTCCAGATGTTCGGCGATACCGATCCGGCCAGTGCCAAGCATGTTGATGAAACAAAAAAGCCGCTGACGGATGCTGAGAAAAAAGTCGCGTTTTATGCGCAACCCGTCGCCCGTCGTGCGGCCATCGTTTTTGCGGGGCCGGCCATCAATTTTATTTTTGCCATTGCTATCCTGACCGGCCTTTTCGGGATGCAGGGGCAGCCCTACACGCCGCCGATCGCGGCCAAGCTGGTCGTCGGGTCTCCGGCTGAAAAAGCGGGCATTCTGCCGGATGACAAAATACTTTCCATTGACGGCCGCCCGATCGAACGCTTTCAGGATATGGTGCAATATATCGCGATCAATCTGAACAAGGAAGTCGTCCTCACACTCGTCCATGCGGCGGGCAAGGATAACTGGAGCAGCACACCTGTCACTGTGCGCCTGACGCCGGAACTGCTGGAAGAAACGGACCGCTTCGGTTTCAAAAACCAGCGGGGCAGAATGGGCATCATCGGCCCGGACAAGGCTTTTGAAATGAAGCCGCATACTTTTCTTTCCGCGTTCGGCGCGGCGAACAGGGAAGTGTGGGAGATATGCGCCAGCACGCTCAAAGCCCTCGGGCAGATGATTGTGGGCACCAGAAGCACCGATGAGCTTGGCGGTATTCTGCGCATTGGCGCCTATGCGGGGGATTTTGCACAGCGGGGCATTGTCGCGCTTATTACGTTTGCGGCATTGCTGTCTGTTAACCTTGGACTGATCAATCTTCTGCCGATCCCGATGTTGGATGGCGGGCATCTGGCATTTTACGCTATGGAAACGATTAAGGGCAAGCCGATGGGCGAACGCTTTCAGGAATACGCTTTAAGGGTTGGCTTAACGTTTTTACTGGGTATTATGTTGTTTGCCACCTGGAACGATCTTGTCCAGCTCAAAGTGTTCGACTACGTCAAAAATCTGATCTCATAAGAAACGAAGCACACAGAATCGAAGTATGAAAAAGTTCTCCGGGTTTCAAAGGTTTACGGCTGTCATTATTTTGCTGGCGGGATTTTTCCTGTGCGCCGCGAGCGCGCTGGCGGCGGAGACGATCCGCGAGATTAAAGTGGAAGGCAACCAGCGAATCGAAGCAGCTACGGTTTTGTCTTACACCGACTTGCAGAGGGGCGATCCCTTCGACCAGGCACTGCTGGACCGCGCTTTGAAAAATCTTTATGCGACGGGTCTTTTTGCCGATGTTGCCATGCAGCAGCAAGGTCCCGATCTTCTGGTCATTGTCGCGGAGAACCCGATCATCGACGAAATCCGTTTTGAAGGGAACAAGGAGCTTAAATCCGACATCCTGCAATCTGAAATACAGTTAAAGCCGCGCCAGGTGCTGACACGGACCAAAGTGTTGCTGGATGTAGAACGGGTGCAGGAAATGTATCGGCTGAGCGGTCGCTTTTCAGCCGTCATCGACCCTAAAATCATCAAGCTCGACCAAAACCGCGTCAATGTGGTTTTTGAAATCGTGGAAGGCCCTGAAACGCGTATTTCACGCATCGGGTTCATCGGCAATCGGCACTACAGCGACGATCAGTTGCAAAAGGTCATTCGCAGCCGGGAAGACCGCTGGTATCGGTTCTGGACCTCAGACGATAAATACGATCCCGATCGCCTGGCCTATGACCGTGAATTGTTGCGGAAATTTTATCTTGAACATGGCTATGCCGATTTCCGCGTCGATACGGCGGTGGCGGAACTGTCGCCGGACCACAAGCATTTCTTTGTCACATTCTCCCTTGATGAAGGCGAGCGTTACAAAGTCGGCAAGCTGCATATTCAAAGCGCCATCCCTGATCTGGACGCGGAGCCCTTGAAAGAAACCATCACTTTCAAAACAGGCGATTGGTATAAAGCCGGGTCCATTGAAACGACGATCACCAAAATGACCAACGAGCTGGGCAACCGCCAGTTTGCTTTCGTGGATATTCAGCCGGGCGTGACCCGCAACCGTGAAGCGCGGACGGTTGACATCGAATTTACCATTAACGAAGGCCAGAAGACTTTTGTCGAGAGCATCAACATCAATGGCAACGCCCGCACGCTGGATGAAGTCGTGCGGCGGGAAATACTGTTGGTGGAAGGCGACCCCTTTAACACCGACAAGGTAAAAAAATCTGAGCAGCAGATCAGAAATCTGGGCTTTTTCGAAAACGTAAAAGTCAAGCCGCAGCCCGGCAGCGCTCCGAATAAAACGAATATTGATGTCAGTGTCGAGGAAAAATCCACCGGGGAGCTTTCTTTGGGCGCCGGGTTCTCCACAACGGACGGCCCCCTGGCCGACTTCAGCATCAAGGAGAAAAATTTTCTCGGCAAAGGCCAGGAACTTTCAGTGTCATCGACCTTGGCGGCAAAAAAATCTGAATTCGATTTCAGCTTTACCGAACCGTATTTCCTGAAGCGGGATTTGAGCGCCGGTATTGATTTATTTCACGTCACCCGCGACTTGCAGACCCAAAGCTCTTACGACAGCGAAAGATCCGGCGGGGGTTTGCGCCTGGGATATCCGTTATCCGAATACTGGCGGCAGAGCCTGAATTACAGGTATGAGAACAACAATATCAGCAATGTGCAGCCAACGGCTTCCAGCTTCATTCAACAACAGGCAGGTAAGCGCGTTATTTCATCCCTGTCGCAGACGCTGACTTATGATACCAGAGACAGCCGGCTGGACCCGACGGAAGGCGTGATCGCGCGCATCACGACCGATGCCACGGGACTTGGCGGGCAATCGCGGTACCTCAAGGCACGCACCGGGGGCACCTATTATTATCCTGTCATCGATAAATGGATACTCAGTGTCCTGGGTGAGGTCGGTGCTGTGAGCGGCTGGGGCGGCGAAACCGTGCGCATTAACGAAAGATTTTATCTGGGCGGAGATACCCTGCGGGGATTTGCGGATGCCGGGATTGGACCCCGCGACAGCCTTTCTGACGACGCCCTGGGGGGGAAGTTGTTCTGGCGCGGCTCCGGTGAACTTGATTTTCCAACAGGGCTGCCGGAAGATCTCGGGGTCCGAGCGCATACTTTCTCTGATTTCGGGGCGCTCTGGTCGCTGGATGATGTTGGCGCCACGGTTCAGGATTCCAGCAGCCCTCGCTTGTCCGCGGGTGCCGGCATTTCATGGCGCTCTCCCATGGGGCCGGTACGTGTTGATCTGGCAAAGCCTCTGATCAAACAATCTTTCGACAATATTCAGCAGTTTAGATTCAGTTTTGGCACAAGATTTTAATACTTAACAAACGAGGAAAAATGAAACCGATGAAAACAATATTTTTGGCGCTGGGTTTGCTGGCAGTGGGCGGATTGACTGCTCCGGCGCTGGCGGCTTCCGATATGACAACGTTCGGCATTGTCGATATGAACAAAGTGATGCAGGTCACGGACGCCGCAAAAGGGATTTTTACGCAGCTGGAAGGCAAGCGTAAGGAATATCAGGGCCAGATTTCAAAAGAGGAAGACTCATTGCGCTCCGCGGAGCAAGAGATTATGAAGCAAAAAGACACCCTCTCCAAAGATGACTTCGAGAAAAAGCGCAAGACTTTCGAAGAGAAAGTCATCAGCGGCCAAAAACTGGTTCAGGATCGCAAACGTATTCTGGATCAGGCGTTTAATACTTCCATGGGCAATCTGCGCAACGAAGCGGCTAAAGTCGTCACCGCTGTGGCGAAGGAAAGAAGTTATGCTGCGGTCTTTACACAGGATGCAGTGATGATTTCCATGCCGGAGCTCGACATGACAGACGTTGTCATCGAACGCATGAATAAAACCGTCAAAAAAATTGCCGTGGACTGGAAGAATTCCGCCGACCAGACAAATAACGGCGCAAGCAAAAGCGGCAAGAAGAAACAGTAAGGTCGCAGGTTTTTAATATGGCTGACCGGCGTTTTTTTACCCTTGCGGGGCCTTTTCAGTTGGGACAGCTTGCAGACATGACGGGTTCTGTACTATCTGATTCTGCGCGTGCCACGATGTCCGTGACGGATGTTGCGCCGTTGGATAAGGCTGAAAAAACGCATCTGAGCTTTCTTGACAATAAGAAATATCTCGATCTTTTCAGAAAAACAGGGGCAGGGGCCTGCTTTGTGAGGCCGGAACTGGCGGCGTTTGCGCCGGCAGGCATGGTGTGCCTGACAAGCTCGAATCCTTACAAGGCTTACGCTATTGCAGCGCAGGCGTTTTATCCGGCTGAGGCGCTGAAACATTTTCGCGCGCCGACGGCTCTGATCGACCCGTCCGCAACAGTCGGCAAGGATTGTATAATCGAAGACGGCGCCATCGTCGGTGCCAACGTCACCATCGGCAACCGTTGCCGGATTCAGGCCCATGCGGTCATCTGCAGCGGCGTTGAAATCGGGGATGATTGCGAGATCGGGCCGCATACGTACATGACGCACGCGCTGATCGGCTCCAAAGTGCGATTGCACCCCGGTGTTTGCATCGGCAGACCGGGGTTTGGTTTTGCGATTGATCCGGCGGGGTTTATCGCGGTTCCGCAGCTTGGTCGCGTGATCATTGAAGCGGATGTCGAGATCGGCGCCAATACCACAATTGATCGCGGCGCTGGGCCGGATACGGTGATCGGGCAGGGGACGCGCATTGATAATTTGGTGCAGATCGGTCACAACGTGAAAATCGGCAAATATTGTGTCATCGTGGCGCAGGTCGGCATTTCCGGCAGCACGCAGCTGGGAGATTACGTGATGCTGGGCGGGCAGGTCGGCGTGGCAGGGCATATTACAATTGGCGCTGGCGCCAAAATCGCCGCGCAATCCGGCCTCATGCGGGATATTCCGGCGAAGGGCGAATATATGGGCTCCCCCGCCGTGCCGATCCGGCAGGGTATGCGGCAGGTCGCTCTGCTCGCAAAAATGGCGGCGAAAAAAGGGAGTAACGATGCATGAGCAGTAATATGATTGATATCCGTCGCCTGATGGAAATGATTCCGCATCGGTATCCGTTCCTGCTGATCGACCGCCTGCTGGATATCGTACCGAATGAAAGCGCTATCGGCCTCAAGAACGTGACGATCAACGAAAACTTTTTTCAGGGCCACTTTCCCGGCGCGCCGGTGATGCCGGGCGTGCTGATCATCGAAGCCATGGCGCAAACTTCGGCGGCGCTTGTGGTGCATTCGGCGGGCAAGACGCTGGAAGGCAAGCTCGTTTATTTCATGGCCATCGATGAAGCAAAATTCAGGAAGCCAGTGATACCGGGCGATACGCTGCATATTCATGTGCAGAAAGAACAAAACCGCCGTAACGTCTGGAAGTTCCGCTGCGAAGCGAAAATTGGCGCGGACTTATGTGCCGAGGCGCTGATCACGGCGATGATCATGGATGGTGCCGGATGATTCACTCGACCGCTGTTATTGAAAAAGGCGCCGCGCTTGGCACGGGCGTTAAAATTGGTCCTTACTGCGTGGTTGGCGCGCATGTGAGGCTTGGCGATGGCGTTGAACTCAAGTCTCATGTCGCTATCGACGGCTATACCACGATTGGCGATGAGACAATCGTGTTTCCTTTCGCATCGCTCGGCCACGCGCCGCAGGATTTGAAATACAAGGGCGAAAAATCGGAATTGCTGATCGGCAAGCGCAATCAGATCCGCGAGCACGTCACGATGAATCCCGGCACGGCGGGCGGCGGGATGAAAACAGTCGTCGGCGACAATTGCCTGTTCATGATGGCATCCCACGTGGCGCATGATTGTGTCGTTGGCAACAACGTTATTCTCGCCAATAACGCGACGCTGGCGGGCCATGTGGAAATCGGCGATTTCGCCATCATCGGCGGGCTTTCCGCCGTGCACCAGTTCGTCCGCATCGGCCCTCATGCCATGATCGGCGGGATGTCGGGCGTTGAATACGACGTCATCCCCTTCGGCCTCGTCAAAGGAGAACGGGCGCATCTGGCTGGGCTTAATTATGTCGGTCTGGAGCGCAGGGGCTTCACCAAGGAACAAGTACAGGTGCTGATGCGCGCCTTCAAACAATTATTCGAAGGCCCCGGCACGCTGTCCGAACGCACTCAAGCCGTCGCCAATGACTACAAAAGCGAGCATGCCGTCATGCGCATGATTGATTTTATCAGGGCGAAAGAGGGGCGTTCTCTGCTGCAGCCCAAAGCGGCCAATGGCTAAGTTAGGCATCATCGCTGGCGGGGGCGGATTGCCGCAGAAGATCATTCAGGCTTGTCAGAGGAACGGCAGGAACTTCTTTGTGCTGGCCTTGCAGGGGCAAACCGATAAAAAAATCCTCAGTCACATTCCACATAAATGGAGTCGCGTCGGCGCAATCAGCGAGGCTGTCGCTATCCTGAAATCCGAAAACGTCGATACGCTGGTCATGGCGGGTTCCGTCCGGCGGCCCGGTCTTTGGGAGATGAAACCGGACTGGCGTACAGTGCAGGTTTTTGCGCGCCTTGGCACGGCGGCGTTCGGGGATGACGCGCTGTTGCGCGCTGTCGCGGCGGAGCTGGCAAAGGACGGTTTCAAACTGGTCGGCGCACATGAGATAGAGCCGCAATTGCTCACGCCCGAAGGCGTGCTGACAAGAAAAACCCCTTCGCCTGAAAATAAAGCCGATATCGAATACGGCCTGAAAGTCGTCAGGACTTTGGGGCAAATGGATGTCGGACAGGCCGCCGTTGTTCAGCAAGGGATTGTGTTGGGCGTCGAGGCGGTGGAAGGAACAGACGCTTTGCTGCAGCGTTGCCGGACCTTGTGTCGCAAAGGGCGCGGCGGCGTATTGGTCAAAGGCTGCAAGCCGCAGCAAGATAAACGCCTCGATCTTCCTGCCATCGGCCTGCGCACCATCCGCTATGCCTATGAAGCGGGGCTGGAGGGGATTGCAGCAGAGGCGGGCGCTTCCCTGCTGCTCGACCGCGATGCTGTGATTGCCGCTGCCGACAAGCTGGGGCTTTTTGTAACCGGGTTTCAAACCCTTCCCCGCTCTGCGGGAGAGGGTTAGGGTGGCGATGGGATGGATAAGAAAATGCCTGTAAATATTGAAGATATCTCGCTCCATCCCTTCTCCCGAAGGCGGGAGAAGGGGCTTTGTATCTTTCTGATCGCTGGAGAAGCGTCGGGGGATGCGCTTGGCGCCAATCTGATGCGGGCGCTGAAATATTTCAACGCAGACATCAGATTTTTCGGCGTCGGCGGCAGCGCCATGGCGGGGGAGGGGCTGCAAAGCCTGTTCCCCATGGAAGATTTGTCCGTGATGGGAATCGCTGAAATATTGCCGAAATTATTTCTTATCTTCTCCCGCATTCGGCAGACCGCCAGAGAGATTTTGAAAGAAAAACCGGATGCCGTCATTACCATCGATGCCCCGGATTTTTGCTTTCGTGTCGTTAGAAAAGTAAAGACAAAAACAAACTCCATCCCTTGCATTCACTATGTCGCGCCGAGTGTCTGGGCATGGCGGCCGGGACGCGCGAAAAAAGTGGCGCGGTTTCTCGATCATCTTCTGACGCTTCTGCCGTTCGAGCCGCCGTATTTCGAGGCGCATGGGCTGTCTTCAACTTTTGTCGGCCACCCCATTGTGGAACGCCTGTCGCAGCGGGGGGATGGCAACAGCTTCCGACGGAAATACGGCATCAACGACACGCAGCCCATCCTCTGCATGCTGCCTGGCAGCCGCATGAGCGAGCTGACCCGCCTGCTGGGGGCTTTCAGCGAAACGGCGGACATGCTTTTGCGCGACAGGCATGACATGGTGATCGTCCTCCCGACGCTGCCGCATCTAAAGCCGTACATTGAAAATTTTTTTGCCGGCAGAGGCATCAATCCGATTCTGATCGATCAGGACGACGACAAATTCGACTGTTTTTCGGCAAGCATGATCGCGCTGGCAGCCTCCGGCACTGTATCGCTGGAACTGGCGCTGACGGACACGCCGCATATTATAGCCTATAAAGTAAACCCGCTTTCAGCCTGGCTGGCGCGGCGCCTGATCAAAACGCCTTACGTGAATTTGGTCAACATTCTTCTCAATCGTCCTGTGGTGCCGGAATTGATTCAGGAACGCTGCGTGCCGCAGGAAATGGCGCGGGAACTTCTGACGCTGCTGGACAAAAAAGAGGCGCGTGGCATACAGCTGATGGGTTTCCGTGAAGCCCTGATCAAGATCGGCCTGGGTGATCCCGAAAGCCCCAGCCGCAAAGCGGCGCGCGCTGTCTTATCCCTTGTAATAACCCAAGATAAAAACCCTCAAGGCGCTTGAAAGGTTTTCCGGCTGCTGCTTGTCGATCTCGGCGATCAGGATATTGACGGACTGCCCGCGCTGGTCGGCGATTTCCTTGAGCGAGTCCCAGAATGCGCCTTCCAGCGTGATGCTGGTGCGGTGCCCGGCGACGGTGACGGAGCGTTTCAGGTTAGTCTCTTGGCCCAATCATTTTCTCCGGCTGCACCGCTCGATCGAATTCGTCCTCTGTCAGCAGCTTCATTTCCATGACCACTTCTTTCAGCGTCTTGCCGTCGTGGTGCGCCTTTTTGGCAATCTTGGCGGCGTTATCGTAGCCGATGACGGGGTTGAGCGCCGTGACCAGCATCAGGCTGTCATTCAAAAGTTTTTTGATACGGTCGGTATTGGCTTCGATGCCGATCACACAGTTGTCGGTAAAACTGCGGCAGGCATCGGTGAGCAGGCGGATGGATTGCAGCAGGTTATAGATCATCACGGGTTTGAAAACATTGAGTTCAAAATGCCCGTTGCTGCCTGCGATGCTGATGGTGGTATGATTGCCCATGATCTGCGCGCAGACCATCGTCATGGCTTCGGACTGCGTCGGATTGACTTTGCCGGGCATGATGGAGGAACCGGGTTCGTTTTCCGGTAGGCTGATTTCGCCGATTCCGCAGCGCGGGCCAGAGCCGAGCAGGCGGATGTCGTTGGCGATTTTCATCAGCGAGCAGGCGAGGGTATTCGCAGCGCCTGATGTTTCTACAATGGCGTCATGCGCCGCCATCGCCTCGAATTTATTTTCTGCCGTAGAGAAAGACAAAGCGGTGATATGCGACACTTGCTTGGCAAACATCTCCGCAAAACCCTTTTTGCAGTTCAGGCCGGTGCCGACCGCTGTCCCGCCCTGCGCCAGCTGCGAAAGGCGCGGCAGGCAGGATTTGATGCGGGCAATGCCATATTTTATTTGCGTGGCATAGCCGGAAAATTCCTGGCCAAGCGTAACCGGCGTTGCGTCCTGCAAATGGGTGCGGCCGATTTTAATGATATCCTTGAATTCGAAAGACTTCTTTTGCAGCGCCGAGTGCAGATGTTCCAGCGCAGGAATAAGTTCATGGTGCAATTGCTCGACGGCGGCAATGTGCATGACGGTCGGGAACGTGTCGTTCGACGACTGCCCCATGTTGACGTGATCGTTCGGATGAACCGGTGACTTGGAACCGACAGTGCCGCCGAGGATTTCAATCGCGCGGTTGGAGACAACTTCGTTGATATTCATGTTCGTCTGGGTGCCTGACCCCGTTTGCCAGACGACCAGCGGGAAGTGGTCGTTCAAACTGCCGTCCATGACGGCTTCTGCGGCCTGGACAATGACCTGGCCGATTGTTGCATCGAGAATGCCTAATTCCATATTTGCCAATGCGGCGGCTTTTTTCTGCACCCCCAGGGCGCGCACAAGCGGCAGCGGCATCTTTTCCGTGCCGATTTTAAAATTCTCCAGCGAACGCTGCGTTTGCGCGCCCCAGTATTTATCGGCAGGCACTTCCACTTCGCCCATGGAATCGGTTTCAATGCGGGTCGGGGCCATAAGACATTCCTTTTTTGATTGCGCTCCTCATTCTGTGCAAAAAGCCTTCACAAATCAACGGTATTTAGGCATTATCTACAATCGACATAATAAAAGAAAGTATAAAAAATGCTGGATAAAACCTTCCAATCCAAAGATGTGGAACAGAAACGCTATCAAGCTTGGGAGAAGTCAGGTGTTTTTGCGACCGATGTAAAAAGCAATAAAACGGCCTATTGTATCCCCATGCCGCCGCCCAACGTGACCGGCAGCCTGCATATGGGCCATGCGCTGAATATGACGTTGCAGGATATTCTCAGCCGGTATGAACGTATGCAGGGCAAGGATGTGCTCTGGCAACCGGGGACAGACCATGCCGGGATCGCAACGCAGATGGTGGTGGAACGGCTGCTCGCCAAAGACGGCAAAACCCGCCACGATTTAGGCCGCGACGGATTCCTGAAGCGCGTTTGGGAATGGAAAGAAGAGTCCGGCAATACGATCACGACCCAGCTCCGTCGTCTTGGCGCCACGCCGGATTGGAAGCGCGAGCGCTTCACAATGGATGAAGGCTTGAATAAAGCTGTCCGTAAGGTGTTCGTTCAGCTCTATAAAGAGAAACTGCTTTACCGTGACAAGCGCCTGGTCAACTGGGACCCGAAGCTGCACACCGCTATTTCCGACCTTGAGGTCGAGCAGAAAGAAGCCAAAAGCCATATGTGGCATTTCCGCTATCCGGTGGAAGGCGATACGGAGCGTTTTATCGTCGTTGCCACCACGCGCCCGGAAACCATGCTCGGCGACACGGCGGTGGCCGTTCACCCGCAAGACGAACGCTACAAGGATCTGGTTGGTAAATTCGCGATCCTGCCGATTGTTGGCCGCGCCATCCCGATCATCGCCGACGCATACGCCGATCCGGAAAAAGGATCGGGTGCTGTAAAGATCACGCCGGCGCACGATTTCAACGACTTCGAAGTCGGCAAACGCCATAAGCTGCCGATGGTTGCTATTTTCGACAAAGATGCGAAGCTCAATGACAATGCGCCGGATGAATATCGGGGGCTGGATCGCTATGAAGCGCGCAAAAAAATTCTGGCAGAGATGGAAGCTCTGGAATTGATCGAGAAAGAAGAAGCCCATGTCTACATGTTGCCCTATGGTGACCGTTCTGGCGTCGTACTGGAACCGATGCTGACCGACCAGTGGTATGTTGATGCCAAAACGCTGGCTGCCCCCGCGATCAAGGCGGTGGAGGAGGGGCGCACGCAGTTTGTCCCCGCCAACTGGACCAAGACCTATTACGAATGGATGAACAATATCCAGCCGTGGTGCATCAGTCGCCAGATATGGTGGGGACACCAGATTCCCGCGTGGTTCGGGCCGGAGGGATCCATTTTCGTTGCCGAGACGGAAGAAGAAGCTTATGCCGAAGCGGTCGAAAAATTCGGCGCCAGCGTCAAGCTGGAACGCGACGCCGATGTGCTGGATACATGGTTTTCTTCCGCCCTCTGGCCGTTCTCGACTCTCGGCTGGCCGGACAAGACGGCGGAAGTGCAGCGTTATTACCCCGCCGAAACGCTGGTGACTGGGTTTGACATTATCTTCTTCTGGGTCGCCCGCATGATGATGATGGGCATGCACTTCATGGGTGATGTGCCGTTCCGCAAGGTCTACATTCACGCGCTCGTCCGCGACGAAAAAGGCCAGAAGATGTCAAAGTCCAAAGGCAACATCATTGATCCGCTGGAACTGGCGGATGAATTCGGCGTCGATGCGTTGCGCTTCACGCTGACGGCGCTGGCGGCACAGGGGCGGGATGTAAAGCTGTCGGCCAGCCGCGTCGAGGTCTACCGCAACTTCACCACGAAGCTCTGGAATGCGGCGCGGTTTTGCGAGATGAACGGCTGTGTGCTCGCCGCCGGGTTCAAGCCGGAAAACAACAGGCACATCATCAATAAGTGGATCGTGAGCGAGCTGGCGGCAGTCAGCAAAAAAACCGCCGAAGCTCTCGATGCATTCAGGTTCAATGATACTGCCTCGCATCTGTATCATTTCACGTATGGGACATTTTGCGACTGGTATATCGAATTTACCAAGCCTCTCCTGAATGGCGCTGACGAAAGTCTCAAGCAGGAAGTGCGTGAAACCACCGGCTGGGTGCTGGATCAGCTTTTGCTGCTGCTCAACCCGATCATGCCGTTCCTGACCGAAGAGCTGCACGCGCATCTGCTCGGCAAGGAAATCACCGGCAAAGAAGACTGGCTGCAAACAAAGATGTGGCCGGTGTTCGATGCCAACATCACCGACAAGGCGGCGCAGGAGGAAATGAACTGGGTCGTGCGGCTGATCTCCGACATCCGCAGCGTCCGCGCCGATATGAACGTGCCTGCAGCGGCGAAAATTACGATGCTGCTGAAAGGGGCGAGCGCCGTCAACCAGACGCGCCTGAAAACCTACACCGACATTATTTGCCGGCTGGCGCGGCTGGAGACTGCCGCCGTTTCCGAAGTCGCTGCGCCAAAAGGCGCGATACAGATCGTGCTGGATGAAGCAAATATTATTCTGCCGATCGCCGATGTCGTCGATATAGATCAGGAACGTGCGCGGCTGAAAAAAGAGATCGAGAAAGTCTCGCAGAACATCGAAAAAATCCACCGCATGCTCTCCAACCCCGGCTTCCTCGCCAAAGCTCCGGAAGAAGTGGTTGAAGAGCAAAAAGAAACCATGCGTGACGCCGAAAATGTTCGGACAAAGCTAAGCCAGGCGCTCAAGCAGATTGAAGCGGCGTAAAGTATAGCAATTTACGGTTTAAGCCGCTTTCTGCCGATCCAGCAGGGGAGTGCTGAATTTTTTCAGCAATTCCGCTTCTTGCTTTTTTGCCTCGGCGAGGTGCTTTTCCTTTACGTGGCCGTAGCCGCGGATGTGTTCGGGGATGGATGCGATAGCGACGGCGAGGGCATGGTTTTCAGACGTGAGTCCTGAGAGAAGCTTTTCAATCGTTTGTTTATAATCCACGATCAGTTGGCGTTCCATCCGGCGCTCAGCGCTGTGGCCGAATATATCCAGCGGCGTGGCGCGCAGGAATTTGAGCTTGGCCAGCACTTTGAACGCATTCAGCATCCAGGGGCCGAATTCCATTTTCTGCAGATGGCCGGTTTCCGGGTCGCGGCGGGCGAGCAGGGGAGGGGCCATGTTGAATTTGATTTTGATGTCGCCGTCAAATGTTTGCTTTATCTGCGACAGGAACTGTCCGTCGGTGTAGAGCCTTGCGACTTCGTATTCATCCTTATAGGCCATCAGCTTATAATAATATCTGGCAACGGCCTCGGTCAGTTTGCCGCCTTTGTCGGCGGCGCGGACGACGTCAACGAGAGTCTTGTATTGCCGTGCATAGGCAGCGCTTTGATAACCGGTGAGGGAGGCAATGCGGCGCTCGATCGTTTCATCCAGCGTCTGCGACAGGTCGCGGTGGCGATCTGAGCCGTCGGCGGATTTTAGCGGCGTGGTGATTTCCTGCACCTTCGCAAGATTAAAGGCGGCGCGTCGTCCCCAGATGAAAGCCTTCTGGTTCATGGCGACAGCGGCGGCGTTCAGCTCGATGGTGCGGAGGATCGCCGCCTGTGAAATGGGGATCAGCCCCTTTTGATACGTGTATCCCAGCATGAACATGTTGGTGGCGATGGAGTCGCCCAGCAGCGCCGTCGCTATTCCCGTCGCGTTCAGGGTGGAGAGGTTATCCTTCCCGCACAGTGCGCCGATAGATGCAGTGATTTGATCGACAGGAATTTTCCAATCGGGCTTTTGCGTGAATTCACCCGTTTGCGCCTTGTGCGCGTTGAGAATGATTTTTGTTTCACCGGGGCGGATTTTGGAGAGGCAGTCGCCATCAGCGGTGACGAGCATGTCACAGGCGATGATGGTCGTGGCATGCGCGATGCCAAGGCGAACGGTATGGATGTCGGCGGGCGTCTTCGCGATGCGAATGTGGCTGGTGACGGCGCCGCCTTTTTGCGCCAGGCCGGTCTGGTCCATGGTGGTGGCGCCCTTGCCTTCAAGATGCGCCGCCATGGCAAGAATAGCGCCGATGGTGACGACACCGGTGCCGCCGATGCCGGTGACGAGAATGGCTTCCGGTTTATCAAGATTGCTCAATGCCGGTTCCGGCATGTCCTGAAATAATGCTTCCATGCCATCCGTTTTTGCGGCTTCGGGCTTTTTAAGGCCGCCGCCGGTGATGGTGACGAAACTTGGGCAGAAGCCTTTAACGCAGGAATAATCCTTGTTGCAGCTTGATTGGTCTATCTGACGCTTGCGGCCAAATTCGGTTTCAACGGG
>CAYGGT010000019.1:0-24775 GCA_964349475.1 uncultured Rhodospirillaceae bacterium
GCCAAAGCGGTTGAAGTCGTTGACGTAGAGCGAGCCCAGATAAATCTGCATCGTGTCGAAGACGTTGGTAACCGGAATGCCCAGCTGTTTGGCCCGCGCGCGGTCGAGATCGACGAAAAGCTGCGGCACGTTGATCTGGTAGCTGGAAAAGACGTTGGCAAGCGCAGGGGTCTGCCACGCCTTCATCTGCGTGGCCATGACGGCCTGATACAGCGCCTCGTCGCCAAGGTCGGCCTTATCTTGTATCTGCAGGCGGAAGCCCCCGATCATGCCGAGGCCATCCACAGGCGGTGGCGGGAAGACGCCGACGAAGGCGTCCTCGATCTGCATCATCTTCCCCATCAGTCGGCCCGCAATGGCGGGGCCGTAAAGATCGGGTGTCGTGCGTTCCTCGAAGGGCTTCAGGCAGAAAAAGACGATGCCCGCGCTCGAACTTGCGGCGAAACCGTTGATGGAAAGACCGGGGAAGGCAACGGCGTTTTCCACGCCCGGCATAGCCAATCCTATATCACTCATGCGGCGGATGACGGCATCGGTGCGGTCGAGCGACGCGCCCGATGGCAATTGGGCGAAGGCGATAAGGTATTGCTTGTCCTGCGTGGGAATATAGCCGCGCGGCACGATATTGAGCAGTACGACTGCCGCCGCGATCAGGCAGGCATAAAGCGAGAAAGCCAGCGCCTTGCGCTTCAGGAACCCGCCGAGGCTATAGGCGTATCCGCCCGACGCTTTCTTGAAAAAGCGGTTGAAGCCGCGGAAGAACCAGCCGAAAAAGGCGTCGAGAATACGGGCCAGCTTGTCCTGCGGCGCGTCCGGGTTCTGCAACAGGCGGGCGGCCAGCGCAGGGCTTAAGGTCAGCGAATTGAAGGCCGAAATCACCGTTGAAATGGCGATGGTCAGCGCGAACTGGCGGTAGAACTGCCCTGTCAGCCCGCTGATAAAGGCGAGCGGAATGAACACGGCGCAGAGCGTGAGCGCGATGGCGATGATGGGGCCCGATACTTCCTGCATGGCTTTATAGGTGGCGTCGCGCGGGCTTAAACCCTCCTCGATATTCCGCTCCACGTTCTCGACCACGACAATGGCGTCATCGACGACGATGCCGATGGCCAGCACCATGCCGAACAGCGTGAGGTTATTGATGGAAAAGCCGAACAGGTGCATGACGGCGAAGGTGCCGACGATGGAAACCGGCACCGCCAGCAGAGGGATGACCGAGGCCCGCCATGTCTGCAAAAAGACGATGACGACCAGCACGACCAGCGTAATCGCCTCCAGCAGCGTGCGGATGACGGAATCGATGCTGGCCTGCACGAAGCGCGTGGGGTCATAGACGATGGTGTAATCCACGCCCTCGGGGAATGTCTTTTTCAGTTCGGCCATCATGGCGCGCACGTCGTTGGAAAGCTGGATGGCGTTGGAATCGGGTGCCTGAAAGATGGCGATGGCCGAAGCCGCCTTGTTGTCGAGCAGGGAGCGCAGCGCGTACTGGTTGGAGCCAAGCTCGATGCGCGCCACGTCCTTCAGGCGCGAAATGCCGCCGGTATCCGAACTTTTCAGGATGATGTCTCCGAACTGCTCTTCGGTCTGCAAACGCCCTTGCGCGTTGACCAGAAGCTCGAAAGCCAGCGGGTTGTTGTTCGGCTGCCCGCCGATCATGCCCGCCGCCGCCTGCACATTCTGTTCGCGTATGGCGTTCACCACGTCCGTGGCGGTGAGGCCCAGCGCCGCTATTTTTCCGGGGTCGAGCCAGATGCGCATGGCGTAATCGCCGCCGCCGAACAGCATCACCTCGCCGATGCCCTTGAGGCGGGAAAGCCTGTCCTTGACGTTCAGCGCCGCGAAATTGCGCAGGTAATCGGTGTCATAGCGCCCGTCGGGCGAAGTCATATGCACCACCATGGTGAGGCTGGAGGAGCTTTTGACCGTGGTCACACCGAACTGCCGCACAATGTCGGGCAGGCGGGGCAGGGCCTGCGCCACGCGGTTTTGCACCAGCTGCTGCGCCTGATCCGCGTCGGTGCCGAGCTTGAAGGTGATGGTAATGGCCATCTGCCCGTCGGCGGTCGATTGCGATGACATATAAAGCATGCCTTCGACGCCGTTGATCTGCTCTTCCAGCGGCGTGGCGACGGTCTGGGCGATGACTTTGGGATTGGCGCCGGGATACATGGCGCGCACCACGACCGAAGGCGGCGAAACGCTGGGGTATTCGGACACCGGCAAAAGGGGCAGGGACACAAGCCCCGCCAGAAAGATCATAATGGACAAGACGCCTGCGAAAATCGGACGGTCGATGAAAAACCGCGAGATATCCATTATTTGGGCGGCCCCTGTTCCGGTTGTTCCTGCTCCGGCGCGCCTGCGGGCTTGAGCGTATCCATGGCGACGATCACAGGCTGCACCTTCATGCCCGGATGCACGCGCATCAGGCCGTTGACCACGATCCGGTCGCCTTCCTGCAAGCCCTGTTCGATGACGCGCATGCCTTCGCTCAAAGGCCCCGGCACGATGGGGCGATAGCCGACGTTGCCTTCTTTATCGACGGCATAGACGAACTTGCGGTTCTGGTCGGTGCCGATGGCGGCGTCGTTGATGAGCAGGGATTTCTTTTTGTCGGCTCCGCCCAAGCGCACGCGCACGAACAGGCCCGGCGTCAGAAAGCCGTCGGGGTTGTCGAATTCGGCCCGCACACGCAGGGTGCCGGAATCAAGGCTCAGCTGGTTGTCGAAGGAGCGTATTTTTCCTTCCCGCGTGAATTCGCCCTCGTCGGCCAGAGCCATGAAAACAGGCATCTCGGATCCCCTGTTTTCAGAGCGGATGGATTTCATCACGCGCAGATAAGTCTGCTCGTCCATGTCGAAATCAGCATAGATGGGGTCGAGGGATTGAACGGTCGTCAAAACCTGCTGCCCCGCCTGCACCATATTGCCGACGGTGATTTCAGGGCGTCCGGCGCGGCCCCTGATGGGTGACGATACTTCGGCGAATTCAAGGTTGAGCGCCGCCAGTTCTTTATGCGCCTCTGCGGATTTCAGCGCGGCTGCAGCAGATTTCGCAGCATTGTCCTTTTCATCGAACTCGCGCTGCGACATCGCTTTTTGTTCCAGCAGCGTCTGCGCACGCACTTGTTCTTTCAGCGCCATATCGGCCTGCGCGGCTGCGGCATCGGCCCCCGCGCTTGCCTGATCGTAAGCGGCCTGATAGGGGCGCAAGTCGATGGTAAAAAGCTGCGCACCTTTTTCGACGATATCGCCTTCCTTGAAATGCAATTCATCTATCGTGCCCGATACGCGCGGGCGTACCTGCACGTCTTCCGCCGCGCGCAGGCGACCCGAAAACTCCCGCCATTCGGTGATGTCTTTTGAGGCGACGATAGCGACGCTGGCAGGCATAACGCCGCCCGGCCGTCCTGCGGCGGGAGCAGCGTCTTTAAACCCGAATTTGACGAACATGCTGCCCGCGAGCACGGCAGCAAGTAACAGGACTAATTTTGTCGGAGAGTTCATGTGCGATAACACCAGTGTTTTATTTTAGAACACTGTATCACTTTTGCGCTTTTTCACACATCAAAAATCGATTTTATATAAGTAGGCGGCTCTGCCTCGACGAAGACAGGCGGTTTTTCGGGATAGAGTGGAATACTGATCGAGCGGGCGTGGAGCATGAGTTGCGGAAACTCTCCGCGCGCCTCGTTCGGGCCATAGAGCCAGTCGCCCATGATGGGAAATCCCATGGCCTGACAATGTACGCGCAGCTGGTGTGTGCGTCCGGTCCTTGGTGAGAGCTCCAGAAACGTCCGGCCAGCATCAAGGCGCTTGATCACCTTATAATCAGTGACCGCTGTCTGGCTTCCGGCTGTTCCCGGCTTTGCAGGCTGCATGCTCCAGCCCTTGGGCAGCTTGATTTTGGCGAGCGGCATATCAATCGTGCCCGTATCGGCAGGCGGCGTACCTTCAACTACCGCCCAATAAGTTTTGGTTATCTGGTTGGATTCAAACAGGCGGCCCAGCTTGCGCAGAGCACGGAGGTTGCGCCCAAGGATAAGACAGCCGCTGGTGTCGCGGTCAAGTCTGTGGGCCAGCTTGGGCGTTTCTTTATAGCCAAATTGAAGTTCCTCGAAATAATCCTCAAGACTCTCCACCTTGAACTTCGACCCCGGATGCACGGGAATGTTGCCGGGCTTGTTCAGCACCAGCATCAGGTCGTCCTTGTAGATGACGAGGCTCTTGATGTCGTCAATGGGCATGGCTAGAGCGCCTTCCCCTGTTCCAGCACTTCAAGCGCGGCAGAGGTATAAGCCCCGCCCTTGTCGTGGATGACCAACGGGGATTTGAGGACGAGCGGGGCGTAGCGCTCTTTCCGCGCACGGATAAGCACGCGCTTGGCATCTTCTCCGGCGTAGGAGCACAGGGGCAAAACGACAAGGCTGCCGAACCAACGGCGCTTTTCCAGAGCAACGATAACATCGTCCAGACGGTCGGCACGGTGGATGATGGTCAGGTGCCCGCCATTTTTGAGCTTTTTATGGGCATATTTGACCCAGTCCTCCAGCGTCGCGCCCGAAGCATCTTCGCCGTGCGATATGGCTTTTATCTTTTCCGGCGAGGGGGTGCCGGATTCCTGATACGGCGGGTTCATTAAAATTGAATTAAAGCAATTATTTTCAATGATTTTTTCATCTAAAATATTAGCACAGAAAAAACGACACCTGTCTTCCGCGCTGTTCAGCGCGGCGTTCTGATGCGCAAGGTCGATCAATTCCTGCTGAATATCTATTCCAGTCAATGAGATATTTTTATTTCTTGATACAGAGCATAAACCAGCGGAGCCGACGCCGCAGCCGACATCCAGCACTTTGTCCTTATCTTTGACAGGTGCAAAAGATGCTAAAAAAACCGTGTCAATTGAAGCGTGAAAACCTTTTTTTGGCTGTAACAGTTTAACTTTGCCGCGCAGAAGTGTTGTTTCAATAATCGACACAAATATCTTCCGCTTCTATAAAAACCTCGTCGCAGTTTTTTTCAGGGCCCTCACGGTCGATGACCAAGAATTCCGATGCAGCGTCCAGCGCCAGACTGTAATGGTGCCACGTGCCTTTGTGGTAGTTCACACCCTGCTGCGGGCCCGCCAGAAAGGCTCGGAGCCTGCCTCCGTCAAAATCCCCCGCCGCGCAGACCACCACCATGTAGGGCCTCCCGCTCAACGGGTAAAAGGCCTGGCTGGAGAGGGGGTGGCGTTCCATCACTTTCACCGCAATCGGGCGCAGAACGGGCGAGGAGCGGAAAATACTGACGATGGGTTTGCCGCCTTCAGCCAGAAGGTCGAGCTTTGCCAGATTGTGAAACCGCTTTGTATTGCCATAGTTGATGTCCCGCCGCTCGGCGCGGTCGGAACATTCGATCACGTCGCCATAGGGTGCGAAGGCTTTTGCGGTCAGAGGTTCGGGTTTTAAAAGGCGCTTTTTCATGCTAAGAGATGATTGCATAAATCAGACCAGAAAGACAAGCCGCCATCATGGCCATTATCCCGGCGTTTCTTATCGGCTATTCGGATTCGGATTTTACCAATCCGCACGAAATGGTGCTGCCGGACGAGCCCAAAGACTGCCGTGGCGATTTCACCCATATGGGGGCGAAGTATTGGGGTTTCGAGACGAGACGCCACCGCGCGACATCGGTGCTGCAGGGCGCTGCGGCCTTCGCCTACGACCACAACGCGCACAACTGGATTCTCATCGGCCTTAAAAAGCGCGCGGAAATCAGAACCATCACCATCAGCACGAAGTGGTACACGGGCAATCAGGTGCGCGCGGTCTCCGTCTTTTTAAAAGACGAGGCAACCGGAAAAGAAGTAAAAGTGCTCGACCGCGCAGCGCTGGAGCCCGATCAGGACCACAGCTTTGTCGTCGTGCCGACGATGGCGACCGAGGTCCGGGTGGAATGCTATTACGAGGGCGGCATCTCCCGCATCAATTTCTTCGGCGACGAGGCGAAAGACCAGATGCCCGAGCGCCCGAACCTGCTGAAAGGTGCGCGCATCTCCCATGTCTCCAACGAGCACTACGGCAAGCCTGATCGCGCCGTTATCGGCGAGCGGCAGGAAATGCACATGGTGGGCTGGGAGTCGGCGCGCACCGGCTTTGGCGAGCGGGCGCTGTTCCACCTGCAAAAACCCGCCGCCATCAGGGAAATCGTCGTCGATACTTACCTGCACAGATTAAACGCGCCTTTGTCGGCGCATGTTTTTGCCGCAAATACGAAAGATGAAAGTGGCGATATGCTGATGAAAACCGCGCCCCGGTGGAAGGTTGTTTTCAACGGTGGCAGGGAAGTCATTCCCGACGATTTCAAGACCTATATGCTGGAACAGAAATACCTGCCCGAAACAAAATTCCAGATAAGACTGCATGAACAAAAAGACAGCCCGTGGAAAGCGGTGCTGCCCTTCGCGCCGCTCACACCTGATACATTCCACCGTTTCAAAGATTTGAACAACGCAGGCCCCGCCACCCATGTGCTCTACATGCATTATCCCAACGGCGGCATCCACGGCCTGAAAATTTACGGAGAATAAAATGACCACTGAACCCCATGTCCTCTATAAATCCGAAAAGGGCGTCGCCACCATCACCCTCAACCGGCCCGACGTGCACAACGCCTTCAACGAAATCGTCATCGGCGACCTGACGGAGACTTTTAAAAAGGCAGGCGGCGACAAGGACGTGCGCGCCGTCGTGCTGCGCGGCAACGGCAAAAGCTTTTCAGCGGGCGGCGACCTGCACTGGATGCGCCGCGTGGCCGATTACAGTTTCGATCAGAACGTCACCGATGCCATGCGCCTCGGCACGCTTTTGAAAACCATCAATACCCTGCCCAAACCCGTCATCGCCCTCGTGCAGGGTAATGCTTTTGGCGGCGGCGTGGGGCTTTCCGCCGCCTGCGACATCGTGCTGGCGGAGGAGGGGGCGCAGTTCTGCCTCTCCGAAGTGCGCATCGGCATCATCCCCAGCATTATCCTGCCCTATGTGATTACCGCCATCGGCGAGCGTAACGCGCGGCGCTATTGCCTGACGGCGGAAAAATTCGGCGCCGCGGAAGCAAAACGCCTCGGCCTCGCCCATGAAGTCGTGGCGGCGGGCGGACTTGACGCAGCTCTCGAAAAAATTATCGCCGCGCTGTGGGAAGGGGCTCCTTCCGCGCAAAGCCGGGGCAAAAAGCTGATCCTCGATATCGCACGGCGCGGCATCGACGACGAAGTGATAAAGCTTACGGCGGAGCGCATCGCCGAGGCCAGAGCCTCCGACGAAGGGAAAGAGGGCCTGTCCGCCTTTCTCAACAAAACAGAACCCGGCTGGAGAAAAAAAGCATGAGCAGCACCGTCATCGATTTCAAAAAATACCAGCAGCAAGCCATGACCACCCGCATCTATCCGGGTGAAAACAACCTTGCCTATTCGGCGCTGGGGCTGGCGGGCGAGGCGGGGGAGCTGGCCAACAAGGTCAAGAAAATCATGCGCGGCGATACGAATCACGACGAACTGCTGATCGGCATCAAGGCCGAGATGGGGGATATATTGTGGTATCTCTCCGCGCTTGCCGATGACTTGGGCGTGGAGCTGGGCGATATCGCCGCCGGGAACATTGAAAAACTGCAAAGCCGCCAGATGCGCGATAAGCTCAGAGGCAGCGGGGATCAGCGTTGAGACTTGCGACTCAGCCCCCGAAGGATTATATTATTATTGCTATCAACAATAAGGAGTCTAAGCCGTGAAACTCACAGAAATCACCCCTGCCGCTTTTGCTTGCGGTTCCTGCAGTTGCAACTGCCCTGCTGTTTTTGAAACAGAAAATGATTCCTATGTCGTCATCGGCAAGATGCTCCCGGCCTCCGCTGTCGAGCAACTCAGGGGTCGTATCGGCGCGGATGAGTTTGTGATCGAAGTTCCAAAAGGAATGATCGACGGGCTGAAATAGTCAGTGCCCATCAAAAAAATCCTGATTGCCAACCGTGGCGAGATTGCCTGCCGGGTCATGAAGACCTGCCGGCTGTTGGACATTGCGACGGTGGCGGTTTATTCCGAGGCAGATGCCCATGCCCTGCATGTGCAGGTGGCGGATCAATCCGTCCTGATCGGGCCGGCCGCGGCGCGGGAAAGTTATCTGAGTATTCCAAAAATAATTGAAGCCGCCAGGAAGACGGGCGCCGATGCCATTCATCCCGGCTATGGCTTTTTGTCGGAGAACGCGGAGTTTGCCGAAGCTGTCGAAAAGGCAGGGCTGGTTTTCATCGGCCCGCCGGCGACAGCCATTCTGGCGATGGGTGGCAAGAGCGAGGCCAAGGCGCTGATGGAAAAAGCCAAAGTGCCGCTGGTGCCGGGGTATCATGGTGACAGGCAGGATGAAAATTTTTTGCTGGCCGAAGCGGAAAAGATCGGCTTTCCGGTATTGATCAAGGCGTCGGCGGGCGGCGGCGGGAAGGGGATGCGGATTGTCGGGAATAAAAAAGATTTCTCCGAAACCCTATCCGGCGCGCAGCGCGAAGCGAAATCATCGTTCGGCGACGAAAAAGTCCTGATCGAAAAATATCTGGCCAATCCGCGTCACGTAGAAATTCAGGTGTTTTCCGATACGCGCGGCAACGCGGTTTATTTGTTCGAGCGCGACTGTTCCATCCAGCGTCGCCACCAGAAAGTGATGGAAGAAGCGCCTGCGCCCGGCCTGTCGCAGTCCACGCGGGAGAAAATGGGCGCTGCTGCCGTTGCGGCGGCGAAAGCGATTGATTACGTCGGCGCGGGAACAGTGGAATTTCTGCTGGACGAAAATGAAAATTTTTATTTCATGGAAATGAACACGCGGTTGCAGGTTGAACACCCAGTCACGGAAATGATCACCGGGCTTGATCTGGTCGAATGGCAGATCCGGGTGGCGGAGGGCGAAAAGCTGCCGCTCGCCCAGAAAGACCTGAAAATCAACGGTCATGCTTTTGAAGCGCGCCTTTACGCCGAAGATCCGGCGCGGGATTTTCTGCCGGGGGCGGGGCAGATCCGGTTTTTACGCTTTCCGATGGACAGTGATTGCACACGTGTCGATACCGGCGTGCGCGAAGCCCCCTATGGCGAGGGCGACGTTATCTCCATCCACTATGATCCGATGATCGCCAAGATCATAACGTGGGGCAAAGACCGTGAGGCGGCCTTGAAAAACATGGCCGAAGCACTGGACGAAACCCATATCGCCGGGCCAAAATCGAATATCAATTTTTTACGCAGGCTGGCGCGGCATCCGGCCTTCAGGGCGGGCAAGGTCAATACGCGTTTTATTCAGGATCATCACCATGCCTTGCTGCCGGCAAAAACAGCGCCTGCTCCGGAAACGCTGGCGCTGGCCGCGCTCGGCCTGTTAAGCGGGCGCGTGAAACATGAAAATTTTTCTTCCGATCCGTGGAACGATTTATCGGCCTGGCGCATCGGCGGGAATGATGTCGAACGTTTTATTTTCAAGGATGAGACGGGCGAATATGCCGTTTCCATCCACAATTCACGCTTGACCCTGCCGGATGGAAAAATCATGCAGGTTTCCCATGAACCGTCTTTTCACGACATGGGCTTTGACGCTAAAATAAACGGCAAGGACTATAATGCCGTTGTTCATCAGGATGGTGCGCATCTGACGGTGATGTATGCCGGTTGTCGGGAGGAACTCGTCTATGCCGACCCGCTTCATTCCGTGGCGGATGAGGACAGCACTGCCGGAAAACTGACCGCGCCGATGCCAGGCAAGGTGGTGGCGGTGCGGGTGTCTGTCGGCACGCAGGTCAAAAAAGGCCAGCCGCTGGTGATCGTAGAGGCGATGAAGATGGAGCATACGATCATCGCTCCCGCCGATGGCGTCATCGCGGCGGTCAATGCCAACGTCGGCGACCAGGTCAGCGAGAAGCATGAGCTGATTTCTCTTCAGTAAGGAAAAAATGCCGATGACAGCGAAAATTGATGAGGCGGTGCAACTCAGGAAGAATAACAATCCGGAGAAGGCTTTGGCGCTGTTGCTGGCTCTTTATAAAACCGCGCCGGACGATGCTGAGATTAATTATCAGATCGCATGGACACATGATTGCATGGGTCAGGAAAGGCAGGCCGCGACTTTTTACGAGGAGGCACTGGCAAGCGGGCTAAAGGGCGATAGCCGCCGCGGGGCTTTTCTGGGGTTGGGCAGCACTTACCGCTGTCTTGGCGTGTATGAAAAGTCGAAAGACGTTTTTGATCGCGCCGTGCAGGAATTTCCTGACGATCGCGTTTTCAAAACATTCAGGGCTTTGACGCTTTATAACCTTGGCCAGAAAGATAAATGCGTGGAAGATCTTTTAATACAGCTTCTGGATACAACGACAGATGCCGGGATAAAAGCTTACGATGGGGCATTGCGCTTTTATGCGGATAAATTGGATCAAACGTGGCAATGATTTCCTATCCGAAATCAGTCCGCATCGTCGAAGTCGGCCCGCGCGACGGCTTGCAGAATGAAAAACAGGTTGTTGCTGTTGAAACGAAAGTGCAACTGATTAACCTTTTGCTTGAAGCGGGGCTGCAAACGATCGAGGTGGGGGCTTTTGTCTCGCCGAAATGGGTGCCGCAGATGGCGGACACGGACAAAGTTTATGCGGCCATCCGGAAAAAATCCGGCGCCCGTTACCCGGTGCTGGTCCCCAACATGAAGGGGATGGAGGCGGCGGTCATTGCCGGTGTAAAAGAAGTGGCAGTTTTTTCTGCCGCGTCCGAGACTTTTAACCAGAAAAATATCCATTGTTCAATCGCCGAAAGCATCGGGCGGTTCAAACCAGTGATGGAAGAAGCCAAAAAACACGGCGTGCAGGTGCGCGGCTATGTTTCCTGCGTGCTTGGCTGTCCTTATGAGGGGGAGATTGACCCCGCCGCCGTTGCGAAAGTCGCCAAGGCGCTATACAAGATGGGATGCTACGAAATTTCTCTCGGTGACACGATCGGGGCCGGCACGCCCGAAAAAACGCGCATCTTGCTGCAGGCCGTCAAAAAAGAAATTCCCGCTGCGGCACTGGCCGTGCACTTTCATGACACCTATGGCCACGCGCTTGATAATATTAAAGTGGCGTTGGAAGAGGGGATTGCGGTTATTGACAGCTCCGTCGGCGGCTTGGGCGGCTGCCCTTACGCCCCCGGTGCTTCGGGCAATGTCGCGACGGAAAAGGTCGTGCAGATGCTGGAAGCCATGAGCATTGCGACAGGCGTGGATATTGCAAAGCTTATCGAGGCAAAAAATTTCATCGACAGAGCGTTGGGGCGCTGAAACAGGCAAAGATAACACCACCTTTCCCCATCCATATTCAAAGGGCTATAAATCTGCCGAAGAAACGAAATTCTCTCGTAACATATCTCTGATTTTTTCAATATGGACATTGGTTTCTTGCACTCGCTCAGTGTAACAAGTTTTTTTCTCTTTAGAATTGAGCGTTTTGCATTCCATGTTATTTAACAAATTCTTACGTTCTTCGAGCATCCGCAGGGATACCCAAAGGGTTTCCTCGATCTTCTCCGACTGACTGGCGAGCAGAGTCGTCGTCGTGTAGGAATGGCCCGTATGGCAGCGAAACCTTTGCAGGTCAGGGTTATTCATTTCCCAAAGAACACCCCCACAATTTGGGCAGTTATAAGGAACCTGGTCGCCCAAAGTATTCACTTGCGCAACATCGCTTAAGACTCGCTCCGCGATCCGCGCTTCAGTCCGGATATCTTGCGGGATGGGTTTGCTTTTACCGGGAGGTTTACGAATAAGTTTTTCGAGCAGCTGGCCCATCTCTGCCAGAGGCACGCAGTGATCGACCTTCAAGTGAGCGAGGGCGCTCTGCGGCATCTCGGGATAAGCCGCATCCTTCGGGTCCTGTACAACCGTAACGCCGCCACATTTCTTGATCGCAACCAGCCCGGCAGTGCCATCGTCAAGCGTGCCTGTCAGGAGCACGCCGATAACGCTGGAGCCATGCGTGACGGCAGCTGAGCGGAACAGGGGGTCTACTGCCGGCCTGCACCGATTTTCCCGAGCGCCCTTTGTCACCAGAAGTGTTTCTTTCTTCACCAACAGGTGGTTATCGGCCGGCGCAATATAGATGGTTCCTTTTTTGAAAGACTCTCCATCTTTCGCCAGCTGGCAGTTGAAAGCCTTATGCTTGCTCAGATGAGATAACAGCGCCTGACCATTATTCTCAGGCGACATATGCTGCACGATAAAAATCGATACAGGAAGACCAGCTGGCAATTGGCCGATGACTTTATCAAGCGCCTCCATGCCTCCTGCCGAGGTTCCCATGACGACAATATGGTGTCCTTTATTTAGCATTCTAAACGTCTCCCTTTTTCGCAGAATTTTAAGCCTTGTGGAGGCAGATCAGAGGGGGCGGGGCAGCTTTGACAGAATGCTCTAAAATGTTGCGCACATATACGCTCCTGATAAATGACAAGCCGACCCACTAAAGGCAAATAGGCATAAACCGTTCCTGCCAATTATAGGCAGATTGAAAGAATATTTTGAGGCTGTCATGCAGCGAGGCCGGGAGCTTTATAAAAACGCCCTGATCCAGAGCAAAATCTTCGGACGGATGTTAGGTTGCGGCAGATTTTGACGTTGCATCCATCGCTCAACCGCGCCTTTGGTGAGCCCGAAAGCGTCTCGGAATTTCTCTTCATCAATGCCGTATTTGCTGACTGCCGTGTAAATGATATCTGCAAAAACGGCATCATCAACAGTTTTGGCCGCCGCCAGTTTTGATAATCTGGCCTTGAAAGATTCTGCTTCGAAAGACTTGATATTATCCTGTGACATTTGATCTGCCTTTTGGTTATTATAAAGGTTCATGGGGAGGGGCCCAATGGCTAAAAAATTATTTGTTCGTTTTTCGACGGCGCAGGATGAACAGGCGATTTTTGATTTCTACGCAACGAACCAGCACGCCTTTGTTTTTCAGCGCGACCCTGAGGTCTGGAAGGAGCGTATTGCGTCAGGCGCCGTTACTTTGATTCATGACGCGCAGGGGAAGATTGTCGCCTCTTCCATTTCCTATCCCGTGACACAGACGGATAAAAACGGCAATGAAGTGCATCAGTGGACGGAGCTTGGCTCGACGCGGGTGACGCTTGACGGTATCGGGCTGGCAAAAACGCTGGTCAGCGCCCAGGTGCTCCGGGCTTATTTGCTGGAGCCGCCCAATGATCGTTTCGTGCTGGAAGTCGTGCTCGGCAATGCTCATTCCAAGCATGTTTTCACAAAAATGGGGGCAACGTCGTTTGACATCCCGGATGCATTGCACGAAAAAGTGAAAGCCACCATCGCGCCGGGATCAGGCCAAGCCGCTGTCGAATGGTTCCAGATGGGCATTGAAATCATGCCGGGTCTTGCCAAAAATATTCTTGAGAGCGAAAAAAATCCCCTGCTGAAAGACAAGAAAACCGGCGAGGAGTACGAGCTCGATTTCAGCCGCTGTGCGCTCATCACCCAGTTTCATGATGAAGTAAAGGACATGGCGCTCAAGGATTTGGGCGATGTTCAAAAACCGGACCTGAGCCACGGGGTCAAGCTGTTCAGAAACCGGTTCCGGCCGTAATCACTGAGGCTGTGGTTTCAGGGATCTCAGACGATACATTCTAATCCCCCTCCCCCGGCTCCGGACTGAAGTACATCATCTTGCCCGGCGCTTTGTCGTAGGCTTTGGCATTTTCCATGCCGGGTTTCATTTTGGTGATATTGGGCCATTTGCCCATGGAGTAGTCGCGGTTGAGTTCTAAAAACGGTTCGGCGCGGGGGTCGATGTCGGTGACGATGGCGTCGATCGGGCATTCCGGGATGCAGACGCCGCAATCGATGCATTCATCGGGATTGATGACGAGCATATTCTCGCCTTCATAGAAACAGTCAACCGGGCACACCGCCACGCAGTCGGTATACTTGCATTTAATACAGACATCTGTGACGACATAGGTCATCAGCCAGTCTTGGTGATGCGCTGGATCAACTCTTGTTTCACGGTATCCGCCTTGTCATTGGCGATCTGGCAGGTGCCCACGGCTTTATGGCCGCCGCCGCCATATTCCAGCATCAGGCTGCCGACATCCAGTGTCGACGAACGATTGAGGACGGATTTGCCGAGAGCAAAAACGGTGTTCACGCCCTGCTTGCCGGGCATGACGTGCATCGAAAGATTGATCTGCGGGTAGAGCGCGTATATGGCGAAACGATTCAGCGCATAGATTTCTTTTTCCTGGCGGAGATCAATGACGAGACACTGGCCGTGCACCTTGGCGCATCTTGTGACCTGATCGTGGGCAAGTGTCGCATGTTCGTGATATAGCTTGACCCGTTCCGCCACATCGGGATGCTCCAGGATGCCTTCAGCGTCCTTGATCCGGCGGAGGACATCAACCAATTCCATCATCAACTGGTAATTCGAAACGCGGAAGTTGTGAAAACGGCCAAGCCCCGTGCGGTTGTCCATGATGAACCCCAGCAGCACCCATCCGCGCGGGTTGAGAATTTCTTCCCGGCTCAGTTGCGCCGAATCAATTTTATCGGCCGCGTTCATCAGGTCATGTGAAATATTGGGAAACCGCTCGGCGCCCCCAAAGTGCCTGTAGACGACATGCGCCGCCGAAGGGGCGGTCGGGTCATTCACCAGATTTTTTGCCGGCGTTTTGTTGCGTTCGGCTTCGCTGGCGTGATGGTCGAAAACCATATGTGCTGCCGGATGATAGGGAAGGTTGGTGATGATATCGTTGGCGGTGATTTCGACCGTGCCATCCTGCATGTCTTTCGGATGGGCGAATTTAACTTCATTCACCATGCCGATTTCTTTTAAAAGAGCAGCGCAGACGATGCCGTCCAGATCACTGCGCGTTACGAGACGATATTTTTGCGTCATATTTTACACCCTTTAATACAGCATATCTCGCAGACGATACCATGCCATGCCCAGAACGAAAAGGGGGCGTTTCAGCAGATCGCCGCCGACAAAGGGCGCGTGCTTTATTTTGGTAAAAACGTCAAATCGCTCGGCCGTGCCCCTGATGGCGTCCGCGATCAGCTTGCCCGCCAGATTGCTTAATATAATGCCGTGGCCGCAATAGCCGTGCGCGTAAAAAATATTCGGCGCCAGTCGTCCGAAACTGGGCAGGCGGTTAAGCGTGATGTCCAGCGGCCCGCCCCAGCAGTGGGCAATGGCGGCCTTGGCAAGATCGGGAAATACTTCCACCATTCTTTGTTTCAACAGATTGCTCTGTCCTGGATACTCAAGTCCGCTGTAATTACAATTCCCGCCGAATAAAAGCCGATTGTCGCTGGACAGCCTGAAGTAGTTCATCACGAAATTGGCATCGGTGACGCCAACGTTTTTTGGCAGGATTTGACGGGCCGTTTCCCCAAGAGGTTCCGTGGCAATGATATGCGCCGTGGCGGCAATGACTTTTCGGTTCAATTTTTCAATCCCTTTGAATTGGACATAACCGCCGAGCACCACAAACTTTGCGTTCACAACTCCCTTTTCCGTGATCACTCGGGTGGGGCTGCCTTGCGCGATCGTGAGCACAGATGTTTTGTCATAAATTTTACATCCTGCTTCTTGCGCTGCTTGAGCAATGCCCAACGCATAATTCGCGGGGTGAAAATGCGCTCCTTTTGGGTCAAACATTCCGCCAATATATTTTTTATTTTTAACAAAGCTTTGTACTTCTTGTTTATCTAAATACTTTAAGTCAGTGTGACCGATTTTGGCCCATTCTTCCATTTCATTTTTGAGGGAAGAGATGTGATGGTCGTGCAACGCGGCCGTCACATGTCCGAAATGCAGATCGCATTTGATGTCATATTTGGCGATACGCTCGATAATAAGGGCCAGCCCCTCCAGCGTCAGGTTGCACATCATTTTGGCTGTTGCCGGATCAAACTTGCGGCCAAGGTCTTCCACAGCCGCTGTGTAGCCACGTATGAGCTGACCGCCATTTCTGCCCGACGCGGACGCGGCAACACTTTGAGACTCCAGCAATGTTACGGAATACCCACTTTGAGCAAGTTCTAAAGCAGCCGAAAGCCCAGTAAACCCACCGCCAATCACGCAAACATCGCAGTTGATTTCTCCCTCCAGCACGCCTAAAGTCGCCAGCAGCCGATTGGATGTCAGAGCATACCAGGGGACTGTGCTTATTTTCTCGGATTCTGACATGATACTGCATAAATGTTAAGACGTTGGGCAAGGTGGTGTCGTCATGGACAAGCTAGAAGAGTTTATCCGAGAACATGAGATAACGGAAGTCGAATGCCTTGTTCCGGACATGTCCGGCATTGCGCGGGGTAAAATTATTCCTGCGGAAAAATTGCTACGGATTTTACGGGAAAGAGGCATGCCCCTGCCGGAATCCGTATTTCTTCAAACCGTCACGGGAGATTATCCCGATGGCGGCCTGATGAGCCCTTTGCTGGGCGATGTTTATATGACTCCAGATCACAACACGGTGCGGCTGGTGCCATGGTATCAGGAACCCACAGCCCAGATTATTTGTGATGCTTTTTATGCTGACGATACGCCGGTGCCGTTTTCTTCGCGCTATCTGCTGAAGAAAATTCTGGGAGAATACGAAAAGCGGGGATGGCGGCCCGTGGTCGCGCCGGAACTGGAATTTTATCTCGTGTCCGTCAATACCGACCCCGATATACCTTTGCTGCCGCCCATCGGCCGTTCCGGTCGCCGGGAAAGCGGACGTCAGGCGTATGGCATTGATGCGGTCAACGAATTCGACCCGATTTTCGAAGATGTTTACGATTATTGCGAAGAACAGAACATCGACATCGACACGCTGAGCCATGAAGCCGGCGCCGCGCAGATCGAAGTCAACTTCAATCACGGCGACCCGCTGGAAGTGGCGGATCAGGCGTTTCTGTTCAAGCGCACCGCGCGCGAAGTGGCGATGCGCCATGGTGTTTATGCAACCTTTATGGCGCAACCGATGCAGACGGAGCCGGGAAGCGCCATGCATATTCACCAAAGCGTTGTCGATAGCGTGACCGGAAAGAATATTTTTTCGACGGATGAGGGGCACGATACAAAGCTGTTCCGCCACTATGTCAGCGGCTTGCAAAGATATTTGCCAAGCTGCTTGCCGCTGTTCGCGCCCAACGTCAATTCCTATCGCCGCTTTGGACACAAAGAAACAGACAGCCCGATTAACGTGGAATGGGGCCTTGATAACCGCACGGCTGGATTGCGCGTGCCGGTTTCAAAGCCAGAAAACCGCCGTGTTGAAAACCGCCTGCCTGGCGCGGATGGTAATCCGTATCTTGCGATTACTGCAACCCTGGCCTGTGGCTTGCTCGGCCTGATCGAAGGTATAGAGCCGACCCCGCAGATCAAAGGCAGCGCCTATAAAAAAGGTCACCACCTGCCCACCCACATGTTTGATGCGCTACGAAAATTCAGATCAAACAAGGCTTTGCAGGACCTGCTGGGCGACAAATTCATCCGCGTGCTGGCCGGCATCAAGGAAACCGAATACAAGGCGTACAACGCGGTTATTAGTTCATGGGAACGGGAGAATCTGCTGCTGAACGTCTGACACGCCGTTCAGAACCCGTGCTTGACGGTTCTGACCTGTTCTCGTACCTGGGTGATGTGACTGTTCATGCTTGGGGCAGAGCGCAAAGTGCGATAGTATTCCATCATAAAAACGCGCAGTGCGGCGGTAAAAGACGTTTCTGGTTCTTTCAGGTCGTGTACGGCGCCGCATATATCATGGATAGAACAATTTTCCAGCGTCGCAATCTCGCTTAAAGCACTCCACATTTTTGGTTCGAGCCGGATGCTGGTGCGGCGTTTATGGATGCGAACATTCCTGCTTTGCAGGGAGCCCGGCAGAGAAGCATGCATGTGCGCCGGAGGTGTGCTGGTTACTGCCGGGGCCATTTGGACAAATGTTTCGTGTGTCATTTTTGCTCTCCAAGGTTTCCGCGTGTCGTGACTATACAACCTGTAGTTACTATAAGGGAGTATACGGTGGTGCACAACTATAAATTGAATAAACAATAAACCTGCACTATATAAATGCGCGATCAATAGCTTATGTTAAGCATAAAGTATCTTCTCTTCCTTGTTTTCACGCGCATGGAGCGCCATAATTTCAAGATGTGGTACACAAAGTTCAGATCATACTGGGAGACATTGCAGCACCCGCCGGAAACCGCGCTCACGCGGACGCGGGCATGTGATATTTCAGGCTGCGCGCATCGGGGCGATTACAAGGCGCCGAAGTCACGTCATGAACTGAAGGATTACTATTGGTTCTGCCTTGACCATGTCCGTGAATACAATCAGAACTGGGATTTTTTCAAGGGCATGTCGCGCTCGGAAATCGAACAACATATGTATAAAACCGTCGTTTGGGATCGCCCGACCTGGCGCTCCACCAAGGCCGGCTTTAACGAAGAACGCGCCAAGCGAACGGTGTATGAACAGTTTGCTGCCGGCGAGAACATCTTTCAAAATTTTACCATGGGGGGCAGCGGGGGCGATGAAGATGAAAGCGCTCAGGTGAATATCAAATCCATCCCGCATCCCGCTGTTGATGCTTTGGCCGTGATGGATCTCGCGCCGCCGATCGAATGGGAAGAGGTCAAGTCGCGGTATAAGACGTTGGCCAAAAAATATCATCCGGACATCAACCCCGCCGATAAAGCGGCTGAAGAACAGCTCAAGAAAATTAACCTTGCTTATTCTATCCTTAAACTCTCGTATCAAAATTATACACAACTGGAAGAAAAATAATGGTCATCATAAACCAAGCCTCTGTAAAACAAGTGCCGGATATCATGGTTTCAGTGCGGCAGCTCTTTGGCATCGACACGGATATTCAGGTGCCCGCTTTTTCAAAAAAGCAGGATAACGTGCCGGATGTCGACGATGTTTATCGTTTTGACAAAAACACCACGCTTGCCATCCTGGCGGGGTTTGCGCACAACAAGCGCGTCATGGTGCAGGGTTATCACGGCACCGGCAAGTCCACGCATATCGAACAGGTGGCTGCCCGCCTCAACTGGCCCTGTGTCCGTATCAATCTGGACAGCCACATCAGCCGCATTGATCTGATCGGCAAGGACACGATCGTGCTCAAGGAAGGCAAGCAGATCACCGAGTTTAAAGAGGGCATCCTGCCTTGGGCGCTGCGGCATCCGGTCGCGCTCGTATTTGATGAATACGATGCCGGGCGTCCTGACGTGATGTTCGTCATTCAGCGCGTGCTGGAAACGGACGGCAGCCTGACTTTGCTCGATCAGAACGAAGTCATCAAGCCTCATTCCGCCTTCCGCATTTTTTCCACGACGAACACCATCGGTCTTGGCGATACGACTGGTCTCTATCACGGCACGCAGCAAATCAATCAAGGTCAGATGGATCGCTGGAATATCGTCGCCAGCCTCAATTACCTGCCGGATGCCGAGGAAATCAATATCGTCCTCGCCCGTGTGCCGCATTATAAAACGGACGAGGGGCAAAAAATCGTCGCTGCCATGGTGCGCATGGCCAACTTGACGCGCAAGGGATTTATCTCCGGTGACCTGTCCATCGTCATGTCGCCCCGCACCGTCATCCATTGGGCCGAGAACGCGCAGATTCTGGGCGACGTTGATTTTGCTTTCACACTCACCTTCCTGAACAAATGCGACGATTTGGAGAAGGCGATCGTGGCGGAGTATTATCAGCGGTGTTTTGACCGCGCTCTCTTGCCATCCCGCACGCAGTGAGGGATCTTCGTCCGTGACAACTGATCCTTACGATCCCGTCGAAAATTTCAAACGCGCAACGCAATCGACCGCGCGCGCGCTGGCGGGGCGTGACGACGTGGAAGTCGTCTTTGGCGGACATAGCGCCGGGATGAGCGACCAGACGATATCCCTGCCATCCCTGCCGAAATCCATGGAGGAAAGCGCAGCGCAATACATCCGCGGACTGGCCGATGGCTTTGCGCTGACCCTTCGTTATCACGACGCAACGCTTCATCAGCAGTGGATGCCGGCCGATCTGAAAGCCCGATCCGCTTATCAAGCGCTCGAAGACGCGCGGATCGAGGCCATTGGCACCGCATATTATCCTGGCGCCGCCAGCAATATTGCAGCATCGCTGCGTCATGCAGTCAAGCGACAAAAACTGGATCAGGTCACGAACATGACCGATGCGCCGTTGAGCGAGGCTTTGCGTTTTTTTGCGCGCGAGGCTTTCACCGGTCGCAAGCCGCCGTCCGAGGCGCAGCAGCTCGCCAAAATCTGGCAGCCGTGGCTGCAGGATCATCTGGGCCATGACGGCCTGAAAGCATTAAAAGAAGCACTGCATGATCAGGCTTCTTTCGCCAGACTTGCCCATCGGCTCATCGACAAGATGGAAATGATCAGCACGCCCGCCGAATCTTCACCACCCACCGATTCCAGCGATGATCAGGATGATAAAAAAAACCAGGACAACGAAAAAAAGGCTGGGGAAAACGCCACGGCGCAAACCCCGCCCATCGGCACGGGCGAGCAGGACGACAAGGGGGATATGTCGGAGCAGGAAGCCGAAATGCCAGGTTTCGAGCTTGAAGGACAGGATCATGCCGATGATGCGGCGGACAATGAAGCATCCCGCCGCAACGCGCCCAAAGACGCGGGCAGCTTGTTGTTCGGCGACTATAAAATATACACATCCCAGTTTGACGAGGTGGTCGGCGCCAAGGAATTATGCGATACGGAGGAGCTGCAGAAACTGCGCAAGACGCTGGATAAACAGCTCGTGCAGTTACAGGGCGTTACCACGCGGCTGGCCAACCGGCTGCAAAGAAAGCTGATGGCGCAACAGGCGCGGGCGTGGCATTTTGACCTGGAAGAGGGCATTCTCGACAGCTCCCGCCTCAGCCGCATTATCGCCAATCCGTATCTCCCCATGACCTATAAACAGGAAAGTAACACGGCGTTTCGCGATACGATCGTCACTTTGCTGATCGACAATTCAGGCTCGATGCGCGGGCGCCCGATCACCATCGCGGCGATGAGCACCGATATCTTGGCCCGCACGCTGGAAAGATGCGGCGTGCGCGTGGAAATTCTCGGCTTTACCACGCGCGCGTGGAAGGGCGGTGCAGCGCGTGAAAAATGGCTCTCTGACGGCAAGCCCGCCAGCCCCGGGCGTCTCAACGACCTGCGCCACATCATTTACAAAGATGCCGAAAGCCCCTGGCGGCACATGCGCGCCCACTTGGGGCTGATGCTGCGCGAAGGGCTGCTGAAGGAAAACATCGACGGCGAGGCGCTGTTCTGGGCCTATAACCGCCTGATGGCGCGCCCTGAACAGCGAAAAATTTTGATGGTGATATCAGACGGCGCGCCTGTTGACGACTCCACTCTTTCTGCCAATCAGGGCAATTATCTCGAAGAACATCTCCGCCGTGTCATCGACTGGATCGAAACCCGGTCGCCGGTGCAGTTGATCGCCATCGGCATCGGCCACGACGTCACCAGATATTACCGCCGCGCCGTCACGCTGGTGGACGCCGAAGAACTTGGCGGCGTGATGATGGAGAAGCTGGCGGAGTTGTTTGAGGAGAAGCCTGCCGCGCGCAAGCTGCCGGGATGAAATGCTGTAAAATTTATGTTTATTCGCGTTCATGCGTGGGCTAATATACTTCAAGAAATGGTTCAGAAAATGTCCGACCAAAAAATTTACAAACCAAAACCGGTCAGCGGCTTCCCGGAGTGGCTGCCGGAATATCGCGCTGTTGAACTGCAGTGGATGGATAAGATCCGCAAGGTGTTCGAGAGTTACGGCTTTTGCTCCATTGAAACGCCTTCGGTAGAAGAAATCGAAGCGCTGCTGGCCAAGGGCGGCGAGACGGAGAAAGAGATTTATACCCTGCACCGCCTGCAAGCGGATGAGCAGGGGGATCAGGATGCCCGCCTTGCCCTGCACTTTGATTTAACGGTGCCGATGGCGCGCTATGTCGCGCAGCGATTTAATGATCTTGTCTTTCCGTTCAAGCGGTACCAGATACAAAGAGTCTGGCGCGGCGAACGCCCGCAAAAAGGCCGCTTCCGCGAATTTTACCAGTGCGATATCGACGTGATTAATGTTGACAGCCTGCCGCTTCATTTTGACGCCGAATTGCCGGCAGTGATGTTTGAGGCGTATCAGGCGCTGGATATCCCGCCGGTCGAGATGCGCCTTAGCAACCGGAAAATTATTTTCGGTTATCTGCAGGGGCTGGGCATCAAGGACGTGCCGGTTGTGACGCGCACACTCGACAAGCTTGATAAAATCGGGCCGGAGAATGTGATCAAAATACTGTGCGCGGCGGGATTGCCTGCCGACATCGCGCAAAAATGCCTGGCGCTGGCGGAAATCAAGACCATCGACAACGGGTTCGTCGACCGCGTCAAGGCGCTTGGCGTTTCTCATGAACTGCTGGACAAGGGCATGGAAGAGCTGGTCTTCGTCATGAACAACCTGTCGCACCTGCCGAACGGATCTTTGAAAGTGGATTTGTCCATTATTCGCGGCCTTGATTATTATACCGGCACTATTTTAGAGACATATCTGAAAGATGTCGCATTCGGCGCCATCGGCTCCGGCGGCCGGTATGACGATCTGGCCGGTTCATTTATCAATCAAAAACTGCCCGGCATCGGTGTGTCGATCGGCATCACGCGTCTTTTCGCCAAGCTTGTCGATGAAGGCATGGTCAAGCCCGGCGCAAAATCGCCGACGCAGATTCTGGTCGTCCTGCCGGAGGAGTCGCGCCGTGCCGAAGCCGCCGCGACAGCGCTTACCCTGCGCCGGCGCGGGTATAATGTTGAAATGTTTCATAGTGATTCAAAAGTAAAACGGCAATTGGCTTACGCTGAACGTAAAGGCATCCCCTATGTCTGGTTTCCCTCCTTCACGGAGGGCCAGCCGCATGAAGTCAAAAACATGATGACCGGAGAACAGATTCAGGCGAATGCCGCGTCGTGGAAGATTTGAGAATGTTAAAAATATTTTTTATCACTGTTGCGATGATCACCGCCTTGACTTTTGCAGCGCAGGCAACAGAAACGTCGCCTGCCTCATTCTATGCCTATGCGCATAATGAGGGGGAATATACTGTCTTGCTGCCGGAAGCGCCGCGGGTGGAAACGATCTGGGCGGATCAGCCAACCCCCATCCCTTATCTGGAAGGTGCAGCCGCTGCGGAGGGCGCGGTGGGCGAAGTGGCGAGTTTCACCCGTGTCGATCCGGAGACGGAAGATTATTTTGACGTTAAAATTACTTTTCTTAAAGCAGACAAGGCTTTTCTGGCAGGGCTGACCCAGGAAAAAATGCATCAGGCGATTGAAAACGACTACAAGGACATTCGTCTGGAGAATCAAAACTTTGATTTTCTGGTCGGCACAGGCGGCGTGCTCAAATGGGCGACCTTGACTGGATTTTCCGTTGACAAGCATGACCGCCCTTTTTATCACGCCGAACACTATCTGGCCGGGCAGAAATCCATTCTGGTGGTAAAAACGCAATACAGCGTCGAGCACAAAAAGTTCGAGCAATACTACAAAACGCTTGCAGGCAGTATCACGTATCGCGCGCCGTAAAAGCCAGCACGCGTTCCACCATCGCAAAAAACCGTTCCGGCGATTGGGGCTCAGGTGCTGATCGAGTCCCAGTTTTTTGAAGATTGCTTCGGCATCAATGTTTTTGATTTCAGCCGCCGTTTTTCCCTGAAAAATCGCGTATACAACCGCGATCAGGCCGCGCACGATCCTGGCGTCGCTATCCGCTGACAAGGCAAGCTTGCCATCGTTGTCCCAGCCCAGCACCATCCAGACCTGGCTCATGCACCCCCTGACTTTTGTGCGCTCTGTTTTTAAAGCGTCGTCCATCGGCGGCAAGTGGTTGGCAAGATCGATCAGATAGCCATAGCGATCTTCCCAATCCTCAAACAGGTCAAAATTTTCCGCAATTTCTTTTATATTCATATTCTGCCATTTAGCCTTTGTTAACTGTATACCATGCTAAAATAGAGATAATTATAGCGGAAAGCTATACGTGCCTTGCAATCTCTTGCGGCTGCTCTATCCTGAAATTGTGGGATTTGGGACTGCCGACTAAAAAAGGAAAAACGAGATGAGCAAAACAACGGCTTCAGGGGATTCAAAAAATACGCTTTATTGCTCCTTTTGCGGGAAAAGCCAGCATGAGGTCAGAAAGCTAATCGCGGGTCCGAATGTGTTCATCTGCAATGAATGCGTCGAGCTCTGCATGGATATTATTCAGGAAGAAGATAAAACCCAGCTGGTCAAATCTGGCAAGGGAATTCCGACTCCGCGCGATATTAAAAAGGTTTTGGACGATTACGTGATCGGTCAGGATCGGGCAAAACGCGTGCTCGCGGTTGCCGTTCACAACCACTATAAACGCATCGACGAAGGCCTCGCCAAGGCCAGCGAGATTGAGCTGTCGAAATCGAACATCTTGCTGATCGGGCCGACCGGCAGCGGCAAAACTTTGCTGGCGCAGACTCTGGCACGCATTCTGGATGTGCCTTTCACCATGACCGACGCGACGACTTTGACCGAAGCGGGCTATGTCGGCGAAGACGTCGAGAATATCGTCCTGAAGCTGTTGCAGGCATGCGACTACAACATCGAACGCGCACAGCGCGGCATCGTCTATATCGATGAAGTCGATAAAATCAGCCGCAAGTCGGACAATCC
>CAYGGT010000020.1:0-24766 GCA_964349475.1 uncultured Rhodospirillaceae bacterium
CACCAAACCCCCGCTCCGCGCCCCGCCGCGCCGCAAATGGGGAATTTGGAAGTAGATTGCGGTTGACATGCTGCTGTTAATATCCTATGAAAAATAATAATATAACGACTCACAGGAATGAACACCATGTCCATCACAGATAATTTTTTTGATGCCGTCTACATCCCTAAAAAAGTGAATGATTATATTCTCGAGGTTGTGACAAAACGTGCCGACTGGCACGAACAGGCGCTGGACAGCTATTACTTCGATTTTAAAATACGGCTGGTGTTGATTAAAAAGTGGGACAAGTATAATAGCAGCGAACCAAAAGCTGCCGCCGCCGTCGTTCCCTTCTCCCAGATGGACGCTGACGTGCTGGAAAAACACTGGGAAAAACTGAAGCAACTCGGCGGCAATCCGCCGCCCCTGTGGCCAGCCATGAACAAGCCCCGGCTGAGCGCGGCGCCAAAACCCTAAACTTGCCGACGCAAGCGCAGATAAAAAGCGCCGGAGCCGCCGTCCTTCGGCTGCGCGGGGGTGGCGGCGATGACGTATTTTGCCAGGTCGGGATTTTCAAGCCACAGCGGCAGCATGCGCTTCAGCACGCCTTCCGACATGATCCCGCCCTTGCCGGTGATGACCAGCACCGTCCGTTTTTCCGCCACCACGGCCGCCAGCAAAAAACATTGCAGAGCGCGCAGCGCTTCCGCCTGCGTCATGCCGTGCAGATCGAGACGGCCTTCCAGCGGCAGTTTGCCTTTCCGGAGTTTTGTTTCGGTTGCACGATCGAAGCCTTTGCTAGATTGCCCATCGGGCGCCCTCACCCTCCCGAGGGCGGCGGGCTCCTCCCTCTCCCGTTTGCCGGGAAGGGCTGGAGAGAAGGCGGGAGATGCCGGTTTTACCGGCCTGTTTTTTTTGGGGGAATATTCCTTCACGCTCCGCGTCACAGCCTGCCACAGCTGCTGCCCGTCTTCGTCTTTTCCCCGGCCTTTTTTCACCTTCTGATCCTCATCATACTTATGATATAATACAGAAAGTGGGTGCGACATGAAAAAAACGATTTTTTGGGGAATACTGGCGCTTGTGATTCTGGCGACGCAGGGCGTTGCGGCCCAGAACCTGAAACCGGAGCCGTCTTCCCCCGCCCATATCGCCATGACCTTTTACAAACTGACGCGGCAAATCCCGGACTTCGATGCCTGGGTGCGTGCATCACAGATTTATAACACCGCCGCCGACGTCGACAAGCCCGCCACGTTGCATCGGGAAAGACAGGAATTGAACAATCGTTTCAGCCTGCTGACTTTGCAAGAACCGCTGGTCGTTGAAACGCCGGTGACGCTCTCCGCCTATAACGCGGCCGCGCAGGGGTTTTTTGTCGAAAATTTCAAAGACGATACTTTTTTTCCAGCGCATCACCTCGATCACGGCTATGCCATCGTACCGCAGGGCATCATCGACCGGCAGTTTCTAAAAGTGGAAGACCCGGCGCTCGCCAGCACCATCGAAGCAGCGCGGGACCGGGCACTGACCATGGTGCTGCTGCTCTCCCCGAAATATGCCGACAATACGGCGCCAGCATCGCTGGATGGGAAAAACCACTGGCTGATCTCCGCCGGTATTGAAAAAATGACGCTGTATATACCCGATCTTCCGGTTCCGCTCTGGCAATCGCAGGTACCCGGCGCGGCGGATGTTAAATTTCAGGAACTGCTCAACCTCCGCCAATAGGGCCGCATGACAAAAAAAACGCCTCTCCTGACCGTCCGGTCGCAATTCAGCTCCCTTCTCGCGACGCTGGAATCTCTGGGGGCAACTTTGGTCGGAACCGCGGCACTGACTTTTATCGGCGGCACGATTTTCCTGGCGCTGGCTGCACTGACCGGGCTTTCGAAAATTATTTCCGGCGGCAGCATCTACATGACCCTGGCTGTTCTCGGCATCGTGGTGCTCCCCCCGATCTATTACGAAATAAAACGCGGCGCCTATCGCCGCACGATATACAACTTTTACGACGACTATCTGGAGTTTCAGCATTTTCAGTTCCTGGTCAACCGCCGCGTCGGCCGTATCGGCTACCGCGAGATCACCAGCGTGGCGGAGCATGCCAATTTTGTGCAAGAACATGAAAAACTGACCACCGTCTACCTGGTCGTGCCAAGCATGCGCTACCAGAGCCGCGGCGCTTTTTCCGGCATAAAAATTTCCGATGTCGCGCGTGCGGAGCAGTTGACCGGAAAAATCCTCGACCTGATCGACCAGAGTCACAGCCGGGTGCAATCCCCGGCGGTATCGGCTTAAAGGCCGTGTTTCATGCCATCAAGGCCGAAACGGCCCCGCTCAAAATCAGGGCCTGTATTTGAGATCTCGTTAAAAGAAACACCAAGCTGGCTGTCAACCGCGTTTTGCAAAGCGGGGGCGGATATATCAAGCCCCGGCGCGGGTGCTTGGACGGGTGGCGCTACAGGACTTTTTTTTAAAGTCCGCGCGTAAAGATTTTTGCACGCCTGTTTACATTTTCCCAACGGCCCGGCCAGAACTTTCACGGCAGGGATGGCAAGCAACCCCGCCGTGACGCCGGCGACGGCTTCAACCGCCATGCCGATGGCCGCCTGAGCAACCCCGTTTGCGGTGATCGTGCCGACAAAAGCGCTGATCGCATGCGCCACGGCAGGCAGGCCGTGATGCAGCACCAGCCCGCCACCAACCATCAGCATGGCCGCCGTTCCTACAATGCCGATTGTTTTCATGATAGACGGGCAGGCACGGACAAGACCGTTGCCAGAGGCGCGCACGGTTCTGGCGACCAGATTGTCTCCCTTTGCATTCGCCATGGCCAGGCCCAGATCATCCAGCTTGACGATCCCCGCGACAAGGCCGTAGATGCCGACGGTGATCCCAACCCCGACAGCGCTGAGCACGGCAAGCTGCGTCATGAACGGCGCGGCGGCGACGACGCCCAGCGAGATGACAACGATTTCCCCGGAAAGGATCAGGTCGGTGTTGATCGCGCCCTTGATTTTCTTTTGCTCGAAAGCCATCAACGCCTCAGGGCTTTGGATAGCGGCGGCGGTCAGGGCGTGATGGTTTTTTTCATCTGCGGCATCTTGCTTGTGCAAGATTTTTTCCATGCCCTCATAGCAAAGAAATACCCCGCCGAGCACCAGGATCGGGCCGATGGCGGCGGGCGCGACAAAATTCAGCGCCAGCGCGCCCGGAATCAGAAACAGCTTGTTGATGAACGAGCCTTTGGCAACGGCCCAGACCACCGGCAGCTCGCGCTTCGGATCGACACCGATGACGGCTTGGGAATTGACGGCCAGATCGTCACCGGAAATCCCCGCCGTCTTGGTCGCCGCCGCCTTTGACAGCACTGCCACATCGTCAAGCAACGCTGTCACATCGTCAAGAAGCGCCAGTAACCCGGTGACAGCCATTGAAATCCCCCATGACGAACCTGTTTATAGTATACATAATTATAGTAGAAATGTCAAGCCGCTTCGGTATAAGCAGCCATCGGCGGACAGGAACATACAAGGTTGCGGTCGCCGCCGGCATGGTCGATGCGGTTGACGGGGGGCCAGAATTTGTCTGTTTGTTGATGCGGCGCAGACCCGGCGCCAGAACTTATACCGACGCCGGAACGGCCCGGATAAGCACCGGTCGCGCGGGAATAGGACCGCGTCCATTCCTCGGCGGTGACATCGGCCAGGCTATGCGGCGCCTGATGCAGGGGATTGTCGCCCTGCGGCCAGACATTTTTCTCAAGCTTGTCGATTTCGGCGCGGATGACAATCATCGCGTCGATAAAACGGTCAAGCTCGGCTTTGGACTCGCTTTCCGTCGGCTCGATCATCAGCGTGCCGGGCACGGGAAACGACATGGTCGGCGCGTGGAATCCGAAATCCATCAGGCGCTTGGCGATATCGTCAACACTGACCTGCGCGCTGTCCTTGAAAGGCCGCGTGTCAAGAATGCATTCGTGCGCGACAAAACCGTTTCTGCCCTTGTAGAGCGTGGCGTAGTATTTTTCGAGGCGTTTGGCGATATAATTGGCATTGAGAATAGCCACCTGGCTGGCGCGTTTCAGGCCTTGCGCGCCCATCAGCGAAATATACATCCATGAAATTGGCAAGATGGAAGCCGATCCCCACGGCGCCGCCGATACGGGGTTATCGGTTTGCAAAAACGGATGCCCCGGTAAAAAAGGTGCCAGATGCTCCGCCACGCCGATGGGCCCCATGCCAGGGCCGCCGCCGCCGTGCGGAATGCAGAAAGTTTTGTGCAAATTCATATGCATCACATCCGCGCCGAAATGGCCGGGATAGGCCAGGCCCACAAGCGCGTTGAAATTCGCGCCATCCATATACACCTGGCCGCCGTTTTTGTGAATGACGTTGCAGATCTCGCGGATTTCCTCTTCAAACACGCCATGGGTGGAAGGATACGTCACCATCAGCGCGGCCAGCGTCTCCCGGTGCGTTTCCGCTTTGGCGCGCAGGTCAGCGAGATCTATATTGCCGTCCGCGTCGCAGGCGACAACGACGACGGTCATCCCCGCCATGACGGCGGAGGCCGGGTTGGTGCCATGCGCCGAACTGGGGATCAGGCAGATGTTACGGTGATGCTCGCCGCGGCTGCCGTGCCAGGCTTTGATCGTCAGCAAACCCGCATATTCTCCCTGCGATCCGGCATTGGGTTGCAGCGAGACGGCGGCGAAGCCGGTGAGGCGGCACAGCTTTTCTTCAAGATCGCGCAAAAGAATTGGATAGCCTTCCGCCTGATCAAGCGGCGCGAAGGGATGCATGTCGCAGAATTCCGGCCAGCTGATCGGGATCATCTCGGCGGTGGCGTTGAGTTTCATGGTGCAGGAACCAAGCGGGATCATCGAGCGGTTGAGCGCGATATCCTTATGTTCCAACAGCCGCAGATAACGCAGCATTTCCGTTTCCGACCGGTACAGGTGGAAAGTCGGATGGGTCAAAAATAAAGACACGCGGCGAAGCGTTGCCGGCATGCGATCCGGCGCGAAAGCATCGAGGCTTTCAACGCTGAAACCAGCCACGCTTTTGCCGGAAAAAATCTGCCAGAGGGAAAACACCTCCGCCTGCGTCGATTTTTCATCCAGCGCGATGCCGACGCGGCCGTCGCCGAAATCACGCAGGTTGATGCCGCGACCGCGCGCACGATCCAGAATTTCTTGCGGGGCGCGCAGTGTCAGCGTGTCGAAGCAGTGCTCATTCTCGATCTTGAACCCAAGCTTGATCAGCCCGGCGGCAAGAATAGCCGTCAGCCGGTGAATGCGGGTGGCGATGGTCTTCAGCCCCTCCGGCCCGTGATAAACCGCATAGAACCCGGCGATATTGGCAAGCAGCACCTGCGCGGTGCAAATGTTACTGGTGGCTTTTTCACGGCGGATATGCTGTTCGCGGGTTTGCAGCGCCAGGCGAAAGGCGGGCCGGCCCCGGCTGTCCGTCGAAACCCCGACGATGCGCCCCGGCACGGATCTTTTATATTCATCCAGCACCGCGAAGAAAGCGGCATGCGGGCCGCCGTAGCCCAGCGGCACGCCAAAACGCTGCGCGCTGCCGAACACAATGTCGGCGCCCCATTCTCCCGGCGGTTTTAACAGGGTGAGGGCAAGCAAATCCGTCGCCACGCAGACGATCATGTTTTTATCGTGCGCGGATTCTGCCAGGCGCGCGTGATCGCGAACGCCGCCATCGGTGGCCGGGTATTGCAGCAAGAGGCCGAAGCCATCCTTGTTGACAAGCTCTGCGGATTTGCCGACGACGACGGCAATGCCCAGCGGCTTCGCGCGGGTTTCGACAACCGCAATCGTCTGCGGATGGCAATCGTCGCTGACAAGAAACACATTGCTTTGGCTTTTCCCCACGCGCTTGGCCAGCGTCATGGCCTCGGCCGCCGCCGTCGCTTCGTCGAGCATCGAGGCATTGGCGAGCGGCATGGCCGTCAGATCCATCACCATCTGCTGGAAATTGATCAGCGCCTCCAGCCGTCCCTGGCTGATTTCCGGCTGATACGGCGTATAGGCCGTGTACCAGCCGGGGTTTTGCAGCACGTTGCGCAAGATCACGTTCGGCGTCAGGGTGTCGTAATAGCCAAGACCGATGAGCGAGCGGCAAAGCTTGTTTTTTCTGGCGATCTCTTGCAGTTTTTGCAGGGCTTCCGTTTCCGACATCGGATCCCCGGTGGCGGGCGCGGATTTTTCGAGGATCGACGCCGGCACCGTTCGCGCGATCAGGTCATCCAGGCTCGCCGCGCCGATCGTGCGGAGCATGGCCTGAATCTGCGCTTCACGCGGGCCGATATGGCGCCCGATAAAATCATCTTTTTGTTCGAGATCGGAGATGGCGGTCATGACCTACCCCAATCCCCTCACATAAATCGCATAAGCGTTTTCATCCTTCAACTTCCCCAATTCCGCCGCATTGCTGATTTTTATTTTATAAAACCAGCCCTGATCCAGCGCCGCCTGATTGACCAGCGCCGGATCGGTGGCGAGAGCAGCATTGGTTTCAAGAACTTCGCCGGTGACGGGGGAGTAAATCTCGCTCGCCGACTTGACGGACTCGACAACGCCCGCCTGCGCGCCCTGCGTCAGTTTTGCGCCTTGCTTCGGCAGCTCGACGTAAACCACATCGCCCAGCGCTTTCTGCGCATAGTCGGAAATTCCCACCGTGCCGACACTGCCTTCGACGCGAATATACTCATGATCGTCGGTGAAGAAAATTCCAGCCATGGTCAATCCTTTTTGTAATTCGGCTTGATAAACGGCAACACCGCAACTTCGCAAGGCCGCAGCGTACCGCGCAGCATCGCGTTCAGCCGCGTGCCGGGAGCAGAAAATTCGGTGTAAACATACCCCATGGCGACGGGGCCGTCAACGGAAGGGCCAAAGCCCCCGCTGGTGACGATGCCGATCTTTTTACCGTCGGTGGAAAAAAGCTCGGTGCCTTCGCGGAGCGGCGCCTTGCCTTCGGGCTTGATGCCGACGCGCAGATGCGCCGCGCCGAGTTTCATCTGGCTGCCAATTTTATCGGCGCCGCAGAACCCGCCTTCCTCCCGCCGCCGTTTCTGGATGACCCATTTCAAGTTGGCTTCCACTGGCGTGGTCTGTTCGTCAAGGTCATGGCCGTAAAGGCAAAGCCCGGCTTCAAGCCGCAAACTGTCGCGGGCGCCAAGGCCGATCCATTTAACCTCGTCATGCGATAAAAGAATTTTCGCGAACGGCACCGCAAAATCTCCCGGAACGGAAATTTCAAAGCCGTCCTCCCCGGTATAGCCGGAGCGGCTGAGGTAAATTTCATGGCCTTTATCATCGACCTTCGCGGCGGTCATGAACTTCATCGCGGATACCTGCGGAAAAATGCGCGTCAAAACGCTTTCCGCCTGCGGCCCCTGCAACGCCAGCAGGGCGCGGTCGGCCAGGTATTGCAGCTTGACCTGTTTGCCGATCATTTCACGAATATAGGTGAAGTCCCTGTCCTTGCACCCGGCATTGACGACGAGAAACAGGGTTCTGTCATCCCAGCGCGTCACCATCAGGTCATCCAGGATGCCGCCGTCGCCGTTCAGCAAAACGGTATAGCGGGTTTTCCACGGCTCCAGCCCGATGATGTCGCCCGGCACAATTTTTTCCAGCGCAATCGCCGGATCGGTATCAGCCCTCAGCAGCGCCTGCCCCATGTGCGATACGTCGAAAAGACCGGCGGCCTGACGCGTGTGCAGATGCTCTTTCAGCACACCCATGCCTTCGTATTGCACGGGCATGTCATAGCCGGCGAAGCCCACCATCTTGCCGCCACTGTCCTTGTGGAGCTGCCAGAGCGGCGTTTTGAGATGGGCTGCATCTTCCAAAGTGACATCCTTTTCGGTTGACAGTAGCTGGCTAAAATCTAATGTCAATATTCACATCCTATCTCTTACGGAGTATCCAGAATATGTCAGACTCTCAGGCAAAGGCGCCGATCCCGATCATCGCCTCCAGCTTATCCCTTGGGTTTATCGTGCTCTGCCTGGTGGTTTATATTCTGTATCTGGCGCGCGCGATCATGATCCCGTTCGTCATCGCCGTTTTCGTCTGGTATCTGATCAATGCGCTGGCGCGGGCTTTGGGCAAAATACCCCTGGCAGGTAAAAACCTGCCCCGGTTTTTTTGCTTTTTATTCGCCTTGCTCGCCATGGCGCTTGGCATATGGATGATTTTCGAGCTGATCGGGCGGAATATTTCGCATGTGGTGCAGGCGGCACCGATCTATCAGCAGAACTTTGAAAAAATCATCCCCAAAATCGTCAGCCTGTTTCATATGGAGCACGCGCCGACGGTGCGCGACCTCGTCCAGTACATCGACCTTGGCACGACGATGACGCTGCTGGCCAAAATGTTCACGGGATTCGCCGGGAAGACGCTGGTGGTCACGTTTTACGTCGGGTTCCTGCTTTACGAGCAGCGGTATTTCGACCGCAAGATCATCGAGATGATCAAGGATAAAAAAACCGAAGACCGCGTGCGCCAGACCTTAAAGAATATCGACATCAAGGTGCAGCGTTATATCGGCGTCAAAAGCCTGGTCAGCGCGATCGACAGCTTTTTGACCTTCGCCATCCTGAGCGCCTTTAATATCGACTTCGCCGGGTTCTGGGGGTTGATGGCTTTTTTCCTGCACTTTATTCCCTATGCGGGATCGTTCGTTGCGATCACGCTGCCTTCGGTCATTGCGCTGATCCAGTACGGCGACCCGGGCACCTGTTTCATGGTGCTGGCGAGTTTATCGGTGTCGCATGCCTTTATCGGCCATGTGCTCGACCCTTACCTGATGGGCAATAACCTTAACCTCAGCCCCATTTTCATTATCTCCTCGCTGGCGATGTGGGGCATGATCTGGGGCATTCCCGGCATGTTCCTTGCGATCCCCATCCTCGCCATGATCGTGATCACCCTGTCGCAATTCCCCCGCACGCGGCCGATTGCGATCTTGCTCTCCAAGACCGGGATTATCGAGCGGGAACGGGTGGGGAAAAAATAGAGTATTTGAAAAGGATTGACATACTTTTTTTAACGCGGTATATTTTCGCCTGTGTAACCATAATAAGGATTTAAATATAATGGCAAGTGATCTTCAGACGGTAAAAGACTTGTGTAAATTAATACTGGCCACCGCAGAGAAAGATCGGGAGCTTGTGCATGAGTTTTGTAAACACGCAACGCGTCTGGAAAAAATAGCTCAAAAACTGAGTGGCGATGCGCCTAGTGCGCAGCAAAGTTCAGAAGCAATAGATATCATCTATCAGGATATCGTCCAGACCACAGCTCAATTAATAGAAAATGCTAATAAATCTGTAGAAAAAGCGCACCGCTGCCTTAAAAATTAATGCTCAAACGCCTTGATGATGCCTTCACACATTTTCTTGGCGTCGCCGAGGAGCATCATGGTGTTGTCGTAGAAAAACAGCTCGTTATCAATCCCGGCATAGCCGCTGCCGAGCGTGCGCTTGATGAACAGGACCGTGCCGGCGCTTTCGACATCGAAAATCGGCATGCCGTAGATGGGCGATGACGGATCTTTTTTCGCCGCCGGATTGACGACATCATTGGCGCCGATGATGAAGGCCACGTCGGTCTGGCTGAAATCGCGGTTGATCTCGTCCAGTTCCAGCACGTCTTCATAAGGCACGTTCGCTTCGGCGAGCAGCACGTTCATGTGCCCCGGCATGCGCCCCGCCACCGGATGGATGGCATAGCGCACCTTGACGCCTTCTTTTTTCAATTGGTCGGCCATTTCCCGGAGCGCATGCTGCGCCTGCGCCACCGCCATGCCATAGCCGGGGACGATGATCACGCTGGAGGCGTTTTTCAGGATAAATGCGGCGTCTTCGGCCGAACCGATCTTGACCTGTTTGTCGCCTTGCCCGCCGCCCGCCGCCGCCGTTACTTCACCGCCAAAACCGCCAAGGATGACGTTGAAAAACGAGCGGTTCATGCCCTTGCACATGATGTAGCTGAGGATCGCGCCGGAAGCGCCCACCAGCGCGCCGACGATGATCAGCAGATTGTTTTGCAGCGTAAAACCGATGCCCGCCGCTGCCCAGCCGGAATAGCTGTTGAGCATGGAGACGATCACCGGCATATCCGCGCCCCCGATGGGAATAATGATGAGTATGCCCAGCAGCAGCGCCAGACCCACAATCGTCCAGAAAACCATCACCGATTGCGACAGGCAAAGCACTGCAATCGCGCCGACCAGCAGAGCGCCCAGCGCCGCATTCAAAAAATGCTGCCCCCTGAACACGACAGGCTTGCCGGTGACGATGCCTTGCAGCTTGCCGAAAGCGACCAGCGATCCGGTAAAGGTAATCGCGCCGATGGCAACGCCAAGGCTCATTTCAATCAGGCTGCCGACATGGATGCCGCCGCTCTCGCCGATGCCGTAGGCTTCGGGGTTGTGGAACGCCGCCGCCGCGATCAGGACCGCCGCAAGGCCCACAAGACTGTGAAACGCCGCCACCAGTTGCGGCAGCGCCGTCATTTCTATTTTCAATGCGATGGCGGCGCCGATCAGCCCGCCGATGACAATACCCAGCATGATCAGCCCATAGGCTTCCACCCCCGGCAGCAGCATCGTCGTGGCAATCGCCAGCGCCATGCCGGCGACGCCGAAGCGCATGCCGTTCTTCGCCGTTTGCGGCCCCGACAAGCCGCGCAGCGCCATGATGCAGCAAACGGAGGATACCAGGTATGAGAGCAGTGAGATTGTCACGGGCATGGTTTATTTCCTTATTTTTTCTTCTTCGAAAACATCTGCAGCATCCGCCGCGTCACAATGAACCCGCCGAAAATGTTGACGGAGGCGAGGATGACGGCGGCGAAGCCCATCCATTTGGACAGGCTGATTGCTTCCGGCCCCGCCGCGATCAGCGCGCCAACGATGATCACCGACGAAATCGCATTGGTGATCGCCATCAGCGGCGAATGCAGCGCCGGAGTCACGCGCCAGACGACATAGTAGCCGACGAAGCACGCCAGCACGAAAACCGTCAGGCCCACAACAAAAAACGGCGCGCCGGTCACGGCCTCCGGCGGCATGATCTGGCTGAGCCGGAGCGCAAGATTGGACGCTTCATACGAAATATTTTCCGCAGCATTCGCAATCCCCGCCGCCTGGTCGATCAGAGGCTGGTTTTCTGTCATGGCAGGATACTCCTTGTGATGCTGAAATTCCCCGCGCGCGGGAGAAGGGAATACGTGAGGCCGGTGTTTTGTTCAGGACACATCATCGCGCTCACCCCTGAAACACCGGGTGAACGATGGCGCCGTCCCGCGTCAGCGTTGCGGCTTTGACGATCTCGTCTTCCCAGTTGATTTTAAGCGCCTTGCTTTCCTTATCGATCAGCGGCGTCAGGAAATTCAGCAAGTTGCGGGCATAAAGCGCCGAAGCATCCGCCGGAATCCGGCCCGGCATGTTCAGGTGGCCGACGATTTTGACGCCGTTCACCTCAACGACGTCGCCCGCTTTTGACAGCGTGCAGTTGCCGCCCTGTTCGACCGCAAGATCGACGATCACGGAACCCGCTTTCATCGACCTGACCATGTCGTCATTCACCAGCACCGGCGCTTTGCGGCCGGGGATCAGCGCGGTCGTAATCACGATATCCTGTTTTTTAATCGTCTCCGCGACCAGCGCCGCCTGTTTTTGTTTATAGGCGTCGCTCATTTCCTTGGCATAGCCGCCGGCGGTTTCCGCGGCTTTGGTTTCTTCGGATTCAACCATCACGAAAGTGGCGCCGAGGCTCTCCACCTGTTCCCGCGACGCCGCGCGCACATCTGTCGCCGAGACTTGCGCGCCCAGCCGCCGCGCCGTCGCAATCGCCTGCAAGCCCGCCACGCCGGCGCCCATGATGAAGACTTTTGCCGGCGGCACCGTCCCCGCCGCCGTCATCATCAGCGGAAAACAGCGCCCGAATTCAAAAGCCGCTTCCAGCACGGCGCGGTATCCGGCGAGGTTCGCCTGGCTCGACAGCACATCCATCGACTGCGCCCGCGTGATGCGCGGCACCAGCTCCATCGCCATCGCGGCAAGGCCGCGCTCCGCGTAAGCCTTCAGCAAATCCTTTTCCTGATAAGGCGAGAGCATGCCGATCAGCAGCGCGCCTTTTTTCATCTTTCTGATTTCATCCACGGCAGGATGCCGGACGCGCAGCACGACATCGGCATCTCTATAGGCTTCATCTTCCGCGGCAACGGTGGCGCCCGCGGCCCGGTAAGCGTCGTCGCTGACCGACGACCCTGTCCCTGCCCCCGCGACCACAAACACCTCCGCCCCCAGCGCGATCAGTTTCCTGACCGTCTCCGGCGAAGCCGCCACACGCTTCTCAGCCGCCAGCTTGTCTTTGGCAATCGCGATTTTCATGTCCGAACCCCTTGTAAAAAACCCCGATGACAAGGATGCCGGATTTAAAGTCGATTAGCAACCATTCCGCTATGCGTTGAATGCGCGTTCAAAAATATATTCATCGCTTTTTGAACCCTTGAATTCATCCGCATCTTTGATGAACCCGATTTTCTCAAAACCCAATGTTTTCATAAGGCCAATTGACGCCTGATTGCGCGTGTCCACCCAGGACCTGACCGCATCCGCGTTCATTTTTGTTTTTAGAAACGCCACGACGGAAGCAACCGCCTCTCTGGCATAGCCCTGGTTTTGAAAATCAACGCCGACCGTGTAAGCAATAGAAAAGCCGCCCTTCGCATCCCAGCCGCTTTGAAAATGCCCGATATATTTTGAAGTGGCACGATTTTTAGCCGCCCAGTTCAGCCATACTTCGGTTTCATCGGGCGATTTCCTGCCCTGCCAAACTTGATATCGCTTTTTCAAAAGTTCCAGACTGGGCGGATCTTGCGGGATGAATTTATACAAGCGGCTGTCCTGTAAAAGAAAGAACATCTCTTCCGCATGATCGGGCGTGATCGGCTCCAGAATCAACCGCTCCGTCTCAATCACCAGATTTGAATCTTCTTTGACAAACTGTTTAAATGACGGCTTCATAGACCAAACTGCCTCAGCGCTTTTTTCTGCCGCTTCTCCAGTTCTTTCATATCGAAATCTTCGATCAGCTCGTTGAACAGCTTGTGCCAGTTCACTTCCGCTTGAAGATGCAGAAAAACCGAGCCAAGCCCCAGCGCTGCCCTGTCCATAAAAACAAATTCGCGCGGAAGTTTTACGCCGCCGATTTTGCGGAGCTCCTGATGCACTTCGTGGGCAATGTCGCGGCCATAGATGCCCTTGGTGACGACACCAATCGGGCGCACTTTGTCGTCCAGAATGGGGCCGTATAAAAACCGCGCCCATTTGTTGAGCGCGGCCACTGTCCGCTTGTTGAGGTTGGTAAACCCCCAGCTTTCATAAGCTTCGACGGCCATGCCATCGTCTTCTTTTTGCAGCGCGCGATAAAGCCTGATCACCCCTTCGACAAAGCGCGGCGGAAAAACGCGCACGCAACCGAAATCGAGCAGATTGATCGAGCCGTCTTTTTGCACCGTATAATTGCCCGGATGCGGGTCGCCGTGAATCACGCCGTAGTAATACAACGGCACATACCAGGCCCGGAACAGGTTCAGCGCCAGGCGGTTACGTTCTTTCTGCGGCGCCTTTGTCAGCGTCATGACCCCAGCACCCGTCAGCCAGGTCGTCGTCAATAAGCGATCCGTGGAAAGCGCCGGCACCACGTCCGGCACATGCACGCCCTTTTCGTCTTTCAGCATAAAACCGTAGAGGCTGGTGTGGCGCGCTTCGCGCTCGTAATCCAGCTCCTCATACAGGCGCGCGGCAATTTCTTTCTGGATTTCCGCGGTGGCGAGGGAACGGTCATAGGATTCAAAAACGCTCAAAAACATTTTCAGCTGTTTTAGATCCGCCTCCACCGCCGACAGCATATCCGGGTATTGCAGCTTGCAGGCGACATCCAGCCCGTCCAGAGCCACGGCCCTGTGCACCTGCCCCAGCGATGCGGCCGCGGCGGCTTCGCGGTCGAAAGACTTGAACTGCTTTTCCCACTGCGGCCCCAGCTCCGCGATCATCCGCCGCCGCACGAACGGCCAGCCCATGGGCGGCGCCTGGGATTGCAGCTTTTGCAGCTCAACCGCATATTCCGGCGGCAAGGCGTTGGGGATGGTGGAAAGCAACTGCGCGATTTTAAGCAACGGACCCTTCAGGTCGCCCAGCGATTCCATCAGCCGCCGCGCATGCACGGGCTTGTCGATATCCACCCCCAGATATTTCTGGCCCGCCAGCCGCGTCGCCAGCCCCGTCACGGCGGAGGACACCTGCGCATAGCGCCGGAGGCGCCGCACCATGGAACTTTGTTCTGTTTTTTTCATTTAAAAACCCGGCGCGGGGGGCTTTGCTTTCGGCACTGTCTTCAATACCGGCTTCGCGGCATCGCAGGCCGCCAGATCATCCAGATATTTTTCGATCAGCGACAAGCCGTTCTCCCAGCACTCAGGCTTCGACGGGTCGAGGCCGAAAGGCTCGAACATGTCACGGATATTCCGGCTCATGCCCGTTTCCAGCAACTCTGTATAGTTATTCGCAAAATCCAGCGCCGCCGCCGGGCCGTCGGCCTTGGCCTTTTTATATTCCTGAAAAAGCGCGGCGACCGCGATCTGGGCGAAAGAATAAGAATACACGTAAAACGGCGTCTCGAAAAAATGCGTCACCATCATCCAGAAGTACCTGTCATGCGCGTCGAGCTCGATCGACGGCCCGTAATATTCTTTTTGGGTTTCCACCCAGATGTCCGAAATTCTCTCGGCGTCCAGCGCGCCGTTCTTCCGCTCCGCGTGCACCCGGCGCTCGAAATCGTAATAGGAAGCCTGCTGCAAGGCGTTGTCGAGCATATGCTTCACCCTGTTTTCCAGCAGTTTGCAGCGGACGTCCGGGTCCTTTTCGCTGCGGTAAAGCTCTTCAAAAATCAACATTTCCGCAAAAATGCTGGACGTCTCAGAAACGATGTCCGGCACGTTCGATAAAAACATGCCCTGGGCTTTTTCTGCCAGAACCTGGTGAACGCCATGGCCCAGTTCATGCCCTGCGGTCACGGCATCGTCGACGCCGCCGGTAAAGTTGAGCAGGATGAAAGGCAGCTGACCCGGCCCCATCGGCATGCTGAAAGCGCCGGTATATTTGCCGTCACGCGGCGGCGCGTCGATGCGGTCTGCGTCAAAAATCTTTTGGGCGATACGGCCGAACTTTCGCGAAAATTTCCTGAAAGACCGCAGCACCAGACGCCGTGTCTCATCCCATGAATATTCCCGGCCCTCATCGCCGGCCGCTTCGTGCAGGTCGGCGCTTTTCAGGACAGCCACCCCCTGCCGCGCTGCCATCCGGTCGTGAAACCTGTGCGACAGCCGCACCAAAGACCCCTTGACCGTTTCAAACATCGTATCCACGATTTCGGGGCTGAGGCCGTTGTCGCGATGCGCGCCCTGGTCCGGGCGGTCATGTTTTTCCAGCGCGGCATTCGTGGCCACGTTTTCTATCAGCCTGTTATAAATGGCCGCAACGGCCGCGCTTTTTTGCCGCAGGACGGCCGCGCTTTGCTGCCGGTCATGGTCGGGGTTTATATCCGCCATCGCTTCCAGATACAGGCGGCGCGTCTCCGCATCGTCGGCAGCGCGATTATTTTCTTCCAGCAGCGACGGAGCGCTTCTTTCCCGCTGCCGCGCGATCCAGGGTGCGTAACGGGCAAGATACGGAACGACGAGCTTCGTCATCAGATCCGCTTCTTTCATGCTGCCGATTTCACGGATGAAAAAGGCAACCGCTTCATCAACGTCCGCGTCCCATTTTTTAAAAAGCGCCGTCTTGGCAAAGTTACTCTGATCGTCCGATTCGAGTAAAAACAGATAGCTGCCGATGCTATGGCAGAGACGTTGAATCTGTTCGTATTCTTCAATCGCCCGTCCCAGCTTTGCTCCCGAGAGCAGCTCAACCCGGCCTTCGTAGGCCGCTTTGAATTCCCCCGCCAGCCGGCTGATTTTTTCCTTATCGGCCAAAAGCTCAGGCGAAGTGATGCCCGGATAAATCTTTGCCAGATTCCAATGCGGAAGACTGTCGTCCGCCGCATATGCCTTTTTCGCCGCCGATTTTTTCATGCTGATAAGAATCTAGCATAGGCCCTCGGTTGTTCCAAGAGGGCTACGGAGTCATGGCGGAGATGATTTCTTCCGTGGTGGCGGCATACGAAAATGTAGGTGCCTGCTTCCAACTGGGTATGCCCCCGGGCGCTCCGAGGAGCATAAGTGAAGCAGCAGCTTTGGTTATGGCGGTGGAAGAGGTTGCCGATTCCAGCGATCGCATGAAATCAGCTCCCGCGCCTATGACATCGCCGTATAAAAATTCTTCGTTATAAAAATAAGGAGTACCCATTTCGATACCATCTCCGATAATGGAATGCGCCCCCGCCGCAGGGTTGTAATCGTTCCAAAGATCGCCCATACGATCGCAGTCTATAATATCCGCCTGAGGACCCATCGTTATGCCCGTGATATTGCCTAAAAAGCCGGAAACCACGCCGGAAAGCCCCGACTGAAAACTGCCCATCAAAGAATCCAAAGCCCCTCTGGCGGCACCGATAAGACCGACAACGCCCGGCACTGCAATGGGTGGCGTGCCGGGCAGGACAATCCTGACGAGATTAGTCACCCGCGCAATCGCACTTGTCACGGTGCTGATTGAGCTCATGGCATCGCTCACCCCCGACATAATGCCGCCGATACCATCTGATAAAAGCCCTACAAAACCGCTCAGGGCCGTGCCAATGGTCGTGCCCAGCATCTCGGACAGCGTGCCGGTAAAATTACCAAGAAAACCGCTGAAAACCGGCGTCACCAGCTGATCCAGCTCCACCGACAGCAAACCCCGGCTTAACAAGTCTTCGAATCCAAACCGGGGAAAAGCCACCCCCCCCACCGGGTTAAACACCGTCAGATTGGGTGGCCGGGGAATCGTGACGACATCGGAAAAAATCGTGCCAAGCCGTGACGTTGTTTTCAACGCCTGGTCGAAACAGGTCAGCCCTCCGGACGGATCGGGTTTCTTGATAACCTGCGTGCCATAGGCCTTATTTCTCGCCCGCTGCCCGTCCGCATGATCTTGCTGGACTTTTCTATATTCAGGGTCACAGGAAGGATTGAACGCAAAAGCCGCCGTGGTCGAAAGACCAAAGATGACAAAAACCAGCAGGGCGATGAGCGGAAAAGTTTTCATTCCGGGCATGGCCCTTCAAACGCGCCCTCACATACCATGACCGCACATGAACCTTCCGCGCCGGCAGCGCTGCAATCCCGCACGTCAAGACCCGGTAAAAGATCAATTTTTTCCTGCGCATGGCTAAAAACCATCTGCCCTGCTGCGGCATTTACCCCATCTGTATAAAGCGGACCGGCGCCGGCCGGCAGCGTGCCGTTGATCAACTCCTGGAAATCGGGGTTTGCGATGCCTTCGGTGATGCCTTCAAATCGTACTTGATCCATCCGCACGGAAAGGCTGCTGCAATCTGCGTTGATACCCAATGACCGCGTCAGCTCAAGGATCGGCCCGGCGATAAAAGGAGCGACCTCGAACGACCCTGAAAATCTGGCGTTGCGAGCCTCAAACGTTGCCCCCTCTTCAAAACCGGACAGCTTGATAACACTGCATTCAGCCATGCCCATAATTTCGTCAACCATCGCGACATCATAGGCAACCCTGGCCTGGGCTGCGGCGTTCATGGCATCCATCACCTTCGGATCACACCCAACCGCAGACCCGGGTCCTGCATCGGCATCTGCCGCAACGGCAGCTGCGACGTCGCCCACGGGTACGCCGACAAAGCCAGAACCAAAGGCATTTTCAGTGGTTAAAACAGTGCTCGCCAGCAATAAAAATGACAAAAATAGCGGCTGAAGACCCCTGAAAACATTCTGTGTCATGATTTACCCCAAAACGCGCCTACATCTTTCATTTTAGCAAAATTAACTCTAAATGTCTTGTATATTTGCCGGGAGAGCGCTTAAGCTGCTCTAATCAAAAAAGAATTTCGGAATTTATTATGAGAATAACAAGCGGTATTCACCGGGGACGATCGCTCAATGCCCCCACCGGCCGCGAGACAAGGCCTACCAGCGACCGGACCCGGGAATCAATTTTTAACATCCTCCGCCACGGCGGCTGGCATCACGGGGTGCTGGAGGACGCGACGGTCCTCGACGCTTTTGCCGGCACGGGGGCGCTGGGCCTTGAAGCCCTTTCGCAAGGCGCCCGGCATGCCGTCTTTATCGAACGCGACCGCGCCGCCGCCGAAGTCTGCCAGAGCAATATCGACCTGCTGGGCGAAACCGAGCGCGCCGTCGTGCTGACCTTCGACGCGCTTGACCCCTTGGCACGGCCTCTTTACCTCGAACCACGCTCGCTCGTTTTTCTGGATCCGCCCTACGGCAAATACATGGGCGCCGAAGCCCTGAAAGGGCTGGTTGACCAAGGCTGGATGAAACCCCAGGCCGTCTGCGTGCTGGAAATGTCGAAAAAAACCCCTGAAATTATCCCCGCCGGCTTCACCGTCATGGACGAGCGCACCTACGGCATCGCCCGGGTACAATTTTTGTTGTACGATTAATTTCTCTTGACGTAATCTTTTAAACATAATATAATTAAAGCTAACGCATAAAGTTAGGCTAAAAGTATTATGTCTGTTTGGAATAAAGACAAAGACAACAAGGCTGTAAAAAAATCGCTTTCTTCCTATGAAGAAGCGTTGTTTAAAAAAGTTGTGCAAGAAAAAATTAAAGAGGATGAAAAAGCGCGCGCGTTATACGCAAACGATACCCTGCGCCATCTCTTCGGTATTTTCCATTAAATAAAACTTTGGATTTTATCCAGCACCCAGCTTGACCGCCGCACTCAATCGGCGTCCACGATCTTGCGCCAGAAAATTCAAAAGCCCGGTTTCTTCTGCGGCTGCGGGCTGAACCTCATGCGCAGCCTTCAATCGTCATCGCCGCTTGAAGCCAAGCCGTTCAGGCGTTCGTGCATTTTTTTGCCGATCTTGAAGAAAGGCACCCGCTTGTTCGCCACACGGACGGTTTCACCGGTGCGCGGGTTGCGGCCGGTGCGGGCCTTGCGCTGCTTGGCGGAGAAAGCGCCAAAGCCGCGCAGTTCGACGCGGGCGCCGCCCGTCAGGGCCTTGGTGATCTCTTCGAACACCGTATCGACAATCTGTTCGGCGTGGCTTTGATAAAGATGGGGATTTAATTCAGCCAGCCGGAGGATCAATTCGGATTTGGTCATGACGACAGAATACCCCTTTTGGAGCGCAACAATAAATTATGCTCCAAGGGTGCCAAGTTTAAAACCAGCCGTCAAGAAAAAATCTTTGAGAATCAACAGAATATCAACTAACGTCTATTCTTTCCGGAAAGTCCCATGGCTTGCCGGGCAAAGTAACTTTTCAAAAGCGGCAATCTCTCCACCAGCCCAAGCCCCAGATTTCTGACGACGGCGACAGATTTATATCTGTTCGAAAACAACTTGTTCAGCACATCCGTCACCCCCGCCATCCGCGCAACATCCGACCGCCGCGCGGATTCGTAGTTTTTCAGCAGCGTCGGCGAACCGATATCGAGTCCCAGCTTCAGGTGTTCGACAACCAGCCCCGCCAGCACGGCAACGTCGCGCATACTGAGGTTAAGTCCCTGCCCCGCGATCGGGTGAATGATATGCGCGGCCTCGGCAATCAGCGCTGCGCGCGGACCGATATAAGTGTCTGCATGCATCAGGCTTAAAGGATACCCCATGGGGGACGACACATGCCTGACCCGGCCAAGATGCGCGCCGAACAATTCCTGCAAACGGCGGTCGAATTCTTTTGGCGGCCATTTCAGGGCAGCCGCCGCATCCGCGCTTTCCTCCGTCCAGACGATGGAGGACCGGTATTCGCCTGTCGCGCTCTTTGTCATGGGCAGCACGGCAAAAGGCCCGGCGGCGCGGAAATGCTCCACGGCGACGTTTTCATGGTCTTTTTCATGGGCCACATTGCAGACAATGGCCATCTGGCGATAATCGGTTTTCGCGATGCCGATGCCAAGCCATTCCCGCGTCATCGAGTGCCTTCCGTCGGCGCCAATGATCAGCGGCGCGACGATTGTTGTTCCGTCTTTCAAAACCACGCCCGCGTCAGCGGCGCCGGAAGTAAATTTTACGATCTCTGCCGGCGCAATATGACGCACATGTTTTTTCAGGCGCAGCACGCCTTCAAATAAAGCTTTCCGCATCAGCCGGTTTTCGATGATCCAGCCGAACGGGGCGTCGTTCGCCTCTGTCTCGCTCGCAAAATGCAGATAAAATGGGGAATTTTCGTCCGCCACGCGGATGTCGAGGATCGGCGCGCAGTCCGGCAGCATCGCCTCCCACACCCCCGCATCCTGCAAGACCAGGTGCGCGGCATGGGAAACCGCCGTGGTGCGGCCATCATATTTTTGCGCCAAATGCGCCGCCGACGGGTCGCGGTCGATGCAGACGGCATCCACGCCGGCTTTTCCAAGCACCGCCGCCAGCGTCAGCCCCGAAAGGCCGCCGCCGATGATCAGAACGTCTGTTTTTATATGTTTGATTTTGGTCATGGATAGCCTGCTTTAAGAATTATACAACGTGTTCAGGCGCGAGCGGACACTCGCTTGCCGTGTCGCCGATTTCAATCTGGATCGTGGTATGCGTAATTCTGAAATCATGCGCCAGTCTCTGCGCGACGGCTTTGATAAAAGCGTCACCGGGATGACCTTTGTGCATGACAAGATGCAGGGAAGACGCGATCTCCGTCGTGCTCATCGCCCAGATATGCAGATCATGCACCTCGTGCACACCTTCCAGGTTCTGGAGAAATGCTTTTACCTTGACCGAATCAATCCCCGCGGGCACGGCTTGCAACGTCAGCGCCAGCGATTCTTTCAGCAGCCCCCAGGTCCCCCTGATAATCAGCCCCGAAATGATCAGACTGGCCAACGGATCGAGCCACAGCCAGCCGGTTTGCAGCAGGATGGCGCCCGACACCACAACCCCGAGTGATATGGCAGCATCCGCCGCCATGTGCAGGTAGGCGCCGCGGATGTTCAGATCTTCCTGACCGCGCATGAAAAGCATAGCCGTTAACCCATTAATAACGACGCCCGCCGCCGCCACGGCCATGATGGTCATGCCCGCCGCAGGCTCTGGATTTCCCAGCCGCAGAAAAGATTCCCAGCCGATTCCGCCCACCACGACCAGCAGCATGATCGCGTTGGTCAGCGATACAATGATGGAAGACGAGCGCATGCCGTAAGTAAACCTGTCCGACGGCAGGCGCCTGGCCAGTATCGACGCCCCCCAGGCCAGCGCAAGGCTCAAAACATCGCCCGCGTTATGCCCGGCATCGGCCAGCAAAGCCAGCGAGTTCGCCTGCAGCCCGTAGATGACTTCGGCAGCAATGAACCCTGTATTCAGCACAATCCCAATCAAAAACGCCCGCCCGAAATCGGGCGGCGCATGATGGTTGCAGCCGGGGTGATGGGCATGATCATGGGGCATGATGGTAATATCCCACAGATGGACACGGATACGCACGGATTTTTTCCGCTCTACCGCATCAGCCTGAAAAAAAGAAGCAAAAGCAAAACGCCGGCGCCGGAAATAACCAGGGGCATCACGTCGAACTGCGCCATCTGGTTGTACTCATGGTACCCGCCATACATCAGTCCCAGCGCGAATAAAAGCACGACGGGCGCCGCCATACGGCCATTTTTCCTTTCCAGCTCCCGCTTCGCCGCCACTTCCGGCGATGCCAGAATATCCTCGATCTGACGGACGGGCAGGCTTTCCATGGCCTTTCGTCTTTCGGCCTTGCGCGTCGCCTTCCAGTCTGCGGGAGCAAGGCGCTGCTCCTTCGGAATAATATATTTCCTGAACCGCATTGCGCCAATAAAAATAAAAACCCCCAATATCGCCCAGGTCAGAAAGGTGACGGGGAAAACTGTCAGCGCGGCATAGGCAAGCCCCGCCCCCGGCGCCAGAAAAAAAATCCCGATAATATACCCGGCATAACTATTCGCCGGACTCACCTTCAGCGGGTCTTGACGGGAGACCAGCAAGGGCACGACGCGATACGTTTCTTTGCCTTTGGTAAAACTCGATCCTGAGTCAGCGGTGGATTCAAAAGTCTCCCCCGTCGGCAACATATAGCTGTAGACGGGGTAATAACAATCGCCCTTCTGCCGCACGCCGACAACATTCCCGTTAACGCGGAGATGCGTGAAACGCGCATAAAGCCCGTCCCCCAAAAGAAGCACGCCGATCGCGCAGAGAAAGAACGCTGCGATCAACATCCCCACCTGCTGAAAAGCCATCGCCCCGCTCCAAACCAGATCGAACATGCTGTCCCCTAAAACCTGAGCGCGCTTAAAAAATTGGTGTAGTCATCCGACCAGGGCCGGTTTTTTTCAGGCGCGGCGACGGCAACCCAGCCGAAGTCTTCGAGCGGCAGAAGGCTGGCATTTTTGCGTCCAACAGCCATCCATTTGCTTCTGGTGGCGCCCAGATCTTTTGCGTCAGAGTCGAACTTGTGCCTGTTTTGCAGGCCGAGCGACCTGGCGGTGGCGGCGATCACCGGCTCCAGGGTGAAATAGCGGTTAGAGGTGTGAAAAAGGATAAGTCCGCGCGGCGTCAGGCGTTGCATATAAAGCTGCATCGCCTCCCGCGTCAGCAAATGCGAAGGGATCATGTCCGATGAAAAAACATCCAGAATAATCAGGTCGAACTTTTCATTCTCCAGTTTGGCGAATTCCAGCCGCGCGTCGCCAAGAACAATACGCGGGGGGCGGCTGGCGTGACACCGCTCCAGATACGTGAAACGCGTTTTCGCCATCTCGACCACCGCCGGATCAATCTCAAAAAACGTGAAAGCGTTTGCAGACGTGCTGTAACAGTTGACCGTGCCGGTGCCAAGCCCCATCACGGCGATGTTTTTCGGGTTATAAAGGGAAAAAATAGTGCCGAGCGGGCCCGATGCCGTGTAATAGGTGGTCATCGCCGTTTCATATCCCGGGTCCTGCATTTGCGTGCCGTGAATGGTCGTGCCATGCGACAAGACGCGCACGTGACGCGTGTTTTCTTCCTTGTCAATCACCTTGATGATGCCGTAAAAGTTGCGCGCGACCACCACCGGCTTCTCGCCGGAAAACCAGATGCCGGTCAGCAACAGGGCTGCCGCTCCGCCGATGATCGCCGCGCGCGGGTGGATCAGCATCATCAGAAACCCGCCGACCAGCAAACTGGCGCGCAAAACCTCCGGCCCCGCATTAAATTTTCCAAGAACGGCGGAAACCCCCATCAGAATGCTGCCCGTTAAAAGCAGCGCGCTGTTGCCAAGGGAAAAAATAGACCGAATGCCCGGATGCAGCAGGCAGGATGCAAGCATCATCAGCGGATATTCGATTTGCTGGGTGAACAAAACCGGCGCGGCAAAAGCGTTCAGCAACCCCCCCAGCGCGCCTCCCAGCGCGATCATCAGGTAAAATTCCGCCAGTTGCCGGCCATCGGCAAGGGGCCGCGATTTCGCCAAACGCATGTGGCACATAAAGGCCACAACGGCAAAAGCTGCCACATGCAAGAGCATGCTATGCCATGATATTTTAACGTCCTTGGACACCAGCGTGATAAAAGCAACCGCCGCCCCGACGGCGACAGGCTGAATTTTTAAAATGGCATCGTAGTTGACGACCGGTTTTTTGCTGAAGGCCACGACAAACGTCAGCAGATAAACGCCGAGCGGAATAACCCAGATCATCGGCGCCGAAAAAACATCGGTGGTGATATGCGTCGTCACGCCAAGCAGCAGGCTGGAAGGAACAAAGGCCAGCGCCACCCACAGGCCGCGCTGTTTCCAGGAAGAAGGCTGCGCCGACGTGGCTTTTCTTTCCGGCGCTCCCTTGACTGACAACAGACAGACCACCCCAAGCCCCATCAACAGGACATAGATATAAAACCAGTATTGCGATTGTTCGGGGAGAGTAAAATGCGGCTCGATGAACAGCGGGTAGAGAAACAACCCGCAAAAACTGCCCAGATTGCTCGCGGCATATAAAAAATACGGGTCCCGCGCCGCCGCATGGCCGGTTGCCGTGAACAGCCGCTGCAGCGTGGAGGATGTCGCCGACAGCGCGATGAAAGGCAAGCCCGCCGTCAGGGTCAGTAACATGAAAACATCACCCGGCCCGGACGTTTCCGTGATCAGGCGCCGGTCCAGCGCCAGCGGCAGCAGCAAAAGGCCGATGCCCAGCGTGACAATATACAAAAGCCCGTGGCCGCCAACGCTGAAGCGCGAAAAAACCCAGGCCAGAAAATACCCGATCAGCAGCATCACCTGAAAAAACGCCAGTGCCACAATCCAGCCCGACGGCGTGCCGCCCACAAGCGGCAGCAGCATTTTCCCCACCATCGGCTGCAGGGCGAACATCAGGGCGGCGGATAAAAACAGCATAAAACTGAACAGGATAAGTGTGGCCTGTGTCGTTCCGGTCTCGTTTTTCATGCCGCCCCCTTTGAGGCATGATCTTACCGGACTTCTAACAAATAGTTATCATTTTTTACCGGGCATGGTATACGATATTTATAGTTTGGGATAAGCGGGTGTAGCTCAATGGTAGAGTTCTAGCCTTCCAAGCTAGCTACGCGGGTTCGATTCCCGCCACCCGCTCCAA
>CAYGGT010000021.1:0-24411 GCA_964349475.1 uncultured Rhodospirillaceae bacterium
TGGCTTCATAGAGCGCTTCATCGATCCGTTGAATAAATTTTTCGATGGAGACATCGTCTTTTTTCAGGGCGCCCACCCCGATGCTCACTGTCACAGAAATCTTGATCTGGGAATCGTTTTCCAACACGATTTGCTCGATATTCTGCCGCAGGCTTTCGGCAAAAACCGCAGCGCCTTCGACGGTTGTCATGGGCAAAACAGCAATGAATTCCTCGCCGCCCCACCGGCCTACAAAATCGCCGTTTCTCAGTCTTTCCTGTATCGTCTTGGCGAGTTTAATCAGCACCTGATCGCCGACGTTGTGGCCGTATTGATCATTTATTTTTTTGAAATGATCCGCATCGATCATGAGGGCGGACAAGCGCGAGTTATGCCGATAATAGAGGGACAGTTCACTCTGCAGCCTCTCCAGAAGACCCCGCCTGTTTAAAATGCCCGTCAACGGATCCGTGCGGATCTGATTGTCAAGCTGGTTCTTTTGCCACACAATGATATGAGAAACCAGAAAACTCATCACAAGCATGACTGAAAAAACGACCCAATAGTCAGCAATCATCCTATCTGCCCTGATCTGCGGAATGACCGGGATAATTTGTAAAAACACTTCCTTGCCGCCGAAAACAAAAAAGGTGTGTATGCAAAAAATGATGATTGTCCAGATGATGCCGTGCCTAAGACCCAGTAAATAATACACCACGCCGGGAAAAGTGAGCGCCACCATGATCGCTGGTGACGTGACGCTCTCATCACTGGCAAGGATATACCAAGCAACGGCCATGGTCAGCAAGAACATGGACCAGTAAACAGGAATCTCGAGTCTGGTGGGGAAAAACCGGTAAAAAAGGGCGCTCAGCAGGTTAAGGGCTCCAAAAACAAGTAGCCCTGCGGGGCCCACCAGTGTCTCATCCAGAAAAAAATGCAAAATCCCGAAGCTCACGAAGATCAGAGTCATCACATGCCAGAAAATCCGCGCCATTAAAGGTACTGGCGTGCCAACTTGCACTGATTTTTTAGCATTGTCAGACATAGAAAACCATCACTCCTTTTATTCAGTATAGCGATTCAGCCATAAAATAAAAATAAAAATGCTATATTCCTGCCCCTGTTCTCTGAAAGTATTTCTCCTCCAACCGCAGCCTTGACTCCGGCAAGTTGATATGCGCCTGGGAAAACACCCGGTGCAGCAAAAAATGTCCGGTAAGCTTCAGCCCATCCAAAATATCGTCGTCCTCAAACCGTCCCTCGCCGCGCAGAAAAGGCGGCAGGGGCAGGAGTTTTTCTTTGTATATTTCACCCGCCGCCGCCGAGACGGCGCACCCGGATTTCGGGCTGACGTAGATCAGGTTCCCCACCGCGCCGGTCGCGGCGCATTTCGACAGATCAAGGCCAAAGCCCAGCTCTCGCAGCAAGCCTATCTCCCAATATATATATGTGGGCGCCCAGTGATCCGCCGCAAAGGACGCCATCAGCGCCTTGGTGCCTTCATAGACACCAACATGCTTTTCACGTTCGGGTAGAGTTTTGTCGGCGAGCGCGCAGGCGGACTGCAGGGCAGTCAGTTTGACCGAATCATCCATGACATCGGCGGCATAGCTTTTTTCCAGCTCCAGCGTGAACGTCCCCAACTGATCATGTGCTTTCGCCTGCCAGTGCGTAGACACCAGGTTGCCCGGCTCCAGCACGCCGCGAATGCGGGTGGAGGTCGCGCCATAGACATAACCCATCGTGCGTCCATGATCCCGCGTGAGGATCGACACCACGCCGCCTGTTTCGCCATGCCCGCGCACGGAAAGAATAATGCCGCTATCGTTCCAGTCAAGCATCCAGCACCCTGTCAATCACATCCGTCGTGCGTTCGATGCAGTGACGGTAGTTGAAGATATTTTTGAGAGCATCCGCCGGGAGATATTCATCCACGGTTTCATCTTCGAGCAGCAACGTTAAGAAATCACGCTCGCTTTTGCCTTCCCACACCTTCATCGCATGTTCCTGGACGAGCGCATAGGCATACTCACGGCTCATGCCGGCCTGAATCAGCGCTAGCAATACCGGCTGCGAAAAGATAAGCCCGCGCAGGCTTTCAAGATTTTCATGCATGCGCTTTGGATAAACCAGCAGCTTGTCCATGACGCCATGCAGGCGATGGAGAGCGAAATCGAGCAGAATAAGTGTATCCGGAGCGATCACCCGTTCCACCGAGGAGTGGGAAATATCGCGTTCATGCCACAACGTGACATCCTCCAGTGCGGGCATGACGGAGGCGCGAATCAGCCGCGCCAGCCCGGTCACATTCTCGGACAGCACCGGATTACGCTTGTGCGGCATGGCGGAAGACCCTTTTTGGCCCGGCGCGAAAAACTCTTCTACCTCCCGCACCTCTGTGCGCTGCAAATGGCGAATTTCGGTCGCGAGGTTTTCAACCGAAGACGCCACCACCGCCAGCGTCGCAAAAAACATCGCATGGCGGTCACGCGGGATAATCTGGGTGGAAATCGGTTCAATGGCCAATCCGAGCTTTTCCGCCACATAGGCTTCCACGCGGGGATCAACGGTGGCAAAAGTGCCGACAGCACCAGAAATCGCGCACACAGAAATTTCCGTCCGCGCAAGGATCATGCGTTCCTTTGCCCGCGCAAAAGCGGCGTAATGGCCCGCCAGTTTCATGCCAAATGTCGTCGGCTCCGCATGGATGCCGTGACTGCGGCCGATGCAGATGGTATTTTTATATTCCTGTACGCGGTGGCGAAGCGTTTTCAACAACTGGTCAAGATCGGCAATGATCAAATCAGCCGCCTGCCGCAGCTGGAGGGAGAACCCGGTATCAATCACATCGGCTGACGTCAAGCCGAGATGGATGTAACGCGCTTCTTCCCCCACCAACTCTCCCACATTGGTCAGGAAAGCGATCATGTCATGACGCACTTCTTGTTCGATCTTATCAATGCGCTTGATATCAAAACCGGCTTTGGCACGGATTTTCTCCGGCGCGTCCTGCGGAATAACGCCGATTTCCGCCTGCGCCTCGCAGGCCAGCATTTCGATTTCCAGCCAGATTTTAAGCTTATTCTCCGGCTCCCAAATCGCCGCCATTTCAGGGCGTGAAAAACGGGGGATCATATTTTAACTCCTTTAGTGCGAAGGTTGCGGTATTGGTTCCGGCGCAGGCGGCGGTGCAGGCGGAGTTTCCGCAGGCGCGCCGAAAAGTCCTCCCCCGCCCAGCAAATTCTGCAACGCTTCAGCCGGGTCTTTTGTGAGAGTCTTAAGATCTTTCAGGGTTTTCTTTGCCGCTGCTGGGTTGTTGATGACATCGACAACGACGCTGGCAAAATCAGGCCGTACCTTGATAGCATTAAACGGTCCCTTAATATCGACGGGAATGGCAAGTCCCGAAGCGCCCTCGGTCGCTGAGGATGCCGTCAGCACGGGGATCACGCGATATTGAATATATTGTTGCGGTAAATCGACCGTCCCCTGGCCTGTCGCCTGGAGCAACGGTCCTCTCATTTTCAGATCCTTGTTGCTGACAATGCCCTGGCGAATTGTAAAGGTGCCGCCAAGCTCCACGAAATCCGTTTTGCCCTCCCCCACGCCAACATCCGTCAGACGTTTTTGGATCAACTTTGCGATATTCACCAGATCAATGCCTTCCAAAGATCCGTTTTTAAAAACAACAACGCTTTCACCGTTCAGGTTGGCCGTCATGGTCTTCCGGCTGGTGCCGGAGGAAGTAACGGAGACACGCGCATCCGCCGTGCCGCTCAGCTTTTTGAAATCGGCAAAAGCCTCCAGCAACGGCTTGGCCTGCACCCCCGTCATATCGACGTTTAAATTCATCGTCGGAACGGCCGACGCTGCGTTCAGCTTGAGACTGAAAATAAATTTTCCTTCCAGAAGGCTGGCGGCTGTGGACTGTACGTTCAAGCTCCCGTCCTTTAAAAAAACCGTCAGGATAGAACGGCCCGCGTCGATGCCCTTCAGCGCAAAGCCTTCTGTGTTCAGTACCAGATCCGCGTCCACGGCTTTCAGTCCACTCAAATCCAGAGGCGCCGCATCCCCTTTCTCGCCCGGCGCGGTTTTATTGTCAGCAGCAGATGCGCTCAAGCGATCAAGATCAAGTTTGCCCATCGAGAGCCGGGCGATCATCGCCGGCTTTTTTACAAAATTCACCTTCAAACTGCCTCTGGCGCGCACGTCATTCAGGGCAAGCTCCGCTTCTTTAAAAGAAATCTCTGTCTTGCTGGCCTGTACCGCGCCCTTGATGGCAATACCGCCGGCCTTCAGAGTCACATGTCCGGCTGATGCGCCGCCGCGCATCACCTCCATCGGCTGCGCCAAATCCAGCACCAGGTCGATCCGTTTATTCTGATGGGTCAAGGCGCTCTCTAGATGCAAGGCGCTGTGAAGATCGGGCAGCGTCGCCGTCATGTCGATATCGTCAACGCTCACCGTGCTGCCTTTTTGCCGATCCGTAAAACTCAGTTTGCCATTGCTGATTTTGAGTTCGCTGAACTTGATCCCGAACCCCTCCGCCGCGTCACCGGCCCCCTCTTCTGCCGCCGGGGCTTGGCTGTGAGAGAAATTCCAGTTCTGCATTCCGTCCGGACTGACTTCAAGATTGATGACCGGCGCGTTCAGGATAAACCGTTTGATTTCAACCTGGCGCTGCAATAAGGGCTTTAAAGCAAGCGCGACGTCCGCTTCGCCCAGCGTCAGCATGTTTTTTTCTTTTGCCCAGGGCGCGTTGCTCAGCGTCACATTTTTTATTTCAATGCCAAGATTGGGGAAAAAAACGAAAGTTGCATCGCTGAACGCCAGATCGCGCCCGGTCTTCTGTTTTAGCTGTTCGCGAATTTTCGCGGCAATCATTTCCGTCGGCACCAGGTGCGGCAGCAATAAAATAATCGCTACATCCAGCACCACGAAAACGAGCAAGCCCCATAAGATCTTTTTTATCATTTTTCGCCAATATCGGTTTGAGTATGGGCGAACTGCTCCGCCGGGATCGCCATGAGAGCGCCGGCGCCGCTTTGCATTGCCTTTGCCAGCGTCAGCATCTGCGGCATGACCTTTTCCATGTAAAAACGGCCGGTCTTGATCTTCGTTCCATAGAAATCGCTGCTTTCGCCAGTGGCTGCAAGGCGCTGTCCCGCCACTTCGACCATTTTCACCCACATATGCCCCATGGCGACAAGACTCAGCAGTTTCAAGTAGTCTGTGGAAATTCCGGCTGCTTCCTGCAATATCGGACCCATGTTGCGTTTCATTTTGCCAATCTGGGCCTTGAATTGCAGCCTGCGGGTCGCCCACCGCAACTTGCGAACCGCCATTTCCACTGGCCCGGTGAATTCAGACGCCACGCCGCTGCGTTTCGCCTGTGTCACATCGGCTTCCAATTGTTTTAAATAGGCGGGCAGCAGGTTTTGCTGCAACACCTTGCGCCCGATCAGGTCAAGCGCCTGAATGCCGTTCGTGCCTTCATACAGGCAGGTGATGCGGGCATCGCGGTTGAACTGCTCCATCCCGTGTTCCTTGATGTAGCCATGTCCGCCGAACACCTGAATGGCGGAGTTGGTATTGTGCACGGCGTTATCGGTGAAATGCGCCTTCAGGATCGGCGTCAACAGGTCCACGAATTTCTTGGCGGCGGCGCGGGTGCCTTCGTCGGCATGCTTTTGCGAAATATCAAGCTGCATCGACAACCAATAGGCCAGCATGCGTTCCGCTTCCACGGTCGCCTTGATGCTGAGAAGCTCGCGGCGCACATCGGGGTGATGAATGATTTTGACGGACTCGCCCGATTTCTGGTCGATCGCCTGGCTTTGCGTGCGGTCCAGCGCATAGGCAAGGCCGTTTTGATACGCGACTTCGCTCAACCCCAAGCCTTGCAAGCCGACACCGAGCCGTGCTTCGTTCATCATCACGAACATCGCCTTCATGCCCTTGTGCAGTTCGCCAATAAGATGGCCTTGCGCGCCTTCAAGGTTCATTTCACAGGTGCTGTTGCCGTGAATACCCATTTTTTCTTCAATGCGCCCGCAAAAAATAGGGTTACGCTCGTTATTCTCTGGTAAGAATTTTGGCACGATGAACAAACTGATGCCCTTGATGCCCGGCGGCGTCTCCGGATCGTCGATCCGCGCCAGCACGAGATGGCAGATGTTGCTCGTCAGATCATGCTCGCCCGCAGAAATAAAAATCTTGGTGCCGGTAATGGCATAGGAGCCGTCCGCCTGTTTCACCGCTTTACTTTTGATCAGGCCGAGGTCGGTACCGCACTGCGGCTCCGTCAAACACATCGTCCCCGACCATTCGCCGGAAACAAGCTTCGGCAAGTAAATATCCTTTAGCGTGTCGGTGCCGTATTCATGCAGCGCGTTATAAGCGCCGTGGCTTAAACCCGGATACATGCCGAACGCAAGATTTGCGGAACAAAACATTTCGCCGAGCGCCGTGTTCAAAACCTGCGGCATGCCCAGCCCGCCGTACTTCGGATCACAGGCAAAAGCCGTCAGGCCGGAAGCGCAGAACTGGTCATAGGCTGCTTTAAACCCGGCCGGCGTCTTGACGCTTTTGGTGGCGCGGTCATAAGCGCAACCCTCGCGATCACCCACGGCGTTCAATGGCGCCAATACTTCCTCCGCCAGCTTGGCAACCTCGCTTAAAAACTGATTGATGGTGGCGGTATCAACATCCTTGAAAGCCGCGATCCCTGCCAGCTGTTTGACATTCAGCACTTCGTTCAGCACAAAACGCATGTCATCGAGGGGGGCTTTATAGTTCGGCATCTGTGATACTCCTGATGGGCTATTTCTTCATCAGGAGTTTATAACACTCTTGCGCGGGCGCGAAACGAATCTCCGCTATCTTGCCATAATCTTGGCGGGCGAAGACCGACGCTGCAAAGACCTGTCTGGCGATACAAGCCCAAACATAATTTCACCTTGCGCTGCAAATATTTTTTGTTTTTCCGCAAGCTTTTGACGCACCGCATCCCAATAATCCCCCGACAGGATGATACTGTAGGGTGGCCGGCGAAAATGACCTTTCAGCGCCGCGTTCAAAACCACTGCGCCCCATTTGAAAACATCCGGCGTGTCGGTTGACAAGACTTTCTCCGCCAAATCGCGCAGCAGCGTCACATTGCCCTTTCGCAGCGCATTTAATTTTCCATGAAATTTGTGAAAACTCTTGTCAAGCACCTGTAAGTCCCTGGGATGCAGGGCATATTCAAGCGCGAAACGCCGCGCCAGCCGCGTTGTTTCTTGCGGCGTCAAACTATTCCAGTCTATTTCATGCCGCCGCGCCAGAATTTTTTCAGTCACCGGGCTGGTGAAATAATCCCCCTCCGTCTTTTGAAAAATGAACTGTAATGCGCGTTTTTCGACAACAGCATCTATAACAGACGACCCAGCACCCGCGCGTTGCAAATGCCGGATCGTGGCATAAGCATCGGCGATACATTCCTTGAGATGCGTATAATCGCTCAAAACCCCGTCAGGCACAATGGCATGCCCCAATTCATGATCGAACGAAAAGGTCAGTTCCTGTGTCAGGCTTGCGGATGCCGCCAAAAGAGGAAATCTGTCTTCCCCCGTATAAAGGCAGACGATACCGAGATTATTGTCATCATAAGATTGATAGCCTGAACTTTTTTGTTCTTCCCGCAAGTATTGCGCCTCAGCCCAGAGCTCATGTTGTTTCTTGAAAAACTGACCCAGCGCTTCTTTTATGCGCGGGTTGCCCGGATATACCGGGCTGATCGCCTCCGCGCCCAGCTCCAGAAAATACACCTTGTTTTTTATCCGCGGAAAATCGCGCCAGACCTGCCTGACTTCGCGTTCATAGTCGAACACGGCGGCATCTTGCTTTTGGCCCCTTTGCTGAAATGCGACTTTGGCGGACGTCATGTGATTTCCCGTTTTCTGATCTGTTATTTATTATACATAAATATAAATAAAGGTCAACCGTTGAAACGAATACCGGCTCTACCCTTCCCCACTCGCCTGCGCAATGGCCCAGAATTCCTCGGTCTTGAGGCTGGCACCGCCGACCAGGACGCCATCGACGTTCGGCAGATGGAGAATTTCCCCGGCATTGCCCGATTTGACCGATCCTCCGTACAAAAGGGACAGCCAGGCGCCTTTTTTGACCTTTTCGCTCGCTTTGGTGCGGATCAGGGCGTGCATGTGCGTGATATCTTCCTGGGAAGCCGTTTTGCCCGTGCCAATGGCCCAGACAGGTTCATAAGCAATCGCCGTATTTTCCGAAGTTGCCGTGTCGGGGATGGACAATGCCAGTTGCTCTGCGACTATTTTCTCCGCTTTGCCGGCCGTTCTTTCAGCATCCAGCTCACCCACGCAGATGATGGCCACAAGCCCCGCCGCATGCACGGCTTTCGCTTTGGCGGCAACGCTGTCGCTGGTTTCCTGATGGTGCTGACGCCGCTCCGAATGGCCGAGGATCACGTGACTGCAGCCAAGATCCTGCAGCATTGTCGCCGAGATATCGCCGGTAAACGCGCCAGCGGACTGATCATGGCAATCCTGACCGCCCCATTTGATCGCAGATTGTTTTAAGGCCGCCGCCACCGCCGCCAGAACCGTTGCGGGCGGGCATATTACCATAGAGAACGGCAGTGCTTTATGTCCCTGCATAAGCCCGGCCAGTTTCTCTGCCCTTTCCAGGCTATCGGCCCTCAACCCATGCATCTTCCAGTTTCCGACGATCAGCTTCATATTTTATCCTTTGCTTTGCAGCGTATCTTCGCTAAACATCATTAAATTATCAAGGAGGATTATCAATGCTCAAGCAGATGCGCCAAGGAGCGAAATCGACCGTGTTGAAATTGCTGCTGTTTGGGCTGTTGCTCCTGGCAATGGCAGGGCTTGCATTGATGGATGTCCAGGGCATGTTCCGCAGCGGCGCGACAAACGGCACCGTCGCCAGCATCGGGCGCAACAAAATCACTGCCGTCGAATTCGACCGCCTGGTGCAGAATACATTGCGCGAACAACGCCTCAAGCAGAGCGACGCCTATCGCGACGGCCTGCCGCTGCAAATCCTGCAGCAGGAAATTGACAAGCGCCTGTTCTCCATGGCCGCCGCCGACCTCGGACTGCAGGCGGATGACGCGCTGGCCGCAAAACAGATTAAAGAAATCCTTGCCCCGCTGGTCGCCCAAGGCGTGACCGCGCAGGAAGCCCTGCAACGTCTGCTGACGACCTACAACCTCAGCGAAAACCAACTGGTTGCCGCCGTCAAGGGAGAGATCGCGTCACAGCAGCTTTTTACCGCTGTCACCTCCGGCGCCCACGCCCCGCAGCAGCTTGTGAACGACATGTTGCGCTACCGGCATGAATGGCGGCGCGGCGAGTATTTTACGCTGACCGCTGACAATATAGAGGCGCTCAAAGATTTCCCTGACGCCGAGCTGCAATCCTATTACGAGTCCGTTGCCAGCGAATATGCCTTGCCCGAAACCCGCACCCTGTCCGTGATCGTGCTGGATAAAAAGGCGCTGGGCGATGTCGTCAAAATTTCCGATGACAGGCTGCGCGCTTATTACGACGAAAATATCCAGGACTATACAACGCCCGAAACCCGCATAATTTCACAAGTCGTTGCTGAAGATGAAGCCTCGGCCCGCGCCGGTAAGGGAACACAGATAAAGCCAGCACCCGTTACCGAAGCCGAAATGCCGGTTGAACTCAGCAAACCCGCTTTCGCCGGTCAAGCCGGGCAAACCCTTCCCCCGATCCAAAGCCCGCTCGGCTGGCATGTCCTGACCATCGGGAAGGTAACGCCCGGCACCGTCAAGTCATTCGACTCCGTAAAAGCCGAGATTGAAAAAGACCTGACCCAGGATAAAGTCTCCGAAGCCCTGTATGAACGCGCCAACAAGCTCGACGATGAAATCGCGGGCGGCAAAACTTTGGCCGAAGTCGCCAAAGAAAATAATATCCCCGTAACCACTCTCGTAAAAATCGACGCGCGCGGTCTGGATCAGGACGGCAAAAAACCCGATACCGCCCTGCCCCTTTTCGACAAGATCGTTGAGAATGGGTTCAGCCTCAAAAAAGGCGCCTCCAGCCCGCTGATCGAAACGTCGGACAGCGCCTTCGTTATCGTCAGCGCGGAAGAAATTTTTCCGTCCCAGCAGAAACCGTTTAACGAAGTACGCGGCGCAATCCTCACCAGATGGAAGACGAACCATCAGATAAAAGCTCTGTCCGAAAAATCCGCCGCAATTTTGGCCCGCCTGAAAAAAGGCGATTCTTTCGCCAAAATCGCCGCCGAATTCAACAAACCCGTTCAATCGACGGAGCTGCTGAAACGCGGCACCCCGGCGTTCAAGGCAGGCGTGACCGACAGCATGATGACCGCCCTCTTCTCCATCGACACACCGGGTCAGACGACCAGCGTCAGCGGCGACGGCTCCTTAACGCTCCTGCGCCTGGCCGAACGCAAGATGCAGCCTCCGGCAGTCGCCAGCAAGGAAGACACCGAAGCCATGACCGCCGTCCTCAACCGCGCCCTCAAACAGGGATTGCTGGAGCAATACAAGATGAGCCTGATGAACAAATATGACGTGACCATCAATAGCGACCTTCTGGCCACCATGTACGCCCCGAAAGATGACGGCGCGAACGGGGAAGAGTAATGCATGCAAACCGCTCAGAAGGTATCATCCCTGCCCCAACATGACCGTATCCTGATCATCGACTTTGGCAGCCAGGTCACGCAGTTGATTGCGCGCCGGGTCAGGGAAAGCGGCGTTTACTGTGAAATCTGGCCGTTCAATCAGGCGCCCGATGACCGGGTCAAAGCTTTTGCCCCGAAAGGGATTATTTTGTCCGGCGGGCCTGCGAGCGTGACGGAACAACATTCCCCGCGTGCGCCCGAAATCGTTTTCAGTCTGGGAGTGCCTGTTTTCGGCATCTGCTACGGCCAGCAAACAATGGTCGAACAACTGGGCGGCACGATCGAGAGCGGGCATCATCGTGAATTCGGCCGCGCCTGGGTGGACGTCGTTCAGTCTTCACCCCTGCTTGAGGGCGTCTGGACAAAAGGCGCGCGGGAACAGGTCTGGATGAGCCACGGCGACCGCGTGACGCGCATCCCGGACGGATTTCGCCCCATCGGCAAATCGGACGGCGCGCCCTTCGCCTTCATCGCTGACGACGCCCGCCATTTTTACGGCGTGCAGTTTCACCCCGAAGTCATGCACACGCCCCACGGCGCGCAGCTGTTGAAAAACTTTACGCAGCTGATTTGCGGCTGCCGGGGCGACTGGTCCATGGCGGCCTTCAAGGCGCAATCCATCGCCAAAATCCGCGCGCAAGTCGGGAAATCCAAAATCATCTGCGGATTGTCGGGCGGCGTGGATTCATCGGTCACGGCCGTTCTGCTGCATGAAGCAATCGGCGACCAGCTCACCTGCATCTATGTGGATACCGGCCTGATGCGCGCGGGCGAAAGCGCGCAGGTCGTCCGGCTGTTTAAGGACCATTATAATATCCCGCTGATCCATGAAGATGCTTCAGAACTTTTCATGACCAAGCTTGCCGGTGTTGACGACCCGGAGAAGAAAAGAAAAATTATCGGCGCCACCTTCATCGACGTGTTCGACGTCTGCGCCAAGCGGATCGGCGGCGCGGAATTCCTGGCCCAGGGAACGCTATACCCGGATGTCATCGAAAGCGTCTCCTTCACAGGCGGCCCGTCGGTGACGATCAAGAGCCATCACAATGTCGGCGGCTTGCCGGCGCACATGAAATTACGCCTGGTGGAACCGTTGCGCGAGCTGTTCAAGGATGAAGTCCGCGCTCTGGGCATTGAACTCGGCCTGCATCCTGATTTCGTGAAGCGGCATCCGTTTCCGGGACCGGGCCTTGCCATTCGCATCCCCGGCGCCGTGACCGCCGAAAAGGCCGACATTCTTCGCAAGGCCGATACAATTTTCATCGAAGAAATCCGTCAGGCCGGGCTGTATGATTCTATCTGGCAGGCATTCGCCGTCCTGCTGCCCGTCAAAACCGTCGGCGTCATGGGCGACGGCCGCACCTACGATCACGTCTGCGCTCTCCGCGCGGTGACCTCTACAGACGGCATGACCGCCGACTATTACCACTTCGAACACAGCTTCCTGGCGCAAGTGGCAACACGCATCATCAACGAAGTGCCAGGCATCAACCGGATTGTATACGATATAACATCAAAGCCCCCGGGGACGATTGAGTGGGAATGACAGGGTGGTTTTATGTCGGAAAATGAAACGTGAGAGGTTAAAAACAAATGAAAAAAGAATTTCTACCCGATGAGATTTTGGGCGAAAAAATCGTTTTAAAGCGACATGCAATTGACCTTGCTGAAAAAATGTTTCGCTACGTTGATCAAGACAGAAAACGTCTTCGGGAGTTTTTGCCATGGGTAGATTGCACACTCTCTGTCTCCGATGAAGTGGCTTATATAAAAATGACTGCTGAAAAGTGGCAGGAACATAGTCTTTTTGACTATGGTGTTTTTCGCAAATCAGACTCTCTTTACATGGGTAATTGTGGCGTTCATTCAATTGCATGGCAACATGACCGTTGTGAACTCGGCTATTGGATATTAGGAGATTTTGAAGGGCGGGGTTACGTATCTGAGGCAGTCGGTGTCTTAGAAAAGGCTATCTTTGACCTTGGATTCAATCGTATTGAAATTCGCTGTGCCTCGACAAATTCAAATTCAGCCAACATCCCCCGCAGAAACGGTTACTATTTGGATGGAACCCTAAGACAAGATGCCGTTGAAAATGGTCAATATCGGGATACGCTCGTTTTTGCAAAACTTAAATCTGACCAATCGCCACGCAAATAGCACATTTCAACTACAAACTTACTCCAAACAAAACTTTAGCAGCTAAAAATACCCGATCCACCACAACACTAAAAACGCCACCAGCGGCATGACAGCAAGCACCGCCACGAAATTCAGACTCAGCCGCATCTTTATCCTCCGGCGTCTTTCGCCGCGTTTTTCGCGCAGCTTTTCCGCAGTGGCGTAATGATTTGCATGACGTCTGGTGTTCATTGTAAAACGCGCAAGCAATACCACAACCGCAAGACAGAGCGGGTAGATCACCAGGAAAGATAAAAAAGATGGGGCAGAATGAGTAAAGTCCATGTGGTTATTATAACGCCCGTGCCATAAATGACCAGAGGCAAAATGATTGATTGAGCGGAGCCAGTGGCGCCGGCAGATCCTACCCCCCCGCTGGCACCGTATCGAACAGCGACGACACTGATCTTTCCTCGCTAATTCGCAGGATCGCTTCGCCGATCAGGGGGGCGATGGTGAGATATTTTATTTTCTTGCAGGACTTGGTCAGGTCATTTGCGGCGATGCTGTCCGTCACGACCATTTCCATAAGTGGCGATTTTTCGATCCGGTCGACGGCGCTGCCCGACAGAACGGCGTGGGAGGCCAGCGCCCGGACGGAGGCCGCGCCGTTTTCCATCAGGGCGACGGCGGCGTTACAGATTGTGCCGGCTGAATCGACCATATCGTCGATGAGAATGCATTCCTGCCCCGCGACGTCGCCGATAACGTGCATGACTTCCGAAATGCCCGCCTTCTCGCGACGCTTGTCGATGATGGCGAGGCCGGCATCGTTCAGCCGCCTGGCGAGCGCCCGCGCCCGCACCACGCCGCCGACATCCGGCGACACGACCGTGACCGGCTTCGTGGATTTTGTTTGCTGGACATAGGGCACAAAAATCGGCGTGCCGGCGAAAAGGTTATCCAGCGGAATATCGAAGAAGCCTTGAATCTGCCCAGCATGCAGATCCAGCGTCAGCACGCGGTCGGCGCCCGCCGTCGTGATCAGGTTGGCGACCAGCTTGGCTGAAATCGGCGAGCGCGGACCTGTCTTCCGATCCTGCCGCGCGTACCCAAAATACGGCATGACCGTCGTGATCCGCTTGGCCGAGCCGCGCTTCAACGCATCGATCATGATCAGCATTTCCATGAGATGGTCGTTCGCCGGAAAGGATGTGGATTGAATGATGAACACATCTTCGCCGCGCACGTTGTCCAAAATTTCGAGAAAAATCTCCTGATCCGCGAAACGCTTGGTATTCACATCTGTCAGGGGAATACCAAGGTAATTCGACACGGCCTCCGCCAGCGCAGGATTGCTCGAACCGGAAATGAGTTTCATGCTTTGCCCACCCCTAAAATGAGCCTCAACCTAGCAAAAAAACAGCAATGATACAAATTAACCATTTCTTAACTCTCCACTGCTATTCTGGAATTAGGGGGGAATAAATGGTCAACGCACCCAACACAGTCTATCAGCCAGCCGTCGCCTATCAGGGCGGAACGACAGTCAATACACCGCAGCAAGAACCGAAAAGCGGACAGACGCAGCCAAAGCAAGCGCCTGCAGCCGATACGCAGCGGGGCGATCAGCGTTCCCTCGCATCGCAAGATAGTCAAGATAGTAGAGACCGCGGCAAATCGGTTGATGTCAAAGCGTAAATTGGGTCCCTTGATGGCACTCAAAGCGTCACCTGTCTCACCATGCTTTCTTCAGGGATGCTTGAGCGCGTTTCTCTTAATCAAAACTTTTTATACAACCGCACTCTGACGGCATTGGTCGTTGTCAAAGTCACGCCGGAGGGCAATCCCGACACTGTCAGCTATTGGCAAGAAAACCAAGATTGCCCGCCACATGTCGTTAGTCATGCGTATAGCCCAGGCATGCTCGTGGATCTGTGGGTTTAGTACCTTACTGAAACGCGACTTCATTGAAACTGCGGAGTTTGCGGCTATGAACGCGGCCATAGCCGAGGGCCCGGACTTTATCCATCGCCATCAACCCGATTTTTAAATGCTGATCGACGCGGTCACGGTAAAACTTATCGGCCATGCCGGGAAGTTTGAGCTGGCCGTGCAGCGGCTTGTCCGACACGCATAACAAAGTCCCGTAAGGCACGCGAAAACGAAAGCCATTGGTCGCAATCGTCGCGGACTCCATGTCAAGCGCGACGGCGCGGCACTGGCTGAGGCGTTGCACCGGCACGCTCTGCTCCCACAATTCCCAATTCCGGTCACTGACAGTCGCGATGGTACCCGTGCGCATGATCTTCTTTTGTTCATAGGCATCCAGCCCCGTCACCTGCGATACGGCCTTTTCAAGCGCGATCTGAATTTCCGACAGCGCCGGAATCGGCACCCACAGCGGCACCGCGCTATCAAGCACATTGTCATCGCGCACATAGCCGTGCGCGAGCACATAGTCGCCGAGCTTTTGCGAATTCCGCAGGCCCGCGCAATGCCCCAGCATCAGCCAGGTGTGCGAGCGCAGCACCGCCACGTGGTCGGTAATCGTTTTCGCGTTCGACGGGCCGATGCCAATGTTGATCAGCGTAATCCCCGTCCCGTCCGCGCGTTTCAGATGGTATGCCGGCATCTGCGGCAGGCGCGACAGCTTTTTGCCTTCGGTCATGCCGCGCCCGTTTTTGTCTGTGTTGACGTTATGTGTGATGACGTTACCGGGTTCTACAAACGAGGTATACCGGCTTCTTTCTTGCGTGATGTCAGCATCGTCCGACGCCGACATCAGCTCATGCCCCAGACGCACAAATTCATCGACATAGAACTGATAGTTCGTGAACATGACAAATTTTTGAAAATGATCCGCCGTCGTGCCAGTGTAATGTTTGAGGCGCTGGATGCTTAAATCGACGCGCGGCGCTACAAACAAGGCCAGCGGCGCCGCCTCCCCCGCCTTGATGACATGCGTTCCGTTCGGGATCGTGTCATCCATCATCGTCAGGTCGGGCTGGTCGAATATGTCCGGCAACCCGGTCAATTGATCCGTCGACAGGTCGCTTTCCAGGTGAAAGTTTTCGCCCAGCGCAAAATGCAGCGGGATCGGCACGTTGCTGACCCCGACGCGCAGCTCGGATTCAGGATGGCTTTTCAGGAGCAGCGAAAATTGCTCCAGATAATAGGCATGATATAAATCGGGCCGCGTCAGCGTCGTACGGTAAACGCCGGGGCGCGACAGAAAACCGAACGAGAGCCGGTTATCAACCGCGGGTGTCTTCTTTGTCGTGATTTCAAGATAAGGATAATAGGCATGAACGCGCGCTTCGTGCCATTTGCCCTTTTGAAATTCAAGGAAAGCATGCCGCAGGTAGTCGATGTTACTCGTGTAAATTTCTCCCACCCAATGAAGAGCTTTTTCCGCATCTTTGAAGCTCTTGGTCGTCATGAGGCCGTCTTTAATCGGCATCGGTATTTTTTGCCCTATCGTCAATGATCCCCACAAGATTTCTGGCGTAATCTGCCGCGTTAAAAGGCCGCAGATCTTCTATGGCCTCCCCTATACCTATAGCATGAACTGGTAAAGCAAACCTTTCCACGAGGGACACCAGCACGCCGCCCTTTGCCGTTCCGTCGAGTTTGGTGACAATTAATCCGGTTATGTTAACGATTTGCCTGAACAACTCGACTTGCGAATGCGCGTTCTGGCCCACCGTCGCATCCAAAACCAGCACCGTCGCATGCGGCGCATCGGGCAATTTTTTCTTGATCACGCGCGTGATTTTTTCCAATTCCGCCATCAGGTCCGCTTTGTTTTGCAGCCTGCCGGCGGTGTCGATCATCAGGATATCCACGCGCTCCGCGACGGCGCGGTCAACCGCTTCGAAAGCCAGCGCCGCTGAATCGGCGCCCGCGTCCTTGGAAATCACAGCACAGCCGGCACGTTCGCCCCATGCCATCAGTTGATTGACAGCGGCAGCGCGAAACGTATCGCCAGCGGCCAGCGTGACTTTTTTGCCAGACTGCTTGAATTGATAAGCCCATTTGCCGATCGTCGTCGTCTTGCCTGTGCCGTTCACGCCGACCATCAGGATGATGAAGGGCCTGGCGCTTTGAACCGCAAACGGTTTTTCTGCAGGAAGCAGAATTTTTTCAATTTCCGCCGCCAGAGTGGCTTTGATTTCATCAGGGGATACTTCCTCGCCGAAGCGGCTTTTCGCAAGCTCCGCCGTCAGCCTGGCCGCGGTGGCCGGACCGATATCGGCAGATACCAGCAATTCCTCCAACTGCGCCAGCGTTGCGGCGTCCAGTTTTTTTTTGGTGAAAATATCGGCGATGCCTTCGCCCAGTTTTTTGAAGAGGTTTAGCATGGCGCATCCGCGTTCATCTGCGGGTTCATCTTATTTGTCCGGACAGCACGCCACCGTTGGCAGAGTCCATCTTCACGGACACGATTGTTCCCGACGCCGCATCCTGGTCAATGGCCACCTCGCTGAAATACTCCGTCCGGCCTTTGTTGTTCTTTTCCACCAGCACGGGCATGGTTTTTCCAATCAGCGATGTTAAATGCTTATTCAGCTGCACAATCCCCGCCTCGCGCAACAGCCTTGCCCGTTCTTTTCGCACAGTGCCGTCCACCTGCGGCATGCGTGCGGCTGGAGTGCCTTGGCGCGGAGAATACGGGAAGACATGCAGAAAAGTCAAATCGCATTCCTTCACGGCGTTAAACGTATTTTCGAACATGGCGTCCGTTTCCGTCGGAAAGCCCGCGATGATATCCGCACCGAACACGATATCCGGGCGCAGCTTGCGCGCGCGCGCACACACCTCAAGCAAGTCGTGACGCAAATGGCGGCGCTTCATGCGCTTCAGCACCATGTCATCCCCCGCCTGCATGCTGAGATGCAGGTGCGGCATGACGCGCGGCTCCTCGCCAATCAGCCGCCACAAATCCTCGTCGATCTCAACCGGGTCCAACGATGACAACCGCAGACGTTTAATTTCAGGCACCAAAGCCAGCAGGCGGCGCGTCATCTGTCCCAGCGTCGGCTGACCGGGCAGGTCGGGGCCATATGAGGTAATATCCACGCCCGTCAAAACGATTTCCTGATAGCCTCCATCCACCAGCTTTTTCACCTGTTCGACAATCTCCCCCATCGCCACGGAGCGCGAATTGCCCCGGCCATAGGGAATAATGCAAAACGTGCAGCGATGGTCGCAGCCGTTCTGCACCTGCACGAAAGCGCGGGCGCGATTGTCGAAGCCGCTGATCATATGGCTCGCGGTTTCCCTGACCGACATGATGTCATTCACCTGCACGCGCTCGGTCGCGGGGGCGCTCCAGGTTTCGGCTTTCAGCTTCAAATCGTTGCCGATCACCTGGTTGACTTCGGGCATGGCGGAAAAACGCGCCGGATTGACCTGCGCCGCGCAGCCCGTGACGATGATCTTCGCTTCCGGATTCTCCCGCCGCGCCGCCCGGATCGCCTGCCGCGCCTGCCGCTCCGCCTCGGACGTCACCGCGCAGGTGTTGATGATAATCGCGTTCTCGAGCCCCGCTTTTCTGGCATGGTCTTTCATCACCTCGGACTCGTAGGTGTTCAGGCGGCAGCCGAAGGTGATGACCTTTACGCCGTTTTCCGTTTCCTCGCGGGGAGGGAGCATTTCTTCGTTGTCTTCATGCGTCATGTTGCGATGACCTTGCAAATAGAATGCCCGAGCCAACAATGATCGCCGCTCCTGCCAGCGTCCAAATATCCAGCCTTTCATGCCAGAAGACGTATCCAAACAAGGCGCTCCAGAGCACGCCGCTATACTGAAAGGGCGCAACAACGGAGGCAGGCGCGAGTTTAAAGGCTGAATACAGCAAAACAAGAGAAACGATCTCACACGCCCCCGTCAAAAGAAAGAACGGCACATCTGTCATCGACACTGATTGATAGGGCATCATCAGGCCGGTAACGGCAAAAAACCCAAGATAAAAGTAAAAACAAAATACCAGCGTTGGGACGCTATCCTTTAGCTTGCGCACAATGATCTGACTGAGAGAGAAAAGGAAAGTGCCGAATAATGCCCAGCAAAAAATTTCGTACCCCACCAGTTCAGGTCGCGGCTTGAACATGCAAAGAATACCCAGAAACCCCACCACAATCAAGCCCGCCTGAAAAGGCCGCAAACGCTCGTGCAGCAAGAAGAAAGCCAGTCCCGCGATCATCAGCGGCGCCGCAGCGACGATGGTGCCGACTTCCGCCAGCTTGCCGCTGCCAAACGCATAAAAGAGGGAGACCCCCGCGCCAACGGCAGCAAGAATGTACAACCCCAATAACGGACTAAAAACTTTTAGAGTCGCTAATTTCTTTTTCAACGCCATCCAGGCAAAGACACAGCAAAAAGCAATAAACCCGGCAAAAAAAGTGATCTGCAACGTCGGATATCCCTGCAAGGTTAAAAACTTAACGGCTGCATTCATGGCGCTCAGCACAAAGCTCGCAGCCAGAACGAGAAGAATACCCATGTTTACGTTCATACGTCCACTTCCCCCCGGTACACTTCCGCGACATCACCGGTCATCAGGACATGGCCGTCGCTTTCGCGCCATTCGATCTCCAGCTCGCCGCCGTCGAGGACGACGGTCACTTTCCGGTTTGTCAGGCCCCGCCGCACCCCGGCAACGGCCACAGCGCAAGCTCCCGTTCCGCAGGCCTGTGTTATACCAACGCCCCGCTCCCATACCCGCATGCGGATTTTAGAGGGGGAAATCACTTGCGCCACCTCTACATTGGTACGCTCGGGAAAGAGAGGATGACGCTCGATTTTGGGGCCGTCCGCCTCAAGAGCGACTTTGGCCACATCACTGACAAAAAAGACCGCATGGGGATTGCCGATGTTCACCGCCACCGGCTGCTTTAGCACTCCTGCCGATATAGATAAAGAAAGCGTATTTTCTTCGTGACTTAGCGGAATTTCTTGCCATTTAAGATATGCCATCCCCATGTCAACGGTTACCTGGTGGCCGGTCGTTTTTGCTCTCAGTTTGCCCGCCCTTGTTTCCAGGACGACATCCGGCTTGCCAAGTTCCCCGATAAGCAGAGACGCAATACAACGGGTCGCGTTGCCGCAGGCGCCAACTTCATTGCCGTCGGCATTATAAATCCGCAGAAAAGCGTCCGTTTCGGGTGTCACAGGCTGCTCAATAATGACAATTTGATCAAATCCGATTCCCCTCCGCCGATCCGCCAGAGCCCGAATCTGATCAGCGGATATCGCCAGTTTTTCCGCTCTCGCGTCAAAAATGGCAAAATCATTGCCCAGACCATGCATTTTTATGAAGCTTTTTCCCATAGGAAGGTTATAAACTCATTTCGCCTGTTGTACAATCTATTAGACGTTTTCTCTCATCTTAAAAATTGAGAGCAAGTCAATTTTTTGTCCATAAATCATTAACTTGTGTTGATTTTTTGATTTGCAAAAGATAATAATAAACCTACCTAAGAAAAAAAGAATAACGCGAGGGAACTATGTTGAACAAAGCTGGATTTGCCACACTCATCGCCTTGGCTGCGCTTCTGATCTTTCTATCGCAAGGCATTGCCGACCCAACCACACCTCCGCCGGTTCAGCCTGACACGAGCAAGAACTTGCTGGCCCCTCCTGCCGCGCTTGTCATCGACGTTGCCGCCGCCATGAAAGACCGCGTCCTCGGCCAGGAAAATGCCCCGGTCACTATCATAGAATATGCTTCCATGACCTGCTCGCATTGCGCCGCTTTTAACAAGGACGTCCTGCCGGAAATCAAAAAGCGTCTGATCGACACCGGCAAAGCCAAGTTGATCTATCGTGATTTTCCACTGGATAATATCGCGCTCAGGGCCTCCATGATGACCCGCTGCGCTCCCGCCGACAAATACTTCAACCTTGTCGAAGTCGTTTTCAACAACCAGGAACGCTGGGCGCACGCGCAGGACCCGATAGAAGGGTTGGCGCGACTCGGCATCCTTGCCGGGGTCGATGCGGATCTTTTCAATGCCTGCATCAAGAATGACGCGCTGGAAACCGCGATCCTGGATGGGTTGCGCGATGCCCAGACAAAATATCAGATTAAATCGACGCCGACCTTCGTCTTGAACAACGGCGCCGAAATTATCAGCGGCGGCCAGAGTGCCGACAAGTTCGAAGAAGCGGTTCATAAGCTGACGAAGGGACAATAAAGCCGATGGTGCAGTTTAACAAACTGAAGCTGACCGGCTTCAAGTCTTTCGTCGAACTGACCGAACTGGAAATCAGCCAAGGTCTGACCGGCATTGTCGGACCGAACGGTTGCGGAAAGTCCAACTTGGTTGAAGCCCTGCGCTGGGCGATGGGGGAAAATTCCCCAAAACGCATGCGTAGTGCTGAAATGGACGATGTTATTTTCAACGGCACCGAGCAGCGCCCCGCCCGCAATACCGCCGAAGTCATCCTGACGCTGGATAACGCCGACCGCACCGCCCCCGCCGAATTGAATGATTCCGACGAACTGGAAGTGTCCCGCAAGATTGAGCGCGATGTCGGTTCCGTCTACAAAGTAAATGGCAAAAGCGTGCGGATGCGCGACGTGCAACTGCTGTTCGCCGATTCGTCCATCGGCGCGCATTCCCCCGCGATGGTCAGTCAGGGCCGCGTCGCCGACATGATCAATGCCAAGCCAACCCAGCGCCGCATGGTGCTGGAAGAAGCCGCCGGCATTTCCGGTCTGCATGCCCGCCGCCACGAAGCGGAACTGAAACTCCGCGCCGCCGAAACCAACCTGCTCCGCGTCGAAGATGTATTGGGCGCGATGAACGTCCAGCTTGAGGGCCTGAAAAAACAGGCCCGTCAGGCCTCCCGCTACCGCAACCTGAGCGGCCACATCCAGAGTGCCGACGGCGCGCTGCTGTATCTCCGCTGGATGGAGAGCACAACGGCGGTACAGGAAGCCCGGGCGGCTTTTGACATGGCAGAGAATATTGTGCGCGACAACACATTGATCGTCACGCAGCTGAGCACACAGCAGACCGAGGTCGCCGCTACCCTGCCGCAGCTGCGGCAAAGCGAAGCAGAAGCCGCCGCCGCCCTGCAACACCTGAAACTCGCCTACGGCACCCTGGAGTCCGAAGAACGCCAGGTCACGGAAGAACGGACGAAAGCGGAACACCTGCTGCGCCAGTTCACTGCCGACGTCGCTCACGAAAATATTCAGAAGGCCGAAGCGACCGACAGCGTCGAGCAGTTGAACGCGGAACAAACCAGCCTCGAAACCGCTCAACAATTACAAACCGGGCAAGAAGAAGAATCGTGCCTGTTGCAAGAAGAACAGCAGCAAACCGTCGAAAGATCGGAAAACGCACTCTCGCAACTGACGGAAGAAGTCGCCGTTCAGGAAGCCGCGCGCCATTCCGCCGAGCGCCGCATTCAGGATCTGGTGCGACGCCACGAACAGCTGGCACAGCGCAAGGACAATCTGGAACACGAACACGCCGCGCTGCTGGCCAACACCCCCGCCAAAGCAGAGTTGGATGCAGTCATCGTCCACATCGCCGCCGCCGAAGAAAACTCCCGTGTGTCCATGGAGAGTTTTGATGCCGCAGAAACCGCCCGCGCCGCCGCAGAAACACAGGCGCAGGAAACCACGGAACAATTCCAGGCTATTCAAAAAACTTTTGGACAATTCACCGCCGAAGCCGACGTGCTCCGCCGCATTCTACACAGCCAGCAATCGGATTACCAATCCGTGCTGGATCAACTGACCGTCGGCCATGGCTTTGAAAAAGCCCTGGCTGTCGCGCTCGGCGACGACTTGCAAGCGGCCCTCGATGACGCAGCGCCGGTTTACTGGCGCGAACTGCCGGATTTTTTCGCGGCGACGCCCCTGCCCCCGCAGGCAAAACCGCTGTCGCAATTCGTCAACAGCAGCCCGCGCGCTTTGAACCGCACACTATCCCAGATTGGCGTGGTGGATAGCGCCGCTGTCGCCGAACAACTGATGGCCGACCTGCAACCCGGCCAATGCCTCGTCACGCAAGACGGCGGCGCCTGGCGCTGGGACGGCTTGGTCGTTACGCCGAACGCTGAAAACGCCGCCGCCATCCGCTTGCAGCAAAAAAACCGCCTCGCGGAACTCGGCGTGGAACTCTCCTTTGTCGAGGCGCAGCTGAACAATGCGCGCGCTGTCATGGAAGAGTTCAAAGCAGCCCGTTCCCAAAGCGTGGAGGTCGTCAATGCCGCACGCCACACTTATAAGGCCGCCGAAGAAACGCTGAATACTCTTCGCCGCCAGCATGCAAAACTGTCGGATCAGCTGACCGCCGTGACGGCGCGCCTGTCTGGCCTTGCGGCGTCGATTGACAACACATCGCAAGAAATAGAAGTGATCACGGCTCAGCTTGATGAGTCCCGCCAGTCTTTCGCCGTCCTGCCCGACACGGCGGAAAGCCGCGAGAAAATGGGCTCTCTCAAAACTGCCCTTGGATTGCAACGTCAGGCCCTGGCCGAACAGCAGGCGGCCTATGCCGCCATCCGCCGTGAAGGCGAAGCCCGCGCCCGCCGGATAGAACAGCTCCTGAGCGAAACCGGAAGCTGGCACAGCCGTCTGGAGCGTATTGCGCTGCGCCTGATAGACCTGGAAGGCCGTATCCGGCAGGCGCAGGATGTCATTGACCGCCTGGCCGATCGCCCCGCAAAAATCGAACAGGAAAAACAATCCCTGATGAGCCACATTGCCGATGCGGGGCCCCAAAGACAGCACGCGGCGGATACGCTTGTCGCCGCCGAAAATACCGCCAACGAATTGCAGCGCGAACTGCGCGCCGCCGAAAACGCCCTCTCCAACGCAAGAGAAGCGCGGGCGATGGCACAGGCCGGCGTGAATACTTCGCAGCACACGCAAAGCGGCATCGAAGCGCAAATTCAGGAAAAATTTACCTGCACGCCGGAAGCTCTGGTGGCGAAAATGGAACTGGACGTGGCCGAGCTGCCGGCCGCTGATCAATTGCAGTCAAAACTGGAACGCCTGGTCCGAGAACGCGACACAATGGGTCCCGTCAACCTGCGCGCTGAAGTTGAATCGCAAGAAATTACGGACCAGATGACAGCCATGCAAACCGAGCGCGACGACCTTGTTGCCGCCATTGAAAAACTGCGCGAAGGCATCGGCAAACTTAACAAGGAAGCCAGAGAGCGTTTGCTGGGCGCCTTTGATACCGTCAATACCCACTTCCAAACGCTCTTTACGCGCTTGTTTAACGGCGGTTCGGCGCATCTGAAATTGATCGAAGCCGCTGACCCTCTTGAAGCGGGGCTGGAAATTTTCGCGCAACCTCCGGGCAAAAAACTGCAGGTGCTCTCTCTGTTATCTGGCGGCGAACAAACGCTTGCCTCCATCGCGCTGATCTTCGCGATGTTCCTGACCAATCCGGCCCCTATCTGCGTGCTGGACGAAGTTGATGCGCCGCTCGACGAAAGCAACGTTGATCGTTTTTGCGTGCTGCTCGAACAGCTGTCCAAAGAATGCAAAACCCGCTTCATCGTCATCACCCACCACCGCATGACCATGGCCCGCATGGACCGCCTCTACGGCGT
>CAYGGT010000022.1:0-23775 GCA_964349475.1 uncultured Rhodospirillaceae bacterium
GCACAAGAGGATAGGTTTTGCGCTCCAGCACGGGGGCGCTGACATCCCACGTCCGCACCTGCGCCGCCGTAAAACCGAGCGCCACGAGAAAAAACGGCAGCCACACCAGCACCGCAGCTTGATTTCTGTAAAACATAGAGAGCAGGGCAAGCAGCACTGCCACCGCCGCCATCCCCGCCCAGAGCGGCGGTTCCGCCCGCAAAGAAAAATATCCCCCCACCCCAAGCGCGATCGCCACCGGTGTCCAGAGAATCCAGCGTTCACGCTGGATGAAGAAACTGGTCAATATTGAGTTCATGTTATAAAACACCTACGATACAAAATTCAAAATAACCAGAGGATCTTCCATGACCCGGATCGTCACCCGTTTCGCGCCTTCTCCGACCGGATACTTACATATTGGCGGGGGCCGGACAGCTTTGTTCAACTGGTTGTTCGCCAAACACCACCAGGGCACGTTTTTGCTACGGATCGAAGATACCGATCGCGCCCGTTCGACCCAACAGGCGGTGGACGCCCTCATCGACGGCCTCAAATGGCTCGGCCTCGCATGGGACGGAGAACCTGTTTTTCAATTCGCCCGCATGCACCGCCATGCCGAAATCGCGCATGAACTGCTAAAACAAGGCAAAGCCTATTTCTGCACCTGCACGCCGGAAGATCTTGAAAAAATGCGTGACGCGCAAAAAGCCGCAGGATCGCCGATGGGCTATGACCGGCGCTGTCGCGACAAAAAGCATGCATCAGGCGCCGTCCGCATTAAAGCCCCCCAACAGGACGGGGAAATGCTGATCAAAGATTCCGTACAAAGCGAGGTGCGGGTTCCTTACCAGCAACTCGACGACATGGTGCTGCTCCGCAGCGATGGCACGCCGACATATATGCTATCCGTTGTTGTCGATGACCATGACATGGGCATCACCCACATCATTCGCGGCGACGACCATCTGACCAACGCTTTCCGCCAGCGCACGATTTACGATGCCCTGGGATGGGCTGTGCCGGTCTTCGCGCATATCCCGCTCATTCACGGGCCGGACGGAGCAAAACTGTCCAAACGCCACGGCGCCGTCGGCCTCGAAGCCTATCGTGATATGGGATATCTGCCGGATGCGATGCGTAATTACCTGCTGCGCCTCGGCTGGGGGCATGGCGATACGGATATTGTTTCAACTGAAGAAGCGATCAGGCTTTTCAGCCTCGAAGGCATCGGCCAATCCCCCTCGCGCATGGATTTCGCCAAACTTGCCAGCGTCAACGCCCATTACATGCGGCAATGCCCGGAAGATGCGTTGCTGAACCTTGTGCTGCCCTTCGTGGAAAAGGCTTTGGGCCAAAAACCGGATGGGATCGGCATAGAACGTATCCGCAAAGGGCTGCATGATCTGAAAGAACGCGCCCATACCCTGATCGAGCTTGCCAGCGCCGCGCTGTTCTACGTCCGTCCCCGTCCGCTGATGCTGGACGAGGCGGCAAGCAAGACGCTTGATCTGGAAACAAAAAAACTTCTCAAAGAGATACGGGATAATCTTGCGAATTTACCTGAATTCGCAAGCGACAAGATCGAAGCCTCGCTCAAGGAATTTTCAGTCCAAAAATCCCTGAAACTCGGCAAAATCGCCATGCCGCTCCGCGCCGCCATTACAGGCACAACCAACAGCCCCTCCATCTTCCATGTGGCGGAAATTCTTGGCAAAGAGGAAACGCTTGCCCGACTCGGAGATGTTGCGTAGGATACTCATAATCAACAAATGGTGGTGTCATGGCTCTGCGCAAAACGGCTTTGAATTTCTTCCGCAAAAAAATGCCCCCGCTGTCACGCACGGAAAAAGAAGCATTGGAATCCGGCACGGTCGGCTGGGAGGGGGAACTCCTCAGCGGCAGCCCCGACTGGAACAAATTGTTTGCGCTCAATAAGCCGCAACTGACAGAAGAAGAACAGGCGTTCCTCCACGGCCCTGTCGAAAAATTATGCAAGATGCTGAACAACTGGGAAATCCGTCAGGCCAACGATCTGCCGCCGCACGTGTGGGAGTTCATTAAAAAAGAAGGCTTCATGGGCCTGGAAATTCCCAAAGAATACGGCGGCAAAGGCTTTTCATCACAGGCGCATTCCGCCGTTATCCTCAAGCTTTCCAGCCGCAGCATTGCCGGCGCCGTAACTGTCATGGTGCCGAATTCGCTGGGGCCGGCCGAACTCATTCACCAGTACGGCACGAAAGAGCAAAAAGATTATTATCTGCCGCGTCTCGCCAACGGGACGGAAGTTCCCTGCTTCGCCCTGACCGGGCCGGAAGCGGGATCGGACGCGACCTCCCTCCCCGACCGGGGCATCGTCTGCAAGAATGAAAAAGGTGAACTCGGCCTGCGCCTCAACTGGGAAAAGCGCTATATCACGCTCGGCCCCGTCGCGACGCTCATCGGCCTGGCCTTTAAAATGGAAGACCCGGATGGGCTTCTGGGCAGCCAGAAAGATCTCGGCATCACCGTCGCTCTCGTCCCGCGAGACACCCCCGGCGTCGAGATCGGCACCCGCCACAAGCCGATGGACCTGCCGTTCCAGAACGGCCCCAACAAGGGCAAGGACGTGTTTATCCCGCTCAGCAACATCATCGGCGGCCCTGAAAAGGCCGGGCATGGCTGGCAAATGCTGGGCGAATGCCTCGCCGTCGGCCGCGCATTGTCCCTCCCGGCGCAATCCGTCGCGGCGGGAAAACTGCTGAGCTACGTGAGCGGTTCCTACAGCCGCGTCCGCCGCCAGTTCAAGGCGCCCATCGGCAAGTTCGAAGGCATCGAGGAAGTGCTGGGACGCATGGCTGGAAAAACCTACCTGATGGATGCGGCCCGCTCCGCCACAGTGCAGATGGTCGATCAGGGCGAACGCCCGACCATTCCTTCCGCCATCGTCAAGTACCACCTGACCGAAATGATGCGCAGCATCGTCAACGACGCGATGGATATCCACGGCGGCAAAGCCATCTGCGACGGCCCCAATAACATCATCGCCGACGTCTATAGGGGCGTGCCCGTGGCGATCACGGTCGAAGGCGCCAATATCATGACCCGGAACCTGATCATTTTCGGCCAGGGCATTGTCCGGTCGCATCCCTACGTGCTGAAAGAACTGGAAGCGATCAACGACACGAATGACGCCGCCGGATGGAAAAAGCTGAAGGGTCTGCTGGTGCGGCACATCGGCAACGGCATGCGCAGCGCCGCAAAAAGTTTTTGGTATGGCCTGACCGGCAAGGGCGGCAAAGCACCCGTGAAGGATAAAAACACCAAAAAATATTACCAGCAGGTCAACCGCCTTTCCGCCGCTTTCAACCTTGCGGCGGACTCGACACTCGCCACGCTCGGCGGCGACCTGAAGCGGAAAGAACGCGTTTCTGCCCGTCTTGGCGATGTGTACAGCAATCTATATCTCGCCTCCTGCGTGCTTTGGCACTACGAAAAGCAAGGCCGCCCGAAGGAAGACCTGCCACTTGTCCACTGGGCCTGCACCCATGCGCTGCATCAGGCGGAACAGGCGATGGATAAGCTTCTGACGAACCACCCGAACAGGCTGGTCGGCGTCGGACTCCGCCCGATCGTTTTCCCGACAGGGCGGCATTGCGCCGCCCCGACAGACAAAATGGATCGCCTCGCTGCCGACTGTATCCGCGAACCTGGGCCGATGCGCAACAAATTCGCCGCTGATATTTTTATACCCGCATCCCGCACCGAACCGCTCGGCCTATTGGCGGCAGCCTTCCTGCAAAGCGTCGCCACCGAACCGCTGGAGAAAAAAATATCCATCGCCGTCGCGCAGGGGCATATCAAAGACGCCTCTTCCCGCGATGATATGCTGGACAAAGCGCTCGCCAGCGGCAGTATCACCCAGGAAGAATCAAGTCTCCTGCGCGAAACCGACGCCCTGCGCCGCGCCGTCATCATGGTCGATTCTTTTCCGCCAGCAGCGGCGGCAGTTCAACAGCCAACGCCCGCTGCCGGGGGACCTCTTTAGCCTGTAAAATTCAGCAGCCCCAGCGATTTAAAGCTGACATGACCGCCCTGGGAAATAATCAGGTGGTCGTGGACGAGAATATCCAGTGCGGCGGCCGCTCTGATGATTTCTTCCGTCATCGCAATGTCGGAATCGCTGGGGGTCGGGTCGCCGCTCGGGTGGTTGTGCACGAGAATCATCGCCGTCGCCCCCAGTTCCAGCGCGCGCTTGACGATTTCGCGGGGATAGACGGGAGTGTGATCAACAGTCCCCGTTTGCTGCACTTCATCGGCCATCAGCTGGTTCTTGCGATTCAGAAACAACACGCGAAAATGCTCGCGCTTTTCATGGGCCATTGTCACGTAGCAATAATCCATCAGTTGCTGCCAGGAAGCCAGGATCGGCTTTTTTTCAATGTCGCTCCGCAGCATATGCGCCGTCAGCGCCTGCACCGTTTTCAAAAACACCGCCGTATTTTCGCTTAAGCCTTTCATCTTCTGCAATTCAATGATGCTGGCGCCCATGACGGCGGACAAACTGCCGAATTCCTTCAAGAGCTGTTTTGCCAAGGGCTTGACATCGCGCCTGGGGATTGCCGTGAACAAGACCATCTCCAGCAATTCGTAATCCCTGAATCCCGATCCGCCAGAATGCAGAAATCGCTGTCGCAGCCGGTCGCGATGGCCTGAATGATGCGCGGCATCTTTTATTTTTACCTCAGGCATAGGGCGGCTTTGTATAACCTTTGGGGGAAAGCGTAAAAATCTCGAACCCGGTATCCGTCACCCCCAGCGTGTGCTCGAACTGCGCGGACAAAGACCTGTCCTTCGTCACCGCCGTCCAGCCATCGCTGAGAATCTTGGTTTCCCAACTGCCGGCGTTGATCATCGGCTCGATCGTAAAGAACATGCCTTTTTGTAGCTTGCCCCCCGTGCCAGCCTTGCCGTAGTGCAAAATGGATGGCGCGCAGTGAAAAATCTTGCCGATTCCATGGCCGCAAAAATCGCGCACCACCGAAAATCTTTTGCCTTCGGCATAGTTCTGAATGGCGTGGCCAATATCGCCGAGCATCGCCCCCGGCTTCACCTGCTGGATGCCCCGCATCATCGCTTCATATGTCGCATCGACCAGCAGCCTGGCCTTGGTGGGAATTTTTTCCCCCGCGTAGTACATGCGGCTGGTGTCGCCGTGCCAGCCGTCCAGGATCACCGTCACGTCGATGTTGACGATATCGCCGTCTTCCAGTTTCTTGTCGCCGGGAATTCCGTGACAAACAACGTGGTTGACGGAGGTGCAGATCGACTTCGGAAAGCCTTTATAATTCAGCGGCGCCGGTATCGCCTTGTGATCGAGAATAAAATCATGACAGAGTTTATCGAGATGCTCCGTCGCCACCCCGACCTGCACATGCGGCGTAATAAAATCGAGCACGGATGCCGCGAGCCTGCCCGCCTTCCGCATGCCTTCAAAAGCAGCGTCGCCATAGAGGATAACTTCACCCTCCTCGCCAAAATCATATGTCAAATCTAAACGCTCATTCATCTGCGTAAATTGGGGTGATTTCGTGCGGAATACAAGCAAAAAATGATATAAAGAACGCAGGAGCACGCTCATGATTCCCACACCCACTGCCGCCATCATGATTGTCGGCAACGAAATCCTCTCTGGCCGGACGCAGGATATCAATACCCGGTTTATCGCCGAAAGGTTGGCGCTGCGCGGCATCAAGCTGGCTGAGGTCAGAGTGGTGCGCGATGAAGATGTCGCGATCATCAAAGCCGCCCGCGAGCTCGGCAAAGAATACAGCTATGTTTTCTCCACCGGCGGCATCGGCTCGACGCATGACGATATTACCGCAGCATGCATCGCAAAAGCCTTTCATACAAAACTTGAAATCAACGCCGAAGCGAAACGTCGGATGGGCGAATATTACGCGTCCAAAGGACTGGAGATGAACGAAGGCCGCTTGCGCATGGCGCGTATTCCTGTCGGCGCCACCTTGATTGACAACCCGGTTTCCATCGCGCCCGGTTTTAAAATAGAAAACATCTATGTCATGGCCGGCGTGCCGAATATCATGCAGGCCATGTTTTTGTGTGTTGAACCAACACTGGCGCAGGGAACGCCGATGCTCTCCAACACCGTTACCTGTGCTTTGCGGGAAGGAGACATCGCCATTGAAATGGAAGCCATCCAAGATACTTTCCCGGAAGTAGAGATCGGCAGCTATCCTTCCATGTCCGGCGACAGTCCGCATTTAAGCCTCGTGCTCCGCGCCCCGGATGAAAAACCGCTGAAGGCCGCGACGGAGAAGATCGTCGCCATGGTCAAGCGGCTCAGCAGCGAAGACCCCGTCGTCGCCTATCAGCGCCCCCCTGTTCAGGGAACGGGTTCATGAACGCGCGCGAATTGGAAGCCCTGTTCGGCAATAAAACCATCCCGGAAATCAAAAAAGGCATCGCCCTCGCCGGAATCGAGAACGTCAAGGTCGGCGTCTTCGACATGGATGGCATTTTGCGCGGCAAATATCTTAAAACCGAAAAGTTTTTAAGCGCGCTCGACAATGGCTTCGGTTTCTGTGACGTCGTGCTCGGATGGGATTCGAACGACCAGCTTTACAGTGGCGCCAAATTCACCGGCTGGCACACGGCCTACCCCGACGCCATCGTCCGCATCATTCCGGACTCTCTCCGCGTTGTGCCGTTTGAAAACAACACCATCTTTTTTCTTGGTGAATTCACCGGCCGGGCCAAAGAAATCTGCCCGCGCAACGTGCTCTCCCGCGTCCTGGCGAAAGCTTCCGCCATGGGCTTTGATGCCTATGCCGCCTGCGAGTTTGAATTCTTTGTCTTCGACGAAACGCCGGAATCGGTGCGCGAGAAAAACTATCAGAACCTCAAAACCATCACCCCCGGCTATTTCGGCTATTCAGTCTTGAGAAATTCCGTGCATGCGGAATTTTATCACGAGCTGCTCGACCTTTGCCGTGATATGCGCTTCCCGATCGAGGGACTGCATACCGAAACCGGTCCCGGCGTCCTGGAGGCGGCGTTGCAGTACGACACCGCGCTCGAATCTGCCGATCGCGCCGCGCTGTTCAAGACCTTTGTCAAAATCGCCGCACAGCGGCGGGGCTGGATGGCGACGTTCATGGCCAAATGGTCGAACAAATGGCCGGGCTGCGGCGGGCATCTGCACATGTCGCTCCGCGATCAAAAGACCGGCAGGCCCGTCTTCCACGATCCCAAAGGCCCCCACACCATGTCGGACATCATGCGCTGGTTCGTTGGCGGGCAGCAGGCATTGATGCCGGAACTGCTCGCGATGGTCGCCTGCACGGTCAACAGCTACAGCCGCCTCATCCCCGGCTATTGGGCGCCCACTTCGGCCACATGGGCGGTCGAAAACCGCACCACCGCGCTCCGCGTCATTCCCGGCAGCGATAAAGCGCAGCGCGTCGAATACCGTATCGCCGCCGCCGACATCAATCCTTACATCGCGCTTGCCGCAGCGATCGGATCAGGGTTGTGGGGCATTGAAAATAAAATCGAACCTTCCAAAGAAGTCACCGGCAACGCCTACGAAAAAACCTTCCCCGAAAAATTCAGCCTGCCGCAGACACTAACCGAGGCCGCCAGCCGCCTGCGTCAATCCAAAGCCGCCGAAGAATTATTCGGCCCGGATTTCATCGACCACTACGCCACCACCCGCGAATGGGAAGAACGCGAATTTCGCAAGGCCATTACGGATTGGGAACTGGCAAGGTATTTTGAGATTATTTAAGATCAGGCGTTTGGCTTAAGAGCACCGCCGCGCACAGGGGGCATTTGCAGTATTGGGTTCTTGCCGATGCTGTCCTGGTCAAAATCTAGCGCGTCCCGCCATTTTGTCACGTGAACTTTGCCACGAGTATAGCGGGCAGCGTACATAATAAAGTCAGCTTGTAACGAAACTGCATCATCATTGATTATGTCTGCGAGCTTTTTCAGCCCCTGACTGCCGTGAGTATAAGCATCCAGCTCCAAAAACTCGGATTCATCTGATGCCTTGCCATTATCCCACAAACTGACGATGCCATTTTGTTTCTGGTTATAAAAAACACCATCTATTCTTTTATCCCAAACACCTCTCACCTGCTTTGAAAGACGCTGGTCAAGACAGATCGTAATATTTGCATCGCTCAGCGTTTTGAGGGTTTTTGTGGGCGTGTCCATCAGCACGGCACGAAGCCTGGCGGCATATTCGGCAGGACTGGCACGCGCCGGGCCTGTCTCGCATTGCTTGAGAGAATCCTGAATCATAGGCTCTGCCACCGCTGGCTTTTGAACTATATCCTCAGATGACTCGCCACAGCCCGCCAACATTGTGGTTGCCAGCAGACAAGTCATCGCGACTTTATTGAATTTGCGTTGAAATACCATTTGCTGCGCTCCTGTCGATTCTATATTTAATCATCCGGTAGATTGTATGATAAATATATAATTATGTCAATTCTTTTCTCCAGCCGCCCAGCCTCACCGCCATAGCCAACTGAAATATATGGCTTACATTGGCCGATCTTGGGTAAAATGTGGATCAATTAAACATACGAAAGGGATTAAAGGATGGCCCACCCTCTCCCGAAAACCGCTGCAAAAACGCTACAATGCATCTCCCCCGTCGATGGGCGCATATACGTGGAACGCCCGCTGCACACTCCCGCCGAGACTGACGCCGCCCTCTCCCGCGCCAAAACGGCGCAAAAAATATGGCGCAACGTGCCCTTGGCGGAGCGGCAAAAATATATGCTAAAATTTCTCGATCACATGACAAGCAAGGCCAAAGATATCGGCGCAGAAATCACCTGGCAGATGGGCCGTCCCGTTGCGCAAACCTCCGGTGAAATTCTGCGCGGATTTCAGGAACGCGTCAAATATGCCGTCAACCTTGCGCCCACGGCGCTTGCCGACATCGCGCCCGAAGCGCAGGACGGGTTTAAACGCTACATCCGCCGCGAGCCGCTTGGCATCGTCGCCGTCATCGCGCCGTGGAATTACCCGTACCTCACTTCTGTCAATGCGATTGTTCCGGCGCTGCTGGCGGGGAATGTCGTGATCCTGAAACATTCTCACCAGACGCCACTCGTCGCTGACCGTTATGCGGAAGGATTCAAGGCGGCGGGTTTGCCGGAGGGCGTTTTTCAGCACCTTGACCTGTCGCATGAAGGCGCCGAAAAACTGATGGCCGACCCGCGTGTTGACTACGTGAATTTTACCGGCTCCGTCAAAGGCGGGCACGCTGTTCAAAAAGCCATCAGCGGAAAATTCATCGTGGCGGGGCTCGAACTTGGCGGCAAAGATCCCGCTTATGTGCGCGAAGACGCCGACCTTGCCTATGCGGTCGAAAACCTTGTGGACGGCGCGTTTTTTAATTCCGGACAATGCTGCTGCGGCATTGAACGCATTTACGTGCACGAAAAATTGTACAAGCCTTTTGTCGACGGGTTTGTCGATCTCACCAACAAATACAAGCTCGGCAACCCGACCGATCCGGAAACAAATCTGGGGCCGATGGTGCGCGCCTCTGCCGCCGATTTTGTGCGGGGACAGATTGCCGAAGCGGTGACGAAAGGCGCAAAAGCGCTGATCGACGAAAGTCGCTTCAAAGCCAGCAAAGCCGGAACCCCCTACCTCGCGCCGCAGGTGCTGGTGGACGTCGATCATTCCATGTCCGTGATGATGGAGGAAAGCTTCGGCCCCGTCGTCGGCATCATGAAGGTCAAGTCGGATGACGAAGCGCTGAAACTCATGAACGACAGCCCTTATGGGCTGACGGCCTGCCTCTGGACAAAAGACCTCGCCGCTGCCGAAAAAATCGGCCAGGAAATTGAAACCGGCACAGTGTTCATGAACCGTTGCGACTACGTCGATCCCGGCCTCGCCTGGACGGGCGTGAAAGACACGGGGCGCGGCGCCAGCATGTCGGTTATCGGCTTTGAAAACCTGACCCGGCCAAAAAGTTATCACCTGAGGACAAAAACATCATGACCATCACCGGCAAATGGAACTACCCAACCACCATCTTTTTCGGCCCCGGCATGATTCAAAAACTCCCCGAAGCCTGCCGCAAGCTCGGCATGAAAAACCCACTGCTGATCACGGATGAAGGCCTGCGTGACAATTCCATCACCAAAACGGCACTTGGCGTCAACGAAAAGGCGGGGCTCAGAACCAGCCTGTTTAGCGGTGTTAAAAGCAACCCAACCGGACAGAACGTTACCGACGGCATCAAAGCGTATCACGCTGGCAAACACGATGGCGTCATCGCGTTCGGCGGCGGCAGCGGCGTGGATGCAGCGAAAGCGATTGCGCTGATGGTCGGGCAGGACCGCCCGCTATGGGATTTTGTCGATGAAGGTGATAACTGTGACCGCGTCAGAGAATCCGGCATGGCGCCCGTTGTCGCCGTGCCGACCACCGCCGGCACCGGCTCGGAAATCGGCCGCGCCAGCGTCATCACCAACGACGCGACGCACGAAAAGAAAATCATCTTCCACCCAAAAATGCTGCCCGCCATCGTCATCGCCGACCCCGAACTGACCGTCGGTCTGCCGCCGCACATCACCGCCGCGACAGGCGTGGATGCTTATGTGCATTGCTTCGAAGCTTTCTGCGCCCCCGGCTACCATCCAATAGCCGATGGGATTGCGATGGAAGGCATGCGTCTTGTCGCCGCATATCTGCCCCGCGCCTATAAAAATGGCAACGACATCGAAGCGCGCGCCAATATGCTCGCGGCGGCATCCATGGGCGCTGCCGCATTTCAAAAAGGCCTTGGCGGCGTCCACGCCCTCGCCCATCCGCTCGGCGCCGTCTACGACAAGCACCACGGGCTGCTCAATGCCATTCTCCTGCCCTATGTCATGATCCGGAACCGCGATGCAATTGCGGAGAAAATGGATCTCCTCGCCCGCATGCTCAAGCTGCCCGGTCATGGGTTTGATGCCGTATTGTCCTGGACGCTTGATTTCAGGAAGTCGCTCGGCATCCAGAATACTTTATCCGACATCGGCGTTCCTGCCGACCGCATCGCGGATATCGGCGCCATGGCCTTGGCCGACCCGTCAGCAGGTGGTAATCCTATCCCTCTCCCCGCCGCCGAATATGCGGATATTTTTCGTCAGGCGCTGCAGGGCGAGATGAATATAAAAAATATAGCGGCGTAATCCCGACTTTCAGGGATGTCACGATACGGGTTTCAAGGACTTGTTTTTTGGTTTTTCTTTGCGAACATCTTGTATTCTTTTGACTATTGCCTGCGACAAAAGATCGGCGCGGCGTTTGGCAAGAGGATGCAAATTCTTCATGTAATCGGGTTCGCCTTCATTACAATCTTCCATCACGACGTCCTTGTCTCTGGGTAAGGCTGTAGAAGAGTTTCTTCCCAACTTCGGATATGTTTCAGAGAAGAAAGTACAGGCCATTAGATAGGGGTTTTAAATGATAACGGAAGCCTTTCAACATGAGGCGCATGCCTCTCCCACCCCCCCTGGGCACACCCTGAACGCGTTTAGTAAAAATCATGTCTCCCGCCCAGAGAAAATTTTCAGGATTTGAGATTATTAAGATAATGATTAATATTTTAACCATTAATTAGCTTTTTTGATCATTTTATTAACCATTGATAAATGTTTTACCATTTATAATGGTTATTATTATAGCCAAAATTACATGTTTCTGGTTATAATAATGATCATTATTGGGAGAATCGTATGTCTAGAAAAACAGCCCCTTTATCATCCGCTCTCGCGGCCCTCCTTAAGGCTTTGGGCGAAAACATTCACTTGGCAAGGTTGCGCCGCAATATCTCGACCACGATGCTGGCAGAAAGGGCGGGTATGACACGGAACACCCTGCGCTCTATAGAGCGCGGCGACGGCAGCGTGACCTTTGGGGCTTACGCCAGCGTTCTTTTTTGCCTGGGGCTGGAGAAAGACATAGCGCTTCTTGCGAAAGACGATGAACTTGGCCGCAAACTTCAGGATGCCGGGCTAACACACAAAAAGAGCCGCGTTCCCAAACGCAGAAAGAGCGCGTGAGATGGCAAAGGCAAAGCCAACATCAAAAGAAATTCAAGTGTGCGCCCACTGGGCGAGGCTTTCAGAGCCTACTTTCATAGGTACGCTCTCCGCTTCTCTCGTGCGAGGAAAAGAAGTTTTTTCTTTTTCCTATGATGCCAACTGGCTTAAATCTTCCCAGGCTCAAAATCTTGATCCAAACCTGCAACTCTTTGCGGGGCCACAATATCCCAAAGACGATCATACAAATTTTGGCCTGTTCCTGGACTCGTCCCCAGACCGTTGGGGACGCACTCTTATGATGCGCCGTGAGGCGCAGCAGGCACGTGAAGAGAAAAGGGAACCCAGAACCCTCCAGGAGTCAGATTACCTATTGGGCGTTTTTGATGGGCATAGAATAGGCGGGCTTCGCTTTAGATTATCTTCCAATGGGCCTTTCCTGGACAACAATACAGAGCGGGCCTCTCCTCCCTGGGCGAGGCTTAGAGAATTGGAGCATGCCAGCCTTGAGCTTGAAAAAGATGACGCAGAGCAAGACAAGGATTACATGAAGTGGCTTAAAGTGCTTATAGCGCCGGGGGGATCACTGGGTGGGGCGCGCCCAAAAGCAGGCGTTGTTGATGAAGATGGCAATCTTTGGATAGCAAAATTCCCGAGCCAGAAAGATGAATTGAACACGGGCGGGTGGGAATACCTTGTGCACCAGTTGGCGGCAAAGGCCGGTGTCACTGTATCTGAAGCCAAACTTCAGAAATTTAGCGGCAAATATAATACTTTCCTGGCCAAAAGATTTGACAGGACGGAGAACAGTGAAAGAGTGCATTTTGCCTCTGCCATGACATTGCTGGGTAAAAAAGATGGAGATGGTGGTCACAACGGCGTCAGCTACCTTGATCTGGCCGATTTTATCGTTAAAAACGGCGCTCAGGCAGATAAAGACCTAGAACAGCTCTGGCGCAGGGTCGTTTTTAATATCTGTGTATCAAACGTCGATGATCACCTGCGCAACCATGGCTTCCTTTTGCAACAAGACGGATGGATACTATCACCTGCGTATGACATGAATCCTTCTGAAACTGGCAATGGTCTGACGCTGAATATCTCCAAAGAAGATAATGCACAAAATCTTGATCTAGCCATGGAGGTTTCTCATTTCTTCCGCATTAAGAAGCCCAGGGCAGAAGAAATTATTGCAGAGGTGCTAAAAAGTGTGCGCGGCTGGCGCGATCTTGCAAAGAAAATAGGCTTGCCTGAGAGAGAAGTAACGCTTATGAAGCATGCGTTTCGGATTGCAAGCCGCACATGAAATCGGCAGCATCCTCCTTGTTGAGAGGCTTAAGCTCGGTTTTCCAATTTGATCCATTCTACAAAATCCTCTCTTTTTTTATGAATCTGCAATAACTTCTCTTTAATAAAACTCGGCTTGTGGGCCCACTGGCCCCTGGATCGCATAAACCTGCTGCGATCACAGCATTCATAAGATTATCAGCTAAGTCAAGCGAGGTCTCTACAATGGGTATACGCCCCCGGCACCCCCCCATGACATGCTTTAGACAGTCCGCACAATTCAAGAAGATGAGGGTAAAGCCAAACCACGAAAAGACATGAAATAAGACTATTTTCTGCACCACTAGTTTGGCACCCGTTTGGCACGGACTTTTTTGAGGAGAGGATTTATCTGCTAAGTCATTGAAAAGATTGGCGTCCCCTACGAGATTCGAACTCGTGTTACATCTGTGAAAGATTTCTAACTAGTACATTCTGAAACAGTGAGAAACACTATAACCCCATGAAAGCCTTATAAAACAGTGTTTTTAAGTATGCACTTGTTTTTCTCCGTTTCTCCACGTATATTACCGAAGTATTACCGAAGTTTTTGGAGGATAGAAAAATGGCACGTACCGCAAGAGATGCAAAACTGGAAACCCCCACAGCGCGTCGTACTTTAAAACCCAACAACAGGGAGCCTTACTGGAAGTCTTTGGGGCAGGGAACCGCTATAGGCTACTACAGGGGTGAGCGTGAAAGTACATGGGTTGCCCGTTGTCGCCCGGAAGGTAAGAAAGCCGGGTATTTTAAAACCAAGCTGGGCAGGCCGGATGACATACAGGACGCAGACGGCATTAACGTCCTGAACTTTTCACAGGCGCAGGAAGCCGCCCGTAAATGGTTTGTCAAACAGACCCGCGCCTTCAATGGGCTGGAATCCAGCACCAAAGGATTTACCGTTGCGGATGCCATAAAAGAATACATGGCATGGTTTGAACTTAACCGCAAAGCCGTGCGCGGTACAGAACTCATCAATAATGCCTTCATCCTGCCCAAGCTGGGCGACGTTATGCTGGAAAAGCTGTCCACTCGTAAAATCCGCGACTGGCATGAAGCCATTGCCAAATCTCCCGCCCGTTTACGTAGCGGCAGGGACAAGGCCAAGCGCAAATTCAGAGAGGCCGCTACGCCCGAGGCCATACGCAAGCGCAAAGGCTCTGCAAACCGCATTTTAACCGTCCTGAAAGCCGCCCTGAATTACGCCTATCGTGAAGGCCGCGTAGGCACGGATGACGCATGGCGGCGCGTAAAACCCTTCCCAGAGGCCGACGAACCCATTATTCGCTTTTTGACGGAGGCCGAGTGCGCCCGCCTTATCAACGCCTGCAAAGCCGACTTCCGGCCTGTGATAAAGGCTGGTCTTTTAACGGGCGCACGCTGCGGCGAGATTGTAGGGCTGAAAGTTTCTGACTACAATCCTGATAAACGTATGGTTTATATCAAGCCATCAAAAAGCGGCAAAGGGCGCATTATACCGCTTTCTGATGAAGGCTGCACATTTTTTAATGACATGACCACGGGCAAGGGCGGCAAGGATTTTATTTTCACGAAATCTAATGACGAGTGCTGGGGCGCAAACCATCACGCCCGTCCTGTACGGGACGCCTGCAAAAACGGGAAAATTTCTCCACCTATTACTTTCCATGATCTGCGCCATACCTATGCTTCCCTGCTGGCGCAGGCCGGGGCCGACCTTTTGACCATATCGAAACTGCTGGGACACGCCGACACCCGCGTGACTTCCCGCCACTACGCTCACCTGTGTGACCGGACGCTGGCCAATGCCGTGCAGAATTTCCTGCCGAATTTCGGGCATGTATCGGACAATAAAGTGAAATCTATCAGGTGAACGGTAATCTGGAGAAAACAACATGGTTTTCATGCAGTGGAATTGCTTATAATAAGGCCTGCACGTCGATTCTATAAGAGAAAAAAAACCGTTATGAAACATTCTCCCGCCTCCTTGGAAGTTATTGAGAGCCATATTCTCACGATACGTGGACACAGGGTTATGCTAGATTCCCATCTGGCAGAACTTTATCAGGTAGAAACCAAGAACCTCAATAAGGCCGTCAAGCGTAATCCGAGGCGTTTTCCCGAGGGTTTTATGTTCCAACTCACTGAAAAAGAAGCGGAATCTTTAAGGTTCCAAACTGGAACCTCAAACGCAGGTCGTGGCGGTCGCCGATATATGCCCTATGTCTTCACGGAACAGGGCGTTGCCATGTTGTCCAGTGTCCTGCGCAGCGACCGCGCCGCCGATGTCAACGTCGCCATCATGCAGGCTTTCGTAAAAATGCGTGAAGCCATGATCGCCCATAAAGACTTGTCCCGCCGACTCAACGACATGGAACGGAAATACGATAAGCAGTTTCGGGTTATTTTTGACGCCCTGCGTGAACTCATGGAGCCGCCGCCAGTGCCGTCGAAAAAGCCCATCGGGTTTGTGCGCGACAAGGAATAGAGGGGCAGTTATTCGGAATTTCCTAAGGAACCGCCCTATCAAGTCTCAGCTTTTATTACAAAACAGGTCGAGGCTGGTGGAAAAAATAAAAAATGTTTTTCCCTTTATTTAAATATCCAACTTGGGAAGAGACTTCACAATTTTCATCGTTTCTAGGCTGACTGTAATAACGCGCTGAAGAAGTTTAAGCGGATAGGCTGCATCGCCTAGGGACGGCGGCCATTCCCGGCCACCGGATACGCCGGCGCAATCCGCGCCTCCAGCCGCTTCCACGGCATCACACGCTCCATCTCCTCCAGAAATTTCTCACGCCGCGTCACTTTATTCTGACGCCTGAAGTCGGAAAAATCCTTTTGCTCGGATGGCACCTCGTCCAACTTGGTAATCTTCTCGATCAGTTTTTTATGCTCGAAATTTTGCAAGGCTGTTCTTAGCTCACTTGATGAAAGATATGGAGAAGAAGCACGGTATCACTTCCGCCTAATTTATGTAACTCAATTACCAAAGTCACGCTCTCCTGCGAGATGCGCTTGTCTTCGAGCAATTTTAAGCCTCATAGATCAAACTTGTAGAGCCTCTCGATCTCTCATCCAGGCCTGTATATCATCCCAGCGCCACAAATGTTGCGCTGCTGATAGGAATGACCGCTGGGATCAGGTCTGCCTGCCGGATGTAGGTGGGGGGATAGGGGGCGTTTTGAGGCTTCTGTGCAGCTTTCATGTTAATTCTCCATGGGGGTTGGGGGTGTCATCCTTGTAATGGCACAGAAGAAAAAGCAACTATTTCAGTAATGCGGGTATCAGCCGCTATCTCATGTTTAGGGTGGTCTGCCATCAGCCGTCCTATGCACCAGAGAAGGCGGGCTTAAATACATGAGCAGCAGCGCGATTCCGGCCATCCCGTTTCCCATGAATGGCTGGTTTCCAACCACGCATATTACCGAAGTATTACCGAAGTTTCTATTTTTGGAAAATAATAAAATGCTAAGTCCTTGAAAAGATTGGCGTCCCCTACGAGATTCGAACTCGTGTTACATCCGTGAAAGGGACGTGTCCTAGGCCTCTAGACGAAGGGGACGCAAAGGGCTTTCGAGTGGAAAATTATTAACCTTACCAGAAGACAAAAGCAAGCCTTATTTAAAGCTTTTTAATCCCTCCCGCTCAAGCGGGGGCGGCGTCGACGATTTGAAAATCGACGGTTTGCTTGCCGTTCCACTCATTCACGCTGACATGACCGGCCAGATGAAAGGGGGTCGAGCCAGCTTTCAGCAGGCTTGTTCCCAGCAAAGAATCCATGGCGCGGAAGGCGATGCCCTTGAGGCTGGCGCCGCCGGAGGTGTCTTGCAGGAAACAGCTGACATGATTCTCGCCCACCACGCGCGGCTTGATGATCTTAACGCCGGTGAGAGCAAAGCGCGGCTCGGCGTGTCCCGCGCCATAGGGCGCCAGCGTATTGAGCTTTTCCACCAGATCCATCGTCAGGGAATGCAGGGACAACACGCTGTCAATGCGCAATTCCGGCAGGTATGGCCGCCCGTTCAATTGCGCAAGGGCGTGTTGGTTAACGTATGCAATCAAATCCTGAAGCATATCCCGCGCCACCGTAAACCCCGCCGCCATTTTATGTCCGCCGCCGTTGATCAACAGGCCTTTTTCCTTCGCGGCAAAAATCGCCGCGCCCAGGTCGATGCCGGGCACAGAACGCCCGGATGCCTTGCCGATGCCGTTTTCATCAAACGCAATCACGCAGGCGGGACGATTGTATTTTTCCTTGAGCCTTGCCGCCACAATGCCGATGACGCCGGGATGCCAGCCCTCTCCATCCACCAACAGGACAAGGCTGTCTTGACGTGCGTCTTCAGCGCGGGCCATCGCTTCTCCCAGCACATGGCTTTCGAGCTCCTTGCGCTCGGCATTGTACTGGTGCAGTTGCAGCGCGATCGCTTTTGCTTCCAGCGGATCGTCGGTCGAGAGCAATCTTGCACCCAGATCCGCTTCCCCGACCCGCCCGCCCGCATTGACGCGGGGGCCGAAGACAAATCCGGCGTGAAAAGTGCCCGGCGCCTGCGAGAGCCCCGCCACGTCGCCGAGCGCCACCAGCCCCGGGTTCTGCCGCATTGCCATCACGCGCAGCCCCTGCGCGACAAAAACGCGGTTGATGCCGGTGAGCGGCACGACATCGCAAACAGTGCCCAGCGCCACAATATCCAGCCACTGCATGATGCGCGGTTCAGGTTTTTCGGCGGTGTAAAAACCCCGCGCGCGCAAAATACGATTGACCGCCACAATCGCCAGGAAACTGACGCCAACAGCCGCGAGCTGGCCCTGCCCGCTTTCATCATCAAGGCGGTTCGGATTGACGACGGCGTAAGCGTCCGGCATCTTTGCTTCGGCGCGATGATGGTCAAGCACGATGATATCAAGCCCCGCCGCCGTTCCCGCCGCCAACGCGTCAAACGCCGTCACGCCGCAATCAACAGTGATCACAACGTCCATACCTTCATTCTTTAATTTTAAAAGAGCCGGCGCATTGGGGCCGTAGCCTTCCCGAATACGGTCGGGGATATAGATGCGAAGGTCGGCGCCAACCGATTTAAAAAATCTTTTCAGCAAGGCGCTGGACGTCGCGCCATCGACATCATAGTCGCCGAACACAGCGACTTTCTGACGAGCCATAATGGCGTCGGCGATGCGCGTTGCGGCTTTTTCCATGTCCTTCAGCGCGACGGGATCGGGAAGCTGGGTTTTGATTGCGGGATTTAAAAAACCTTCGACTTCTTCAAACCTGATCCCCCGCGCCACCAGCAGCCGGCCCAGAATTTCAGGCAGCCCGAAAGACTGGCTGATGCCTTGCGCCAGACGCTCGTCGGTTTGGGAGAATGCCCAATTTTTACCGAGGATGGATTGGGAAATGGAGAGAACGCTTTCATGGAGGCCCTCCTTCGCAGGAATGACGCTGGAAGGGATGGCTCTCACTATTGGTATCCTGTCTTCTTCCTGAAATTATGCGTCGCTTCGATACGCCGGACAGTGCCGGTTTTGGAGCGCATGACGACAGAGTGCGTGTGCGCGCCGCCGGAAAAGCGCCGCACGCCGCGCAGCATCGCGCCGTCGGTCACGCCGGTTGCGGCGAACATCACGTCGCCTTTGGCAAGATCGGTCATGCCATATTTTTTATTCAGGTCAGTCACGCCCCACTTCTGGGCGCGCGCTTTTTCGTCATCGTTGCGGAATAACAACCGGCCCTGCATGAAACCGCCGATACAGCGTAGCGCCGCCGCCGCCAGCACGCCTTCCGGTGCACCGCCGGAACCCATATAAATGTCGATACCAGCATCCGGCTGGGCAGTCGCGATCACGCCGCTGACATCGCCATCGGAAATCAGCATAATCCGCGCCCCCGCCGCGCGCACTTTGGCAATCAGTTCCTGATGGCGCGGACGATCAAGGATGCAGGCAACGATATCAGCAACGTCCACGCCTTTGGCTTTCGCCAGCGCTTTCAGATTTTCGGCGGGCGTCGCGTCAAGATCTACAAGATGATCCGGCAACCCGAGGCCCACCGCAATTTTGTCCATATAAACATCAGGCGCATTCAAAAAACCGCCCTTTTCCGCCATGGCCACAACGGCAAGCGCATTGGGGCCGCCTTTTGCAGTGATGGTGGTGCCTTCGAGCGGATCAAGGGCGATATCCATCTGCACGCCGCCAAGCCCGACTTTTTCGCCGATATAGAGCATGGGCGCTTCATCGCGCTCCCCCTCGCCGATCACGACAGTGCCGTCGATGTTGAGCGTATTGAGCGCATTCCGCATCGCATCGACTGCCGCCTGGTCCGCCGCTTTTTCATCGCCGCGCCCCATCAGCAGAGACGCTGAAAGCGCCGCCGCCTCCGTCACCCGCACCAGTTCCAGAGCGAAATTGCGATCCATGGCAACCATGGGTGATACAGCTGTTTTTATAGATGTTATGTTCATGACAAGATATTGTTATGCCATTCCCAAAATAAAATCTATACCAATTTTTGATTAGGTTGCGGGAAAACAACTCTCCTACGTTAAAGCTTCGGAGGGTCAAGTTCTAAAAATCAATCATTCGTAGCCTTGGCGAAGAATGATTAAATGGTTAAATGACTAACGGCTGCGCCGATCAACGGTTTCTCGAAACCGTTGATCCTCACCTCGGCGCTGGGGACGAAGCCTCCACCAAGCGCACCGGCCGGCAACTCAAGCGATCGTTGTCCTTAAGGCACCAAAACTCGTCGCCGTCCGAGAACCGGACAACCCATACGCCGGACGGGTTGCCACGGTCCTCAGTGGACGACCAGTACCAGTCGGGAAAGTCGGAACCGCTAGCGGCGGCTGTTTTAAAGGTGCCTTTGAACGCGCCTTTATTTTGATGATCGAAGAGGTTGTCAGGCTGGATAACCTTGCCCTTGCGGACATCTGACTCGCCATCAGGTTCGGTTCCTACCAGCAACTCGCGGGGTGGGATAATCCAACCACCCTTATAGCTGCCGTCTTTCAAAGCGGTGCAAATTTCTTTATCGGTTGCATAGTTTGTACCGTCAAAGCCATTCCAGTCTTTCAGCTAGGCGATGTGCTTTACAGCGTCGACATACTTCATGGTGTCCGGCAAATCCTGCGGGGCGGCGAAGACGTTGAACACCTTACCGAGGCTGTTGCCATCGCGATCTTGCGGCTTGTACTGGCCGAGGTAAACACCCTGACCGGAAACGGTCGAGCCGATGCTCCCGCGTACAGCCTCATCGGCGAGCACGGCCTTGAGCCGGACGAATTCGCGCAGCAGATCATCCGCCGTCCGCGTACCGTATGGTGCTGCCTTTGTCGTTTTTTCTGCTTCAGTCATCGTATATATCCGTTCAATAAAACTTTTGTTGCGCCGTAGCTTGTACCCGTTTTTTAACCCCATCGAAGATTATGGGGTTTACTATAATCATTATTCATAAAATTGTCAAGGAAAATCTGTTGCTGACGATCCTCGTCTTACTTTTTGGCAATGACGAAGCGCGGCGATACCTTGCCTTTCAGCCCGTGCCAGATTTTGTGCACAGGCTAGCTCAGCACTCCTTAATTTCAAATGGAAAACAAGGGATTTTGTGTCAGATCATCTCCGGATTGTTAACCCAGGTTTTCATGATCCTCTGAACATCGAATTCTTTAACGGCGTCATAATGCTTCAGCGCCATGGCCAGCTCGCGCTGATCGACAATCTTGTCGCCGCTACGGATGCCCCGGCTGAGCAAAAATATCGAGGCAAATTCCGACTTCATCATCCCCATCGACCGACATGCCATGACAAAAGGCTTGCCGCCTTCTTTCTGAATGAGACGCACGACGGCATCCGAGGTCAGGCCCGTTTTAGCAGCAAACAGAGCGATAAAAAAAGAAATCTGGCCGCGCCGAAGCGTTTTGATCATCATATCCGGGGAAGCGGCGGCTCTTTCCTTAAACCGTTTTGCAAGCGCGCGCATCTCAGGCGTTACTTGCTGTACCTTCAATGCCTCGCAGCTGAGTTCTTCAACCAGAGTGTCCAGAGCCGCTTCGATATCCGCCAACGGCAGGCGAAACCGCTTGGCAATTTCTTGCTGCAATCCATAAGAAACGCACATATAAAGATCGCTCGCCAGCTCGCCGTCGATTTCAGAACGGCGTAACAGCGGCGCTTGCAGATTTTCTGACCGCAACGAAACCTTGATCATTTTTTTAAGGCAATTTTTTCCTAGGGTTACGCGCTGATTATCAACTAAATTCATAACCGTCTGGATATCCCCAGTATCCACCAGACGTTCAGCCACAACAGACGTCAGCTGTGCGCGCTCCGCAATGTATCTCCAATGATCTTCGCCCCGTCCGGCGATGATCTGCACCAAATCAACCTCTGTTAATACCGGGCTGTTCACCAATACAGTCCGGGCGACAGATATCTCATCATTGGCAAGGAAAACAATGATTTCACAAGGAATGTTCTTCTGAACAGACAGCCTCTCCGCCAAAGCTGCACGCAGGTCAAGCTCGGCCTGACGGACGAGATTAAGCAGAATAGATCCGGCCAGCCGCTCTTCAGCCTCGCTCAACTCTTCCCTATCGAAGACCTCGGATACTGCATTTGCGAGGCGACCACGTCCGTTCTCAGTTTTATCTTGCGCGAATTGCAACAAAAGCTTTGGATCCAAAATGTTCCCTTTCGTCAATTTTTCTTCCAAACTGCTCATAAAAGCTCCCCGATAGTCAACTCTCTGACTATCTTAAATTTTATAGAAATTATGTTAAAAAATAATTAACTCCACGAACAATCACTTATCATCAGAAAAAACACTTGCAGAATCACCTGTTTTTCCGCTACAAGTCCTCTAAATCCCGGATACAAACAAAAAGGGTGGGCTCTAAACAGAGAGCCCGCCCTTTTGCTTGGAAAAATACAGGTATGCAGAAGACACCTCTGATAAAAAAAATTGAGCGCGCCATTACCCCCACCGCTGAGTCCATGGGTTTTGAGATTGTGCGCGTTATATTGATCGGCAGCGGCAAGCCGACGTTGCAGATCATGGCGGAACGCCCGGAGGGGGGCATTACAATCGACGAATGCGGCAAACTCAGCCAGGCGATTTCCGCCGTGCTGGATGTCGAGAATGTCCTGGAAGACGCCTCTTACTATCTTGAAGTCGGCTCGCCGGGGGTAGACCGTCCGTTGACCCGCCTGAAAGATTTTGAACGCTTCGCCGGCCACTACGCGCGGATCGAAATTGAACCCGCCCTGGAAGGCCGTAAACGCTTCAAAGGCACCCTGAAGGGCGTCAAGGGGGAACAGGTTATGATCGCCACCGAAGAAGGCCCCAAAGAAATCCCTTTCTCCTCTATAGAGAAAGCGAAACTGGTCGTCGAAGATAATTTGTTAAACACCAAACCGAAACAAAAAAAGGTTAACTAGGGAAAAAAACCATGCAAGAATTACTTCAAGTCGCCGATGCCGTCGCCCGTGAAAAAAATATCGACCGCGAGATTGTGATCGCCGCGATGGAAGAAGCCATCCAGAAGGCCGGCCGTTCCAAATACGGCTATGACCACGACATCCGCGCCATCATCGACCGCAAAACCGGCGAAATCGATCTTTTCCGTTATCGTCAGGTGGTGGAAGCCTTTAACCCGGAAACACCGGAGCTGGAAACGCAGCAAATCCTTCTCAAGCCCGCAAAGAAAATTAAGCCGGATGCCGAGATTGGCGAATTCATCATCGATAAACTGCCGCCGCTGGATTTTGGCCGCATTGCGGCACAAACCGCAAAACAAGTCATCTTCCAAAAAGTCCGCGATGCCGAACGCGAGCGCCTGTTTGAAGAGTATAAAGACCGCGTCGGCGAAATCGTCAGCGGCGTTGTCAAGCGCGTCGAATACGGCAACGTGACCGTTGACCTCGGTCGCGGCGAAGCCTTCCTCCGCCGCAACGACGCCCTGCCACGCGAACATTTCAAAAACGGCGACCGCGTCCGCGCCTATATCTATGACGTGCGCCGCGAACCTCGCGGGCCGCAGGTATTCCTGTCCCGCACCCACGCCGACTTCCTTGCCAAGCTTTTCAGGCAGGAAGTGCCTGAAATTTATGACGGCGTGATCGAGATCAAGGCCGTTGCCCGCGATCCCGGCAGCCGCGCCAAAATCGCCGTCATCTCCCGCGATTCCTCGATTGACCCCGTCGGCGCCTGCGTCGGCATGCGCGGCAGCCGCGTTCAGGCTGTCGTCGCCGAGTTGCAGGGCGAGAAAATCGATATCATTCCCTGGACGCAGGATACGGCCACGTTCATTGTCAACGCCCTTGCCCCCGCCGAAGTGACCAAAGTGGTGATGGATGAAGACAATCGCCGGCTGGATGTCGTGGTGCCGGACGATCAGCTCAGCCTGGCCATCGGCCGCCGCGGCCAGAA
>CAYGGT010000023.1:0-9621 GCA_964349475.1 uncultured Rhodospirillaceae bacterium
GATTTCCAGCTGTGCGAACTGCGGCGATTTCCAGGCGCGGCGCATGATGGCGCGGTATAAAACAGAAGGCGAGAAGGCGACCAAATATGTGCACACGCTGAACGGCTCCGGCGTGGCAGTCGGCCGGTGCCTGGTCGCGGTGCTCGAAAATTATCAGCAGATGGACGGCAGTGTCGTCATTCCTGATGTGTTGCAACCCTATATGAACGGTATAAAGAAACTGGAGCCGCATGCTTAAATTCCCGAAAAAACTTTCCGAAGCGCGCATTCTGATATCGAACGACGACAGCATCCATTCCGCGGGGATTAAGGTTTTGGAGGAAATCGCGCGTTCGCTCTCGCCGCATGTCTGGGTGGTGGCGCCGGAAAACCAGCAGTCGGCGGCGGGGCATTCGCTGACCATTCACATGCCGCTGCGCATCAAGGAGTACGACCAGAGCCATGTTTCCGTTTACGGCACGCCGACGGATTCGGTGCTGATCGGCATTCGCAAGGTCATGAAGGATTTTCGCCCGCATCTAGTATTGTCCGGCATCAATCATGGCCAGAACACGGCGGATGATGTGACGTATTCCGGCACGATCGCGGCGGCGATCGAAGCCACGCTGATGGGCGTGCCGGGCATTGCCCTCAGCCAGGATATGAGCGATGAGAACGGACGCAAACCGGACTGGACGATTGCCCACAATTACCTTCCCCGCATTCTTAAATCTTTTGAAGGCAAAGAGTGGGAAGACAATGTTTTGATGAGCGTTAACTTCCCCATGCAAAAACCGGGCGTTGAACCGGAAATCCGCGTCCGGCCGCAGGGCCACTACAGCCTGGATGAACAAGAAATGGTCAATTGCATCGATCCGCGCGGCCATCCGTATTTCTGGATCGGCCAGCCGCCCAAACGCAACGAACTGGACCAGACGATTGACGTGGGATCATTAAAGGCGGGGCATGTGACGATCACGCCCCTGTCCCTGAACCTGACGCATCATCCGACATTGCAGCTGCTGGAGGGCATCTTCAAGTGAGCATCACGCTGGCGCGCAAGATCCGGCTGATCATGCACCTGCGCAAATCGGGCATTACCGATACGGCCGTGCTGGCTGCGATAGAACGCGTGCCGCGCGAGGATTTTATTCCGTCTATGTTTCATGATCAGGCGTATGAGGATATCGCGCTGCCCATCGGGCGCGGGCAGACGATTAGCCAGCCGCTGGTCGTGGCCTCCATGACGCAGGAACTGCGGGTCAACGACCGGCATAAAGTGCTGGAAATCGGCACCGGGTCGGGCTACCAGGCGGCGATCCTCGCCAAACTGTGCCGCCGCGTCTACAGCATTGAACGTCACCGTCCGCTGCTGGAGACCGCTGAGAAACGCCTGCACGACTTGCGCGTCCGCAACATTACCTGCAAGGCGGCGGATGGGATGAAAGGCTGGGTCGAGCAGGCGCCGTTCGACCGGATCATCGTGACAGCCGCCGCCGGTGAAGAGCCGCCGCCGCCGCTGCTTGATCAATTATCCGTGGGCGGCATCCTGATGATCCCGATGGGGCGCGACAAGGCGAGCCAGTTTATCTATCGCATCACGCGTCAGGAAGAAGGCTACGGCTGCGAAAGATTGATGCCCGTGCGTTTCGTGCCGCTGCTGCCGAATATCGCGCGCAATGAACAAGACCCCGTGCAGGATGAGGAGGCGGAGGTTTTCGCCTTTCAAAGCTAGGCGCTTAATCTTTTAAACCCGTCTTCCAGCTCCGCTTTCAAATCATCCATATCTTCAAACCCGATATGCAGGCGAAGAGAAAAGCCGTCGTCAGTCCAGGCTTCGGCGGTGCGGGAGGGTTTTGGCTGCTGGGGGAAGCAAAGCGATTCATAGCCGCCCCAGCTGGCGCCCATGCGGAAGAGCGTAAATCCATCCAGCATGCTGGCGATTTTCTTTTTATCGGCTTCTTTCAGGATGATGCCGAACGTGCCGCAAGAGCCTTTGAAATATTTTTTCCAGTTGTCATGGCCGGGGCAGGAGGGAAGCGCCGGGTGCAGAACGCGTTTGACGGCTGGTTGTTTTTCGAGCCACTGCGCAATGTCCAGGGCGCGGCCCTGGTGCTCTTTCAAGCGCACTTCCAGCGTCCGCAGACCGCGCAGGCCCATATACAGTTCTTCTGATCCCGCGCAAACACCCAGATGCAGGGCCGCTTCTTTCAACCGGGGATGGGTGGTGGCGGTGCCGGAGACAATACCGAGCATTGCATCCGAGTGCCCGGCAATATATTTTGTCGCGGACATCATCGAAACGTCGATGCCGTGATCAAGCGGTTTGAAGAATAACGGCGTCGCCCAGCTATTGTCCATGACGGTCGTGATATTGTTTTCTTTGGCGGCCCTGACCAGCGTGCCGATATCACAGACTTCGAAGGTGAGAGATCCGGGAGCCTCGATAAACAAAACGGTTGTATTTTTTCTAAAAAGTTTTTTAATGCCGTCGCCAATCATTGGCGGATAGTATTCAATCGCGACGTCGTATTTCGCCAGCATTTCTGAACAGAATTTGCGGGTAGAGCCGTAGACATTATCGGCGATCAGAACGTGGTCCCCGGATTTGGCAAAAGCGGTGAGCGCGATGACAATGGCGGAAAGGCCGGAGCAGGCGGAGACGCTGCCGGCGGCTCCTTCCAGCGCGGCAATGGCTTTTTCAAAAGATAAGCTTGTCGGCGTGCCGGCGCGGCCATAGAAGGAGGGCGCTTTGTCTATGTTCTGATAGTCGGCATAGGTGCTGAAGACAATGGTGGAGGCGCGGTGCACGGGCGTGTTGACGACGCCGTCATATTTTTCGGGGTTGGTGCTGACATGGGTAAGCAGTGTGCCGGTTTTCTTTTGTGTCATGTTCTCATGCTCCATTCTGTCCACGATCCGTCGTATACCGCTACATTCTTGCGGCCGAGTTCATGCAGCGCCAGTGCCACCACGCAGGCGGTGACGCCGCTGCCGCAGGAACAGGCAAGAGTGTCCTGCAAGGGGACGGCGGCTGCAAGAAATATTTTTTCAAGGTTCTCCGGCGATTGCAGCGTGCCGTCAGGATTGAGGAGAGAAAAGAACGGTATGTTCAGGGAGCCGGGGATATGGCCGTTCGGCGGTTTCCCCCCATAGCGTCCGGCGTCGCGCGCATCCAGCAAGGTGAAGTTTTTGGTATGCATATTTTCTTCGATTTGATCCAGCGACTTGAAGAGATCGGCTTTGAAAGACGCCTCGAAGGGTGCGGGTGTCGACACGCCGGCGGATTTCTCCATGACAGCGCCGCCGGCTCTGGTCCATGCGGGCAGGCCGCCATTGAGCACTTTCACCTTGCTATGCCCGAATAGCCGGAACAGCCACCAGGCGCGGGCTGCCGCCATGGCAAGGCCGTTGCGGTCATAGACGATGACGAGGTCGTCATTGCCGACGCCGCGGTTGCCGAGTTTGTCGGCAAAAATATCTGCTGTCGGGATGGTATGCGCGAATGAAGCGTCGGGATCGGCAACATCATCAATGTCAAAATCGACCACTCCCGGAATACCCTGACTGGAAGGCGGCAAGCCGTAACTGGCATCAAGAATTTTGACATCCGGTTGATGAAGAATCTTTTGAAGTTCTGCGGGGCTGATCAAGGCGGACATTATTTTACCCCCCATTTCTGGCGCAGGCGATCACGATGCCGGGCGAACCAGTGCAGGCAGATCATGGCGGAGGCGTTGCTGATACGGCCGTCATCCAGCATGCGGATCGCTTCGTCGGCGGACAGAAGATGCGTTTTGATTTCCTCGGCCTCTTCTTCAAGCCCGTAATGCCCGGCTTCCGCCTTGCCGATGCGGGCGCAATAGAGCAGGAAAGATTCGTCGCTGCTGCCGGGGCTTGAATAAGCCTTGCCGATGAATTCCATCTCCAGTATTTCGCTGCCGGTTTCTTCCAGAGCTTCTCGCTTTAGGGCCGTTTCAGGCTCTTCGCCTTCATCAACCATGCCGGCACAGCATTCGTAGAGCCAGGGATGATCGTCCCCCGACATCAGCACGCCCACGCGGAATTGTTCGTTGAGCAAAATCTGATCTGTTTCGGGAAGATAAAGCAGGCCGACAACAACTTTTCCGCAGTAATAGATTTCGCGCTGCATCGGCTCCGTCCACCCGGCAGATCGCAGGCTTTTCGGCTGGAGCACGATTGTTTCAAGGCTGCGCCAGCCTTTGAATTCAACCTTGCGGGAAATAATTTTTGCCTTTAAGGGGTCTGCCATCTCAAGCCGCCAGAAGGAGTGTTGCGTTTTCCGACCCCGTGATCCAGCCGCCGCCGATCACGCGGTGGCCGACATAGCAAACGCAGGCCTGTCCGGCGGCAACGCCAAAAGTGGGTTGTTTTAAGATGACGCGATCTTTGAAAAGCATCGCCGGGAGCGGCGCTTGCGCGGAGCGAAGCTTCACTTCCACCTCCATCCCGTTTTCAGGAATGCTGGCAAGCCAGTTGCATTCTTTTATATGGACGGTATCGCGGGCGAGGGCTTCGTAAGGGCCGACGACGACCTGATTTTTGCCAGGGTGCAAGCCGACGACAAATAACGGCGAATTATTTTCGGTATGCCCGCCGCCGATGCCGATGCCGCGCCGCTGGCCGATGGTGTAGTTGATGATGCCTTCATGCTGCCCCAGCACGCGGCCGTCAATATGCACGATGTCGCCATTGCTTAAGGCGCCAGGGCGGAATTTTTCCACGACTTTTGCGTAGGAGCCGCCGGGCACGAAGCAGATATCCATGCTGTCGGGTTTCTCCGCAACGATCAGTCCCAGGCGTTCGGCATGCTGGCGTGTCATGTCTTTGGACCAGCCGCCCAGCGGAAAGCGCAGAAAATCCAGCTGCTCCGGCGTGGTCGTGAACAGGAAATAGCTTTGATCTTTCGACGCGTCAAACGCCCGGTGCAGCTCCGCGCCGTTTTCGCCCATGACGCGCTGAATGTAATGCCCTGTCGCCATGCAGTCGGCGCCAAGGTCGCGGGCGGTGTCGAGCAAATCCTTGAACTTTACGTTTTGATTGCAGCGCACGCAGGGGATCGGCGTTTCGCCTTTCAGGTAGCTGTCGACGAAATCCTCAATGACATTGTCCTGAAAGCGGCTTTGATAATTCAGCACGTAATGCTCGAATCCCATGCTTTCGGCGACGCGCTTGGCATCGTGAATGTCCTGTCCGGCGCAGCAGGCGCCTTTTTTTTGCAGCGCTTCACCGTGATCATACAGTTGCAGGGTGAGGCCGATGACCTGATACCCTTGTTCATGCAGCAACGCCGCCGCGACGGAACTATCGACGCCACCGGACATGGCGACGACGACACGCGTGTTTTTGGGATCTTTTGCAAAGCCGAGCGTATTCATAGCGCCGGAATATACCTTCTTTTGGTAAAAATGCAAGCATTTTTCATATCTTTTTGTTTTGGGGTTATGAATGTGCTAGGCTGGGGTGTGAAAAAGGGAGTGCATGAATGCCGCGCCGACGGAATGATAATGTGATCGAATTTACGCCGGAGCCGGGCTTTATGATTGAAAAGCTGGCGCCGCAGATCATCCAGATGATGCGCGACATGGGTATGGACGCCCACATCAACCTGCCCAACGGCGTGACCATCGAAATCGAGCAGGAATGCACGGCAAAGGAAATCATTGCCGGCTATAAGGAACTCATCAAAGCCCAGATCCGCCGCCGCTCCGTCAGCAATAAGAACGAAAAAGAGAAAGAGCCGGTGAAGTAAACGGGCCTTTTTAAAAGGGTTTCTTCAAATCTTTCATCAGGCATGATACCGCAGCATATTTTTAAATAATTATTTATCATCCCACGGCGCCTTTGCGCCGGGGAGGGCGACGGTCAGGCCGTCAAATGCTTCTGTCATCAAAATCTGGCAGCCGAGGCGTGAGGTTTTTTTGAGGTCGAAGGCAAGGTCGAGCATGTCTTCCTCATCCTCTTTTTTTGGAGCCAGTTTTTCGTACCAGTCGGGGCGTACAATGACATGGCAGGTGGCGCAGGCCAGGCAGCCGCCGCAAGCGCCTTCGATATCGACGCCATGCTTGTGGGATATTTCCATCACGGACAATCCCAGCGGCGCCTCGACATTGAGGATGTTGCCGTCTTTTTCGATGAAGGTCATTTTTGGCATGTCATTTTTTTCTGGATTGAATCCTGTCATATATTTCCGTCCATTTCTGAACGAAGCATTCTACATCTTTTTCCGTCGAATTCCAGCCAAGGCTGACGCGTACAGCGTCGGCGGAGGATTTGACCGTGCCGCTGGCGCAGGCGGAGCCGTTGCTGACGCAGATTCCGGCGAGGTCGAGGGCGATGATCTGCGTTTCCGACGGCATGCCTGCGATTGAAAACATTGTGGTATTCGCCACACGCGGCACGTCTTTGCCAAAGAAGCGGGTGCCGGGGGCGATTTTTTCAAGCGCGGTTTCGATCTGGTCGCGGAGCACGGCAAGCTTTTGGAATGCGCTGATATCCATCGCCGCCAGTTCCGCCGCCTTGCCAAATCCGGCAATGGCGGCCAGGTTTTCCGTTCCCGCGCGCAGATTTTTTTCCTGAGGACCGCCGGAGATCAGCGGTGTCACGAAAACGCAATTGGACAATATCAGGCAGCCCGCCCCCTGCGGCCCGCCGATTTTATGGGAGGAGAGCGTGAGATAATCCACGCCGGATTGCAGATCCAGCGGCAGCCGTCCCGCCGCCTGAACCGCGTCAGTGTGCACCAGGGCGCCCCGGTGCCGGGCAATTTTGACCACTTGGTCGATGGGCTGGATGATGCCGGTTTCGTTATGGACCGTCATGATGGAGATGAGGGTGGAACGGTCGTTGCTTTCGAGCATCCGGTCGAGCGCGGCGAGGTCAATCAGGCCGGTGGGCAGTACCGGGATAATTTCTTTGTGCGATAGGGCATTCGAAACCGACGGATGCTCGATAGCCGATACCAAAATCCTCTCGCAACCGGAGCCTTTCAGGACAAGGTTGTTGGCTTCGGTGGCGCCGGAGGTGAAGATGATCACGGCTTTGGGGCCGGCGTTCACCAGTCTGGCGATTTGGTTACGTGATTCTTCGATTCTCTGCCGGGCGACGCGGCCGGCTTTGTGAATGGAAGAAGCATTGCCGGTAAATCCCAGCATTTGCTGCATGATTTCACGCACGGCCGGTTTCAAGGGCGTTGTGGCGTTGTGATCAAGATAGATCATTTCTTGCGCGTTTATGTCTGGGATCATGCCAAAAATTGCTCTGTTTTTACTGTCAAAACTACGTTTAACTACTTGAATTAACAGTAGATAATAACATTTTTCTTGCGTTTCATGAATCGTTATGTATAGTTTTTACTCCAGACCAAAAAAGAAATCAACCATCACGAGGGGTTTACACTGCATGCCAGAAATTATGATTACGGGTTCTGCCGGACGTCTCGAAGGTCGCTACAAACACAGTAAAATTCAAGGCGCGCCCATTGCTCTCATCCTTCACCCCAATCCGCAGCGCGGCGGAACAATGAATAACAAAATATCATACTCCCTGTTTCAGTCTTTTGCCGAACAGGGATTTTCTACGCTACGGTTTAACTTTCGCGGCGTCGGGCGTTCGCAGGGCGAGTTTTCCTTCGGCGAAGGCGAGCTGAGCGATGCTGCCTCGGCCTTCGACTGGCTGCAGAGCGTTAACCCAGGGGCTTCGGGCGTCTGGGTCGGCGGCTTTTCTTTCGGCGCCTGGATCGGGATGCAGCTTTTAATGCGCCGCCCGGAAATCGACGGCTATGTGGCGATTGCTCCGCCAGCGAATATATATGACTTTAACTTCCTGGCGCCCTGCCCGAACGCGGGCTTGATCGTTCAAGGCGACACCGATCAGGTGGTCAACATCGAATCCGTCAACAAGCTGGTCGATAAATTGAAAGATCAGCGCGGACTTGACGGCGTTGACTACCGTGTTATTAAAGGCGCCGGACATTTCTTTAACAATCCAGGCGAGACTGAAGAAATGCTGGGCCATGTCAACGCCTACCTCCGCCGCACGCTGTCGAAGCAAAAGGCGGCAGCGTAGGGGATGGGGAAAAAACCAGCAGAAACCATGCTGGGAGACGAACCTCACGCCACCGTTGAAGCATCCAATGCCGGCTGGCGCTTTGACAATAGCTATTCACGGTTGCCGGAATCTTTTTACGCACGACTGAATCCTGTACCCGTGCGCGCGCCGCGTATGGCGGTATTTAACCCTGCGCTGGCCGCATCGTTGGGTTTAAATCCTGCGGCCTTGGCGGAGCATGCCGGCGCGGCTATTTTTGCGGGCAACGTTATTCCCGAAGGGGCAGCGCCGATTGCGCAAGCCTATGCAGGGCATCAATATGGCCACTTCAGCATGCTGGGCGACGGGCGGGCGGTATTGCTCGGCGAGCAGATAACGCCGAGCGGCGCGCGCTTCGACGTTCAGCTCAAAGGCGCCGGCCAGACGCCGTTTTCCCGCAGTGGCGACGGACGGGCGGAGCTGGGGCCCATGCTGCGTGAATATATCATCAGCGAGGCAATGCACGCACTGGGCATCCCCACCACCCGCAGCCTGGCTGTGGTGACGACGGGCGAGTTTCGCGCAGGATCATCTGCCCCCGGCGCGGTGCTTGCCCGTGTCGCCACCAGTCATATTCGGGTGGGGACGTTTGAATATGTCGCGGCGCAAAACGACCATGCCAACCTCCAAACACTCGCCGACTATGTTCTCCGCCGTCATTACCCTGACCTTATTTCTGCTGATAACCCCTATCTCGCCTTGCTTGACACCGCCATGAAACGGCAAGCCTCGCTGGTGGCGCAGTGGCAGATGGTGGGGTTCGTCCATGGGGTGATGAATACCGATAACATGGCGCTGTCGGGGGAGACGATTGACTATGGCCCGTGCGCCTTCTTGGATGCTTATGATCCTGCCACCGTATTCAGTTCGATTGATCGCCACGGGCGGTATGCCTATGGCAACCAGCCGCCTGTCGCGCAGTGGAATCTTGCGCGGTTTGCTGAAACCTTATTGCCGCTGCTGCATGCAGATCGGTCACAAGCCGTTGCTCTTGCAGAGGCGGCGATTGAAACTTTCCCCGCCATCTTCCACGGCCACTGGCTTTCCGGCATGCGGACGAAACTGGGATTGTTGACGCAAGAAGTCGAAGACATGACCCTGATCGAAACCTTGCTGACATGGATGCAGCAACATCATGCGGATTACACCAACACCTTTCGCGTGCTTGCCTTGGAAACAGTGCCGGATGAACATTTGTTCCGTGACGCGGCGTTTGTCGATTGGCACGCGCGCTGGCAAGCGCGGCTGGAACGTCAATCTGCGCCGGGACAGGCGGCGCGATGCTTGATGTTGTCTCATAACCCTGCGGTCATCCCGCGCAATCATCGTGTGGAAGAAGCGCTGGCCGCCGCCGTGGAAAACGCGGATTTTACGAAGATGCAGCGCCTGCTGAGTGCGCTTGCCACTCCCTACGACGATTCGCCGCTGTACGCAGACTACCGCGCGCCGCCTGGTCCCGGCGCACGCGTCTGTGAGACATTTTGTGGAACATGATTGCTGAAAAACTACCCGCCAAAAAAGCATCCGCGCGGC
>CAYGGT010000023.1:9721-22498 GCA_964349475.1 uncultured Rhodospirillaceae bacterium
ATTTTGTGGAACATGATTGCTGAAAAACTACCCGCCAAAAAAGCATCCGCGCGGCGGATTAGGGTCAAAACCCAATAAATATCTTGAGATATGAATCGGATAATGATTTCTTATATTATGAGATACAGACCAGTTTTAGTTGAATGGTAAGTTTAGCGCGAAGACATTTTTTCCATCACAAGACGGCACACCCTCTTTCCTGAGCTTGCGCTTGTCACGTCTTCGAAATGGATTAGACGGCAGGCTTTAAGTCCATTCTTGATGAAATCCGCTGTGTATACGCTATATAGCCGACCGTCATTTTGGCGCTGATCTGCGTTTTCTGTCACACGCCAAGATAGGTAAAGCCTGCCATTGTTTTTGATAACCCTTTGGAGGTTCAACAAGGCCGACGGAATATCCTTTTTTGCCAAGTGCATGATGACGGTTTCGCAGACAACATTGTCGAATTGTTCGTTGATTTCAGCCAGCAAGGGCAGCTGCGCCTTCCTAAAATCGATGTCAGGAAACAACTTTCTGGCTTCTGCAAGTAAGGTGTCGGAATAGTCAAATCCCGTCACCAGATAGGAATTTTGCATGAGCCAGTGTGCATCTCTTCCGTTTCCGCAGCCTATATCAGCGGTTGTTCCTCCTTTGACGAGGTGCTTTTCAAGCAAAGCATACATATCGGCCGGCGGCGGTTGAGCAAGCCAGTCTTTGCTGTAGAGAGCAGCATTACTCTCGTAGGCCGCCTTTGTTTTTTTATCGTTCATAAGGATCAAAACCAGATAAGCTTGCTGAAATGATAGAGGATTATCAACCCAATAAAGTCCTTGAGATTATAGCGGGATAGTGATTCCATGTACAGTCCATCATCACATCGCCAGCCCCATATTCTTGAAAGTTTTGTCGATGTGCTGTTCTGCGTTTGCACCAAGGTATTCTTCAGGGGTGAAGTTGATGCCAGGTGAAAGCGTGCCTTGCTTGTTGTACGTACTGCGGCGTTTACCGGCATAGTCCGGATGGCTTTCGCGGCCATCAAGGGTAAACATATGTAGGTTTTTGTTCATGTTTTTGACGGTACTGTTAGCGTAGTCGCTGCGCCATTGAGGATCTTCTGCAGCCAGTAAATAGCGCACGGCCGCCTTGCCGCCAGCTTCCAGGGCCTTTGCTTCCGCATTCGCGCCGGCATGTTGTTTCAAGCCGGCTGTGTAGGCGCTGTTGAAAGCGCTTCTGATGCCAGCTTTGTCTGAAGCGCCTTTGCTATTGTCAGAGCTGTCGACAAATTTCAAACCCCTGTTTGCGGCTTCTTGCTGCGCTGCCAGTTCATATGCAACGGCAGACGCTTCCTGGAGCAGATTACCCATTGCGGCATCACGTATAGTCAGTCGATATATATCATAGGATCCCTGCATATGTTGCGCTGCGTGGAAAGCTTCGTGGAAATAATCTGATGTGGCCGCTGTTCTTGGGACAGTTAGTGTGCGCTCTAAGTAGTAATTGCTGGTGGCATAGTAACCTTCAGGCACAGGAAAAAGGCATGTTTTTATTTTATGCGCGGGATCTTTCAGGATCTCATAGACCGGCGCGCCTGTTAACCGGAGCTGAGCCAGAAGGACGTTGTCGCGGGAGATCTGCGGGAGTTTTTCTGCAACTTCCTTGGCGTTTGCGTTCGCCGCGCAGGCTTTAGCCGCGGTTCTGTCTTCCACCTTGTCTGAAGAGAGGGGCAGGGGCCATAACGGATCCAGATGTTTGTTGCCATTGACCTGGGTGGTTGTTGCGATCACACTCTCCCCTGTTCCGTGGTTATAGTAGTACGCGCCGCCGGCCACGCCCACGGCTGCCGTGCAGAAAACTGTTTTTAACGTGAGTTTTTTGAATTTTTGCGCGCGAGTTTTCTTGTTGTTACCTTGATATGCCATCGATATTGCACCTGAGTGATCGTGGGGATTGGGCTGATTGTACAGAATTCATAATAATATGTCAATAAAAAATTATGAAATATAAAATCACCAGGTTTATCAAAGCTTAAAATCTTTTATACTCACCAAAAGCGTCATCCTGTCGGGAGTTATTTGTAGTGCCTCAAACCACGCCCCCTAAAAAACCACCCACCAAAAAAGCCTCCCCGCGCGGTGCTCAGAAAAGGGTGCATGTCAAGACACGCAAAAATCGCTCTATTTCCTCGTCGCGGTGGCTGGAGAGGCAGTTGAATGATCCTTATGTCGCGGCGGCCAAGACGGAAGGCTACCGAAGCCGCGCGGCATTCAAGATCGTGCAGATGGACGAAGACCTGCATCTTTTCAAATCCGGCCAGAAGGTGATTGATCTTGGTGCTGCTCCCGGCGGCTGGACGCAAATTGCCGTCGATCGGGTGAAGCCCGGCAAGGCAACGGGCGGGAGAGTGGTCGCGATTGATTATCTCGGTATGCCTGAAGTGCCGGGGGCGGAGTTTATCTGTCTTGATTTTATGGACAACAATGCACCGGACTTGCTCAAAAAGGCGATTGGCGGCAAAGCGGATCTGGTCTTGAGCGACATGGCGCCGCCGACAATCGGTCACAAGCGCACGGATCACCTGCGCATCATGGCGCTGGCCGAGGCCGCTTATTTATTTGCGCGCGAAGTGCTTGTGCCCGGCGGTACTTTCCTGTCGAAAGTTTTCATGGGCGGGGCGGAGAGGGATTTACTTAACCAGCTTAAGAAAGACTTCACCAAAGTCAAGCATATCAAACCCCACGCCAGCCGCGCGGATTCATCTGAAATGTATGTTGTGGCGCTGGGGTTCAGGGGCTAGACTTTGCTCATGAAAAGAAACGCTGAAATCCGTGATGCTTTGGGCTTTGACGACGTGCTGCTGGTGCCGGTTGAAACGAACGTCAAGCCGGGCGACGTTAGCACGAAAACGCGCCTGACCAAGTCCATCGAACTGGGCATTCCGCTGATTTCCGCAGGACACGACAATGTCACCGAGAGCCTGATGGCCATCGCCATCGCGCAGCTGGGCGGGATCGGCATTATTCACGACAACATGCCTTTGGGAAAGCAGGTCGAGGAAGTCCGCCGTGTCAAGCGCGCCGGCAGTCAAATCATTTCCAATCCGATCACCATCGCGCCGGAAGCCAGCGTGGCCGAGGCGCTGGATCTGATGACGACATATAAAGTATCGGGCCTGCCGGTGATTGAGCAGCCTTCGCAAAAAGTCATCGGCATTATCACCTCTCGCGATATCCGTTTTTTTGAGGACTACGCCAAGCCCGTCAGGGCCTTGATGACCACGGAAGTCATTACCGTGAAAGGTGTGGTCGAACAGGCCATGGCCAAGAAGCTGATGCATCAGCACCGCATCGAGAAATTGGTGGTGGTGGATGATCAGGGGCGCTGCGTCGGTCTCATCACCGTCAAGGACATTGAAAAATCGGCGCGTTTTCCGCATGCCACGCGCGATGCGCAAGGGCGCCTGCGCGTGGGCGCTGCGGTGACGACCGGCAAAGATGCGTTTGATCGCGCGGCGGCGATGGCGGATGCGGGGCTGGACGTTGTTTTTATTGACGTAGCCCATGCCCATACGCGTGATGCCGCCGGCACGGTCAGCCGCATTCGCCAGCAGCGCAGCAGCGACGTGCAAGTGGTGGCGGGGAACGTTGTGACGGCGGAAGCTGCACGCTCTTTGGCGGATGCCGGCGCGGATGCCATCAAGGTTGGTATTGGCGCGCTTGTCTCCGGCGCCAGTCGTCGCGTCTCCGGCGTCGGCATGCCGCAGATGACGGCCTTGCTGAATGTCGTGGAGCAATGCGCGATGATGAACATCCCCGTGATTGTGGGCGGCGGGATCAGAAGCTCGGCCGCTCTGGCGAAAGCCATCGCCGCCGGGGCGGAAGCCACCGTGATCAATAATTTGTTCGCCGGCACCGACGAAGCGCCGGGTGAGATTGTCTATCAGGGTGACCACGCCTACAAGGTCGTCAACCTGGCGGCCAAGGCGCAGCACCGTCCGCATCAGACCTCCATCATCCAGGACCCCTACCGCTTTGACGAAGACCCCATAGATACCTCCGTACCCTATCGCGGCAGCGTCGAGTACGTGGTGCAGCAACTGATCCTGGGATTAAAAACCGCCATGGCCTATACCGGCAGCAAAGACATTCGCGCCATGATCGAAAACGCGGAATTTGTGCGGATGCGATCATGAGATAAGAAAGAAGACCTGCGCCTCATGGAGAGTATCCGTGCGGTCGCTGTACGCGGCCGGTTTACTACTTTCTTTTATCCATGGGCACATAGGCTCTTTCGGTGGCGCCGGTGTAGAGCTGGCGGGGGCGGCCGATTTTCTGAGTGGGTTCTTCGATCATTTCTTTCCAGTGCGACACCCAGCCGACGGTGCGGGCGACGGCGAACAGCACGGTGAACATTTCGGTCGGGAAGCCCATCGCCTTCAGGATAATGCCGGAATAGAAATCGACGTTGGGATAAAGCTTTTTCTCGATGAAGTAAGGGTCCTGCAGCGCGATTTTTTCGAGCTCCATGGCGATATCGAGCAGCGGGTCGTTCTTGATGCCGAGTTCAGCCAGCACTTCGTTGCAGGTTTTGCGCATGATTTCGGCGCGCGGGTCGTAGTTTTTATAGACGCGGTGGCCAAAGCCCATCAGGCGGAAGGAGTCGTTCTTGTCTTTGGACCGTTTGATGTATTCGGGGATGCGGCTTTTGTCGCCGATTTCCGCCAGCATGGCCAGCACGGCTTCGTTCGCGCCGCCATGCGCCGGGCCCCAGAGCGAGGCGATGCCGGACGCGATGCAGGCGAACGGGTTGGCGCGCGAAGATCCCGCAAGACGCACCGTGGAGGTGGACGCGTTCTGTTCATGGTCGGCATGCAAAATAAAGATGCGGTCCATCGCACGGGCAAGCACCGGGCTGATTTTGTATGGTTCGGAAGGAACGGCAAAGGTCATATAGAGAAAGTTTTCCGCGAAGTTGAGATCATTGCGCGGGTACATGAACGGCTGGCCGATGGAGTATTTATAAGCGAGGGCCGCGAGAGTGGGGATTTTGGCGATCAGCCGGTGCGCGGCGATTTCCCGCTGAAGCGGATCGTCGATATCGAGAGAGTCGTGATAGAAAGCCGCCAGCGCGCCCACGGTGCCGACCATCACGGCCATCGGGTGGCTGTCGCGGCGGAATCCGCGGAAGAAGAACTGCATTTGTTCATGCACCATCGTGTGACGCGTAATGGTCGTGATGAATGCAGATTTTTGCGACGGGTTCGGCAGACTTCCGTGCAGCAGCAGATAGCAGACTTCCAGAAAGTCGCTTTTCTCCGCCAGTTCTTTGATTGAATAACCGCGATGCAGCAGGATACCTTCGTCTCCGTCGATATAGGTGACGGCGCTTTCGCAGGCCGCCGTGGAAGTGAAGCCGGGGTCAAAGGTGAACATGCCCGTTTCGGCATAGAGCTTGCGGATATCAATCACCCGTGGCCCGGTGGTGCCGTGCATGACCGGCAGCTCGATTTTTTTGCCGGTGGCATTGTCGATCAGCGTGACGGTTTGCTGCGGTTTCGATTGCGGTGCTGGATCGCCCATAAATTTTCCCCCATTGTTCCTAACAAAATATTAAATGTTCTTACTTAATATTTGGTTACTTCAGGGAGCGGCAAATAACTTTTTTGCAGCGCTATTATTATGGAAACATAGAAACAGTGGCTATCTTAAAGGGGAGGCTTCCACGCGGCTGGGTCTGGGGTCTGCATTGAGTTTCAAGGCAGCCCTGGCGGCCATGAGCGCGTTGATTTGTTCCTGCAATTTATAGATATCCTGATATTGCAGCGCGATGTATGCATTCAGGGCCGTCTGTTCCTGTTTGATTTCACTCAGGTTACCCTGCATGCGCGTGAAATATTCCGGATCGAAAAAACGCTCTTTGGTCATGGCCTGCATGACTTCGTTATAGCTCGGGTAACTGGCGATGTCACCCAAAGGGACGCCGGCTCTGGACCGGATTTTCCAAACCTTGATGCCAGTAAGAAAATCAAAGACGCTTTGCGGCACGCTCGCCCGTCTGGAGATGATGGATGCGACGATCTCGGCTGCAATATTACGCACGGAGTCGAGGTGCTGTTGTTTCAAGATGATTTCTTCCCCGACCGGTGTTTTGATGGCGCTTTCGGGGACTTTTGTGTTGACCTTGGGCTGGATCAGATTGCGCAGCAAGGCAAAGGCCGTTTTGTATTCATTGGGATTTTGCATGTTGATGGTGTCTTTCAACAGGAAATCTTCAATACCGATATCGCCATTGGGCACTGTGCCGGCCGTTTCAGGATCGGGGCAGGCGCTGACGCCGTTGTTCGTGTCCGGGTCATGAAAGAACGTGCAGTATTCTTCCCATTGTTCTTTCTGGGCAGCGGCGGGGCCTGTTTCTGCGGCTGTGCCGGGGGCGCCGGAACCCCTTTTACGCAAGTCCTGTTTGAATCCCTGCTTGAGGTTGTTGGCGTGTTTGTTGGATTCCCCAAGTGGCGCCAGGGAGGAACCGGCAGCGCACGTCAGCTCGCCCGGTGCGTAATCGCGGCGGGCCTGCAGTTCCTGCTGCTGCACTTTGCGGGCGTTTCTGGTGAGTGTCTGGGCATCCATGCCCGAGCCAAGCTGGCGCATTTGGTCGTAGCCGCCCGCATCTACCTGGGCTGTTTCGCTTTTCAGGGCTGGCAAAAAATCCTCCGCCCACAAATTGCCGATGCTGTTGGCGAGTTGTTCGCCGCCATAGTAATTTTGGGCGTAGCTCAACCCGAATAAATCCGCCGCCAGTGTACAGGGATCAAAAGCGAAAGAGCCCAGCAAGGGGATGCTGAGTTGTCCGCAGGGATTGCTGAGCGACGAGCCGGTCGAGGTGACGCCGGTCGCGGATGTATGTACCGGCAGCACGGCAAGCGCGCTTGAGGTGGCGGCCGTGCAGCTGGCATCTTCACAGGTCCAGACCCATGGGTCAGTGCCAAAAACGCCCGTGCCGGTGACGGGAGAAGCATTGCCGGCACTGCACAGGAAAGAGCCGGTCGGCATGGTCAATGTCACGGAGTTGTGCGCCAGGCCGCAAACGCCTCGTGCCGGCGTTGAGGGCAGGAAATCATCCAGCGCCCCGGCGAAAGCCAAAGCATCCGCGTCCAGGAAATCTCCCATGGCGGAGGAGTTGATGGACATGGCAAAGGCTCTGACGAGAACAATTGCGGCCCCGTCGTTTCCCTGCGCAAGCGTAATATTATTGATGGCAGTGACGGGGTTGCTTGCGCCCAGCGTCTGGGCGGCCGCATCGAGAAAGGAAGTGGTCAGGGTGCCGATATATCCCGGCGGCACCAGGGGGCTGAGGAGAATTTCACGCAGCAGACTCAGCGCGGCCGGGTCCCCCCCCAGCGCAAGTTTTAAGGTATAGAGGCTGTTGCTGCCAATCCCCGGTGTGGTCGGCGCATTGTGTCCTGATACAATAAAATTCAGATGGCGCAGGGGTGTTTCGGTCATCGTGCTGTAAGGGGCGAGAGAAAAATCATAAAGCGTTGTCGGCGTCAGCATCTGAGTGCCGCCGACCAGAGTCTGTATCAGGGCCAGCGCGTTCGTGTCGCCGGCGATGGCTTGTCGCACGACAGCCACCGACACGCCGCCAGCGGTGAGGGCGTTTAAAACGGAGGTGGCATTGAAATCGCCCACGATGTAAGTCGCGGCTATCGGGCAGGCGGCGCACGTATAGGTGTTGGTGGTGGCACCGCCGCCGAGATCGGCGCTTAAAGAAGCAACAGCCGAGGCGTTGCCGTTCAAGGCATCACGTAAAGTTTCCAGGGTGGAAGCGGGCAATGCGAAGCACGGCTTCACAAAGCCCATGCAGCAAACCGCAACGGCAGCAAACACCGCGCATCGATGAAGATTAAATGTGAGCATCGCGAAACCCCAGATCCGCTATTCTAATAATAGTATAGCATATTTCCGATATATAAGACATTTATTTAAAATTTTAGGGAAGTGGAACAGGCGGGCAAAGCAAAGCGCCAACCACTTGATTAAGCTGTAATATAATATCCTCCGCCGTCAGTCCGAAACCGTGGTTTTGCGCGGCCTGTCCGTGCAGCCAGACGGCGGCGCAAGCGGCCATGAACGGAGGCATTTCCTGGGCGATGAGTCCCGTGATCAGTCCGGCCAGGACATCGCCCGATCCCGCCGTGGCGAGGGTGGGCGGGGCGTTCGTATTCACGACGTGCATTCCAGCAGGATCTGCAATTACCGTATCAGCGCCTTTGAGCAGCACGACGGCATTGGAAAGCTTGGCTGCTTTGACGGCGCGTTCCGCTTTGCTGCCATCAATGTGGCCGAACAACCGCTCGAATTCCCCCTCATGCGGGGTCAGAACGTGGCGCGGCGACAGTTTTTCAAAAAGCTCTCCCGCATTTTGCGCATAGATAGAGAAAACATCTGCATCCAGCACGCCGGATCTATTGAAGGATAAAATGATCTCGATGTCTTTTTTTACAGCATCGTGTATGCCTGCCCCCGGCCCGATGAGAAAAGCATTTTTGCGTTCATCTCTCAAGATGGTTTTCAGGTCTTCAGCGCTGTTGCATTCATCTGTCATGATGCTCGCGCGGTATCCGGCGTAAAGGGACAGGCACTCCCTTGGGCTGGTGATCGTGACGAGTCCCGCGCCGATTTTCTGGGCCGCTGCTGCCGCAAGTCGCGCGGCTCCCGTGCGTTTTGCACCGCCATACACGACAGCATGGCCGCGCGTGTATTTATGACTGTCATGTCCGGGCAGGGGGAAGTCTTTCAACCACAGCGCGGGATCGTTTTCGAAACACAGGGTGTTCAGCGCGGCGACGGTTTGATCCGATATGCCGATATCCGCCACGACCACCCTGCCGCAGTAGCTTTTGCCCGGCAACAGCACCTGCCCAATTTTTTTCCGGCAGAACGTGATGGTCAGCGTGGCTTTCAGCGTGCCGGGGTCGGCTGCGCCCGTCGTGGCGTTTAATCCCGTCGGGATGTCAATCGCGACGATGGGAATTTTACGGGCTTTAATTTTTTCAAAAAGCATCGCCAGCTCTGGTTGCAGCGCACCATGGAAGCCGACGCCGAAAACCGCATCGACAATCAGGCCGGTCTGGTGCACGGATAGGTTGGAATTCAGCTCTTCACGCGCGCCGTCCCATTCCGGGTTTTTCATTGGGCTGCGCTTCATACAGGCCACCCGGACCGGCCATCCCGATTTTTTCAGGTGCTGAGCCGCGATCAACCCGTCCCCGCCGTTATTGCCGGGTCCGCAGAGCACCAGAACAGGGCAGGGGGCGAAGGCGTTTATTATTTCACGCGCCGCCCCGGCACCCGCCGCTTTCATCATCTGAACGCCGGGCATGCCGCCTGCAATCGCAGCGGCGTCGATTTGTTGCATGGCGGCAGCGGTCAATACTTCAAGCATGGGGATCATAATGCCGCGAAGGACCCGGAAATGAAAACAAAAACAAACACTTTTCGGAATCAGGTGTTTCTGCTACATTGCCCCTGCTGGACAGGTGGCCGAGCGGTTGAAGGCGCTAGTCTCGAAAACTAGTATAGGCGCAAGCCTATCGAGGGTTCGAATCCCTCCCTGTCCGCCATCGCCAAATCCGAAGGCATCCAACGAAGTTTTACTTTTGTAAGAAACACTAATAAAACTTGCCTTTTCTTCCACAGCGTTCCAAAGAGATTCTGCACAAGCCAAACTTGGTGTGCGCAGAATTGTGCATATATTTTTATTTTGGAGGCTCACGATGGCATTAACCGATCTAGCAATAAAACACGCAAAGGCCAAGAATCGTCCATACACAATGACGGATGGTGGTGGCTTGGGCATTGAAGTCTCTCCCGCTGGTGGAAAAGTCTGGCGGTGGCGTTTCCGCTACGACGGCAAGCATCAGACTTTAACGATAGGTAAATATCCTTCCATCTCTATCGCCAAAGCCCGCCTTGCACGAGATGAAGCAAGAGAACAGGTTCATGCCGGATACCACCCCAGCCGTGTCAAACAGGCGCAAAAACTCCGCCGTATGGCAGAAAACGAAACCACCTTTGAAAGCGTTGCCCGTAAATGGCATGACGTTCGGGGTAATGGGCTAAATAAGAAATATCACACTCAAATCCTTTCCCGCATGGAGCAATATGTTTTCCCGTTGATAGGGGCTTTTCCGAGAAGTCGGAAATGGCCTGATGGCAGAAGTCAAAGAAGTTCCCCCAAAGAGTGGCAAGACACATCAAGTTCAGATTGAAGCCTTATTGCTAAAAATCCTTGAAGAAACAGAAAAAAGTAAAGACGTAGAGCGCAGTGCGGTTTTATTGGAAAGATTGTTTGAAATTCTGAGTGTCTATTTTAAAACGAAAGCGCACGAAGAAGGTACTCTGGAATTAAAGAAGATACAGGAGAAGTTTTCTTCTGTTTCCGCCATCTTTAAACAAGAAAATAAATTAAATAAAAATGCGAAGGTGCAAGCGGTAGGCTTGCTTGTTGAGGCACTTCTCCATTTTGGGATGCCTAGAGTGCAAGCCATTCAAGCAGTAGCAAAATGGCTACCTTATGGGGGAGACTCTTATGTGCGTGACGCCAATCAGGCTTATCGGAAAAAGGGCGGCGTATTAGCAAAAAGCCAAAATTTTGAATCGAGTTTTCGTTCCAGTCCGCATATGCCTGCTTTTATAGACTGTTTCAGTAAACATAAGAAACTACCCACCTCTCATCCCACGGCAGAGAAGGCATTTCAAAAAATGCATGAAATTGTGCGCCTTGCAAAGAAAGACCGTGAAAAACAGGATGACCTCATCCGCCTATCTTGAAGGGCTTTATTAAACAAGCCTCGCTCGACGTAAGAGAGATCAGCCTACACAAATTTTTTCTGTGTAGAGGCCTTCTAAGGATAGGCCGCGCGTCCGGTTTCAATATTAAAACCCGGCTATCAACACGATGGATTCTTACCCATGAAGCTATTGATGGAAAAATTGCCCCTACAAACGAATGGTGCGAATGGGTGGGAAATCAGAACACGGTTTCACCAGAAACACCTACGGTTTCAGGAGAGATACAGTAAGCCCGTTCTTGATCCCAGAATACACCCCCACGGTTTCACCACAGACACCGTGGAGGCCATTTAGAATATTCTACGGTTTCACCAGAGACACAGTATCTAGATCTGCCATGTGGAGGAGAATGAATTTGATGAAGCACTTTTATCAATCAGACATGACGCCCGCGAGCGGTAGCCCCACACAGCGCGAGCGAGTGGGCGTCTTGTCTTCGACTTAGAAACGGTGCCGGAGGCACCGCCTACCTGTCGGATGACCCCAATGAAGAAAAATACCCATTCATGGGGTTTACGCGCGCGCCCGCGCGGAGTGGTCCAGAAAGCTAATTTTATTTCTAAAAAGAGAGGATGATGGAAATGGGTAATAAGGATAGATGTGAAGCAAAGACGCGTGCAGGAACGCCATGCCAAAGGAGAGATTTATTAAAAGGTGGCCGATGCCGACTTCACGGCGGTCTAAGCACCGGCCCCAAAACGCTAGAAGGTAAACACCGATCTGCGCTCAACACAGGCAAGACCTATGAAGAGCTGCTGGGCAATAGACATGAGAATTACTTGGTATCCTTCAAGTCGATCTGGAAATAGCCTGATTGTTCACTGACGCTGGCATGGATGGCATCGCCCATCATGCCCCAGGCTGACCCTGTGACCAGTGCGCCGCTGCGAGGGGAAACTTCAAAGTTGTAGGTTTTCCCTGCTTTGGCATTGAAGCTAACGACGAACTGCCCAGATGCCGTTGGTGTTGATACGGAGAGTGTGTTTTGCCCTTTGGCTAGATCCTGGATGATGCTTCCACCGCGCCCAAGGCTAGCTATCTTTATGCCGTTTGATCTGACATCTGCGGCAGCGGCCAGATAGAGCAGGCTGCTATCGCGTGTGATAACGACCCTGGCTTTGCCCGCTGGGATGGGTTCGTCCAGCTTTGATAGGTTGAGGGGGCCTGTCGTTCCGCAGGCCGTCAGCACTAAAACGAAAGCTAATAAAGCGAAATTCTTCATGTCCATTTCTCCCAAATAAAAAGTCACCAGAGATGTCCTCTCTGGTGACCGGGAGTTAATAAGCCGTAACAAGACGACCGCGACGGCCTTTACCCTTGCGGGTTGGACATACGCCGCCGCCTCCCGGCCATAAAGGTCGAGAAGCGGCATGTGGATACGGTCACGCCAACCGCTTGTTACGGGGTTATTAAGGCCCCGGTCTGCCGTGAGGACAAACCGAGGATATTGTTGCTGATACAGCTAACTTTTTCAATAAGATAAAAGAACCTAGTCTTTTTCTAACGAAAGGAGGACTGTGCTAAAACTCCGTACCTGCCGCAGAATCTGGGCATAGAGCGCCCCGCCGCGCGTATGTTGCGGCTGTGCCAAGAAATAGTGAGGGTCAACCTCGAACCATTCAGAAAACTCCCCTTCGGCCATATCTTTTAATACTTCTGTGATATGAGGCGGCATTACATCATTTGGATCGATGCTGATGAAAGGAAAAAGGGACGTTCTTATCGGCAGGCCAAACATCTTATTTTCTTTGCCGAAGAAGACAGCACAGGTGTGAGGGGTCAGTGGCATATATTTACGGATCATCGCTTCTTTGCTGACCTTATACTGGTCTGCCAACGCGACAATCTTTTCGAGTTCAGGTCCTATGTGAGAATCTATCTGTTTGGATAACCTATCCGTGGGCATCAGAAGTTCAGAAGCAAAATCGTTCGCTTCGGCCTCACTCTT
>CAYGGT010000024.1:0-21895 GCA_964349475.1 uncultured Rhodospirillaceae bacterium
CTTCTAAATTTTACATCTCACTCGAAGACGACCTGATGCGCATTTTTGGCTCTGAAAAAATGGATGGTTTTCTGCAGCGCATGGGGTTGCAGCGCGGCCAGCCGATCATCCATCCGTTGCTCAATACCAGCATCGAGCGCGCTCAGAAAAAAGTCGAAGCGCAGCACTTCGAGATCCGCAAAAATCTGCTGAAATTCGACAACGTCATGAACGACCAGCGCCGTGTCATTTACGAACAACGGCGGGAGATTATGGATGCCACCGACGTGTCGGATACCATCCGCGACATGCGCCATGAAGTGATCGAGAATATCGTGTCGCTCGCCATTCCGCGCGACAGTTACCCGGAGCAATGGGACATTACGCTGCTAAAAAATGATACGCATCGCATCCTGAGTATTCAGATTCCGGCCGAAGAATGGGCCAAAGAAGAAGGTATCGACGCATTGCAGATGGCCGAGCGCATCAAGGAAACCATTGATAAAAAGCTGGCGCTGAAAGAATCCAATGTCAGCGACGGGATCATGCGCCAGATCGAAAAAAGCATCCTGCTGCAACTGCTGGATCAAACATGGAAAGAGCATCTGCTCAATCTGGACTACCTGCGTCAGGGAATCGTGCTGCGCGCTTTCGGCCAGAAAGACCCTCTCAACGAGTACCGCGCCGAATCTTTCGGCATGTTCGAAGGCATGCTGGACGCCCTGCGCGAGAAAGTCACCAATGCCCTTTGTCTGATCGAATTGCACGCCGATAAAGCTCCGCCGGTGGTGCCGCAGCCGCGACAGCCGGTAAAGACCATATTATCGCGCGGCGGGGCCGAGTCCCTCAAGCCCGGCGAGCTCCAACCTTACGAAGCCCCGGCTTTTGACAAGCAGAACCCCGAAACATGGGCCAAAACCCCCCGGAACGCCGCTTGTCCTTGCGGCAGCAGCAAGAAATACAAGTATTGCCATGGCAAGGCGGCTTGGGGATAATAATGGAGGGGGAGAATATAAGAAAATGGCAGTCACAAAAACACAGGTCGTCTTAAGTCTTTATCAGACCGTGCGCACTTTGTCGGAAACAATCGCCATCAAAGAAGCTTATACGGCGACGCATCAGCATAATGTTTCGCATCTGGCCCGCACCATCGGACAAGTGATGGAGCTGGATACTGATATCGTTGACGGCATTCGCATCGGCGCCACACTCCACGACTTTGGCATCATCCGCATCCCTGGCGCCATCCTCAGCAAACCTGACAAGCTGACGGAACAGGAATACGAAATCATGAAGCAGCATCCCGTCCACGGCTTCCAGATTTTGAAAAGCATTGATTTCCCCTGGCCGGTCGGACGGATGATTCTGCAGCACCATGAACGTCTGGACGGTTCCGGCTATCCCGGCGGCATCAGCGGCGACAGTATCATTCTGGAAGCCCGCATTATCGCCGTCGCCGATATCGTCGATTCCATGATTTCCGTCCGCCCCTGGCGCAAGGCACTGCCGATAGAAACGGCCCTAGCCGAAATCAAAAAGTATAAAGGCATCAAATATGACTCCGCTGTCGTCGACGCCTGCGTCGAAATCTACACCAACCAGCCCCGTCTTCTCGACCCTGAATATTACGGACGGAACGGGTAGAAACATCCGTTAACCAATCGTTAACCTCTGCTTGCTACCTTGTAGGCAAGTACATACGCCCGCTGGCTGTGTGTCTTATAGAGGAACCAATTGCGCGGAGCCTGCAAGAATGTAGGCTCCGCGTTTTCTTTTAGGATTTATAGCTGCACGCCTGGTACAACACCGGGCACGGCAGCAGATGGCTGGGCGCTCTTAACAGCGGATGGCGTATTAAAAGCATTCCGCAAGCCGGGAGCCCGGCGCAAAGCAGCCTCGGGAGACAGATCGCCGGCCTTTACCAACTGTTCTAGCAATTCACGGCGTTTTTCTTCAGCCGCCAGTTCTTGCAAGTCCTTTTCGTTAGAGGGAGTCCTCCCCAAGTTTACCAATCCAAAGGAGGTACTGGCCAGACCCGCCGTCAAAAGAACGGCGGCCGCCACCTCTGATAGGACTGGCAACAGAAAGCCGGTCAGTAGACACAAGATCCCAATACTCACATTGCCGATAGAGATCATACGTGACCTTCCTGCACTCGCCTGCGTCCCATGAATGGCTGTCTGCAATTCCGCTGCCGTCATGTCAGACAGTTGTCCGGTTTGTTGTTCTTGTACCGCATCAGCCATTTGTAAATCCCCCCTGATTGCACGATGAATATATATTATGGTATTAACTATTTTACGCTATGTCAATAAAAAATTCTATAAAAAATATAACTCATTGAAATATCAAGCTAAAACCTGCTGCACCGCGTGCTGCCACCCGGCATAAAGTTTTTGGCGCTCGGTCTCTGGCATTTTTGGCGTGAAGCGGGTTTCGCAGCGCCAGTCTTTCTGAATGTCGTCTGTCGAAGAAAATACCTTCATGTGCAGCCCGGCCAGATAAGCGACGCCCAGCGCGGTTGTCTCGACAATCGCGGGACGCAGCACCGGCGTGCCGGTCATGTCTGCCAGAAACTGGCAGACCCAGTTATTTTTGACCATGCCGCCATCGACGCGGATTTCTGGGATTTTGTACCCGGAGTCTTCGACCATGGCCTGCATCAGATCTTGGGTCTGATAAGCCTGCGCCTCCAGCGCGGCGCGAACGATATGGGCGGTTGTGGTGCCGCGAGTCAACCCCAGCAGTGCGCCCCGCGCGTGCGGATTCCAATGCGGCGCGCCAAGACCAGTGAAGCCTGGCACCATGTAAACCCCGCCGTTATCGGGCACGGATTGCGCCAGCACTTCCGTCTCCGCCGCCGACTGGATGATGCCGATTCCGTCGCGCAGCCATTGAATCGCCGCGCCCGACACAAAAATAGAGCCTTCGATGGCATAGGTGACCTTTCCGCCGAGGCGGTAGCCCACGGTCGTCAACATTTTGTTTTGGGAAGCGCGAAACGTGTTGCCGATATTCACCAGCGCGAAGCAGCCGGTGCCGTAGGTGCTCTTGACCATGCCGGGCTTGAAACATGCCTGACCGACCAGCGCCGCCTGCTGATCCCCCGCCATGCCGGTAATGGGAATTTCAACGCCTAAAAAATCCTTTGTCGTGACGCCAAAAAGACAGCTGTTGTCTTTGACGTCCGGCAGCATGCTGCGCGGAATATCGAGCATATCCAGCAGCGCGTCATCCCAATCCTGTTTAACGATATTATAAATGAGCGTCCGCGAGGCGTTGGTGATATCCGTCGCGTGCACCCGTCCGCCCGTCAGCCGCCAGAGCAGGAAACAATCCATCGTGCCGAACGCCAGTTCCCCCCCCCTGCCCGCTTTTTCCCGCGCCCCTGGCACGTTATCGAGAATCCACTTTATTTTTGTGCCGGAAAAATAAGGATCAAGCCGAAGGCCGGTTTTCGACTGCACGTGTTCCGCCTGGCCTTGCTCTCGCAGGTGCTGGCAAAAATCCGCCGTGCGGCGATCCTGCCAGACAATCGCGTTATACAACGGCTGTCCCGTGGCACGATCCCAGACCACCGTCGTCTCACGCTGGTTGGTAATGCCGATGGCAAGAATTTGCGTGGGATGAATATTATGCTGCCGCAGTAAGCTCCGGCAAACACCCTGCGTATCCCGCCAGATATCTTCCGGATTTTGTTCAACCCAACCGTTGTGCGGATAATGCAGGATCAGTTCCTGCTGCGCGATGCCTGCAATACGGGATTCCAGGTCGAATAAAATCGCCCGCGTGCTGGTGGTGCCTTGATCAATGGCGAGGATGAATTGCTGCACGTCGGATTACGCCACTTGTTTGGTCAAAATTTTCTTCAACACCCTTTGAATATTCTGCTGCGTTTCCTCGGAAGCGTGCAAGCCGAGCTTCGATCGCCGCCACAAGATATCATCCAGCGTCAAAGCCCATTCGACGTTAATCATGTAGGCAATTTCGACTTCATAGACGTTGTCGCCAAGATGCTCGCCAAGATCCGCCACCCGCTTGAACCCGCGCAGAAACTCCCGCGCGCGCGCGCCGTAGGTGCGGGCATAATGGAGGGTCAGCACTTCGGGCAGCCAGTTGTATTCGCGGCGTAAAGTTTTGTAAAAAGTTTCAAAATTGGTGGCGGAGCCTTCGCCGCCCGGCAAGGGGGCGTTTTCCGTCCAGGCGTTTTTACCGCGCCCGAGTATGGCAACGATTTTGTCCCCGGCCTGTTCGGACAGCTTGCGAAAGGTGGTGATTTTGCCGCCATAGACATTCAATATATGCGCGCCCTGCACTTCTTCATCATCCAGCGTATAATCGCGCGTTACGGATGATGCCGTGTCGTGGCCGTCATCCAGCAAGGGCCGCACGCCGCTGTACGTCCATTCGACATCCTCCGGCTTGACCTGATGGCGAAAATATTTATTGACGGCGGTGCAGAGGTATTCGACCTCCTCAAGGCTGATCCGCACCTCATCAAGGTCGCCGTTGTATTCAAGCTCCGTGGTGCCGATCAGTGTGTATTTTTTTTCGTACGGAATGGCAAAGACAACGCGCTTGTCGTCATTTTGCAGGATATAGGCATGCTCGCCCTGATAAATACGCGGCACAATGATATGGCTGCCCTTGATCCATCGAACTTTGTACTTCTCAATGCCTTTATCGATCTGCCCTAATATTTTATTGACCCACGGGCCCGATGCATTAACGACTGCATGCGCGTGAAGTTTGGATTTGGCGCCGGTGATCGTGTCCAGTAAAGTCGCCTCCCAGCCCCCTTCTGTCGCATGAGGCGCCAGCGCGATGCATTCGGTGCGCGTCAGTACCCGCGCTCCCTTTTCATGCGCATCCAGCGCATTCAGCACCACAAGACGCGCATCGTCCACCCAACAATCGGCGTAGCTGAACCCGCGTTTGAAAACCGGCTTCAGGGGCTGACCGATAATCGTGCCCATGAAAGAAATGCCTTGCGAGGCTGGCAGAATTTTTCGGCCGCCGAGATGATCATAGAGAAACAAGCCCAGCCGAATCAGCCACCACGGGCGCGATTTTTTATGATGCGGCAGGACAAATGTCATCGGCCAGATGATATGCGGCGCCGCGCGCAACAGCACCTCGCGCTCCCGCAACGCCTCACGTACCAGGCGAAATTCTCTGGACTCCAGATACCGCAGGCCGCCGTGGATCAGCTTGGTGCTGGCAGACGACGTGGCGCTGGCCAGGTCGTCTTTTTCGCACAGCGTAACGGCAAGCCCCCTGCCCGCCAGATCACGCGCAATCCCGGTCCCATTCACCCCGCCGCCGATCACCAGCACATCTATTATTTTTGTCTTGCCCAAGCCGCACACCGTTTCTTTGAACTCTTTGGTATTATGCGATAATTTGGGCGTTACTGAAACTGTAAAGAATTTATATATACGAAAATCAATGAGTTTCGCTTGAAAACCTTACCCGTTTCCCCTACCCTCACCAAACGCTTGAATCAATGCAGGTGCGGATTCCGCGCCAGACGCTGTTGTAGCTCAGTCGGTAGAGCACCGCATTCGTAATGCGGGGGTCGGAGGTTCGAATCCTCTCAACAGCACCACTCTTCGGCTTCCTATCTGAGGGCAGCCTTGATGTTTTTTGGTACACAAAATTAAAATACAGGAGGCTTAAAGCGATGACATCTGGAAAACGTACAGGCGATTTTTCCCAAGGGGGAGCTACAAGGAAGTCCGCCCTTCTTGGCCAGTTTCTGGCTACGATTATTTTCTCCAGCCGCTGGCTGCAGATGCCACTGTACCTTGGTCTTATTCTGGTTCAGATCGTATACGTTTATCAATTTATGATGGAACTAAAACACCTGCTCGTTACCGTGAACAGCATCGGCGAGAGCGAGATCATGCTTATCGCTTTAGGCCTGATTGATGTGGTGATGATCTCCAATCTTCTGGTGATGGTGATTATCGGCGGCTACGAAACTTTTGTATCACGCCTGCGCATGAACGATCACCCGGATAGTCCGGAATGGCTCTCTCATGTGAATGCCAACACGATGAAAATAAAACTGTCCTTAGCTCTGATAGGCATTTCTTCGATTCACTTACTGAAGAGCTTTATCAACGTAGAGCATCTGGCCGACCGTGTGCTGGCGTGGCAGTCCGGCATTCATGTTCTATTTTTGTTTTCGGCTGTATTCCTGGCCTATACGTCTAAATTAGCCCAGGATGTAAATCGTGCGGATTAAGCCTCTCCCAGAGGCGCACAGAGAACTGGATTTATGCAAGCAAGATTTTATGACCATTGTGGTTAGATGTGGCCTATAGACAATAAAAATACCTTATGGCACTATTTTTACCATTCATGAAAAAATACAACGCAAATATGTATCAGCTGTACAAGTGGCAACGGCACAGCTTAAAAGCTTATTTTCATGCCGTTTCGTGCAATGTGCATTGGCAGGCGCAGATATTGGAGACGACGGCATTATCTGGAATTACGCCTTATGCCGCGCAATCAAAAAAAATGCTTCATGCTGCGATGGAAATGTCGGAGCGATTATCCAGAGACTATGAAAAACTTCCCTTTCAGCTTGGGGAGGAAGTGATTGTTAATAAGGATTTCGGCTCTCTTCTTCATTTTAAACATGATCCACAACGCAACGACCCGAAGGTGCTCATTGTGGCCCCCATGTCGGGTCATCATGCCACGTTGCTGCGCGAGATGGTTGCACAGCTGTTGCCTTCTCATGACGTTTACATCACCGACTGGCAAGACGCACGCACGATCCCTCTTGATAAGGGAGAGTTTGGCTTTGAAGACTATGTGACCTACGTGCAGGATTTTATCAAAACGATCGGTCCCGACGCTCACGTCGTGGCCATCTCCCAATCGACGGTAACGACGCTGGCCGCCATCGCAGTGCTGGCGCAAGAAGACTCTGCTTGCCAGCCACTCTCTATGACATTGATTGGCGGCCCGATCGATACGCGCGTCGCTGAAACAGCGGTGACGCGTCTGGCAAAGGCCAAATCTCTCGACTGGTTTGCTGAAAATATGCTGGCGCGGGTGCCGGAAAGCTATGCTGGCGCCGGACGGCTGGTTTATCCGGGCTTTCTTCAGTTGTTCTCCTTTATGGCGCTGAACCCTGCCCAACACATATTTTCTCATCTCAATCTATTCAGGCATCTGGCCGCAGACGACCATGCGCAAGCCGGCAAGCTCAAGGGTTTCTACGATGAATATCTGGCCGTTTGCGATTTGCCGGGAAAATTTTATCTGGAGACGGTGCAAAAAGTATTCATGGATCAAGAACTCGCGAAGGGCACAATGACCTATCGGGGAAAACGACTAGACCTCGCCGCCATTCGTAAAACCGCGCTGCTGACCGTGGAAGGCGCAAAGGATACAATCGTCGCACCTGGCCAGACTTTTGCTGCGCATAAATTATGCGCAGGATTGCAGGACAGCCAACGCGCCCATCATCTGCAAAAAGACGCCGATCACTACGGCATTTTCAGCGGGGATCACTGGCGTGACGATATCTGCCCGAAACTCACCCGCTTTATACGCGAAACGGCCGCACGTCACGGCACGCACCATGACGCGGTCTATGCGCAAAAATCAATCCCGGTCAAAAGGCGATTTGGGCGCTGATTTATTGACCCGTTTTTCCAAATCCGTCAAGCGCGCGGCGATATCTTCCGGACGCACCGCAGAAGGATTAAAATCATCCGTTGCGGAAGATGGCCGCGCGAGCTTGCCCGGCGCTGCCGCGGCAGCTTCTTTCATCTTGCGGCATGACTCCAGTTTCTCTTCAACTTCATCCAGTTGCAAGCGAACCGTTTTTGCGTTGCTGTCGTTACGCGCCCAGCCAATGCCGTATCCGCCGCTTAACATGCCCGCGCCACATGTGAAAATCGTTACCGCGCCACCCAGAAAAATCATGTCCGTCAGCAGTAAACTGCCGGCAACACCAGCAAAAAGCTTTGTGTCAGTCTTTCGGCGTGACGTTTTGTCCTTTAGCTGATCCAGCGTTTTTTGCAATTCCAGTTTTCTTTTGATCAGATATTCTTCATCCTGCGCATCGTACTTCCCCTCTGGATGATTGACGAGAGGATCGCCTGCCTGCGGCAATTTTTCCAAATCTTTCGATTGTTTCCACGATTTCTTGCTCATGATATTTCTCCTTTTGATGCCAAAGCAGTTTCCGCTAGTTTCACCCAGTAGGCGGCGCCCACGGGTAGAACATCGTCGTTGAAATCATAGTGCGGGTTATGCAAGCCGGGGCTGTCCGTGCCTTTGCCCTGCCCGAGCGCGATATAAGCGCCGGGACAGTTTTGCAGGAAATAGGCGAAATCCTCCCCGCCCATGGTCGGCGTGAATTTGGAAACATTTTTTTCACCAACGATCTGCATCGCCACATCCCAGCAAAGCTGGGTTTCTTTGGCTGTGTTGACGACAGAAGGATAGCCGGCGCGCCATTCGACATCGGCCGTGGCGCCGTAAGCTTCCGACACGGATTTCACGATGCGGCGGATGCCCTGCTCGATCATTTTGCGAATCTCCGGCTTGAAGCTGCGGGCGGTGCCGCCGAGCACAACCGTTTCCGGCAGGACGTTCAGGCTTTCCGTGCCTGCCTGAAATTTGCAGACGCTGACCACGGCGCTGTCCGCCGGATCAGTGTTGCGGCTGACAAGCGATTGCAAGGTCGTCACGATCGTCGCGGCGGTCGTCACCACATCTATCGTGCTATGCGGGAAAGCAGCGTGACCGCCCTTGCCCGTGATTTTCAGGATAAAACTGTCGGTCGAGGCCGTCATCGGCCCTGCGCAGATCGACATCGTGCCGGCGGGCAACCAGGGCCAGTTGTGCATGCCGAACACAGCATCACAGGGAAATTTTTTGAAGAATCCTTCCTGCACCATGACATTGCCGCCGCCGCCGCCTTCTTCCGCCGGCTGAAAAATGGCATAGACTGTGCCGTCGAAATCCCGCGTCTCCGCAAGATGTCTGGTCGCCGCCAGCAGCATCGCCGTGTGGCCGTCATGACCGCAGGCGTGCATTTTGCCTTCATGCGTCGAACAATGCTGGACATTGGTTTCTTCAAGGATATTGAGCGCATCCATATCGGCGCGGAGGCCGATCGCGCGGCCTGATTTGTTCGTCTTGCCCTTTATCACACCCACAACGGCAGTCTTCGCCATGCCGCGATGAATCTCCACGCCCCACGCCGTCAGCAATTTAGCCACGTAATCGGAAGTCTTGAATTCCTCAAACGCCGTTTCCGGGTGGGCATGAATATGCCGGCGCCACAGGCTGGCTTCGGTGTTTGTCTCTTTTAGTTTGGCGAGTGCGGACATATTCTCATACTCCTTTACTTAAAATACCAACGCATCCATTCCTGACGGTGCTTGGCAATGCTCTTTGTATGATCAGGCTGATCAGGATCGCCGTAAGATTTGCCTGCCAGGTTGCGGAATTCCGCCTCGAACATATGGAAGAATTTTGACAGGCTGAAATCCAGCTCGATTTTTACGCCGGTTTTAACATGCGCCAGCATTGGTTTATCCATCACATCCCGCATGCGCTTTGCGACGACAGGCAAAGCCTCCGGCCCTGCTGAATACCAATTATCGAAGCCGTAAGTTTTGCCATCGGCTATTTCCAGCGTTTTGTCGGAAATGGACACCAGTTCCTGCGAGGGCACAAAGGCACGGAACCCCAGCTTGTGCGCCATTTTTTGGACAGCGGCGCTTTCCATCTGGCATACGAAACGACCATCCGGCGGCTCCACCAAGTAGGCCCGCATAACCTGCATGCCGATCATGATATCGAACAATCCGGGATAGCCGTTCAGCACCATGCGTGTTGTGCCGATTTCCAGCCATTTTTGCTGTTCGATCCCGTCTTTCTCGATGAACAAAGGATAGGAAATGGATGCTCCCGCAATCTCCCCGGTCGCTGCATCTTCTATCAAAATGATGGAACCATTATCCGCAAGCGACTTCATGAGGTCCGCATGGCGACCGCAAACGTTGTCATGGGGATTGCGGGTATAGAACGCCATGATCTTGTCATGGTCATCAATATTCGAAAAGCGCACGTAGTACTTCTTGGGAGGAGTGGTCATGGCATTTCCTCTTTAAATAATGCTGCATTGCAACATTTTTATCACTGCTACATGACTCTTATAGCCAAGCATGTTGGTTTTGCCTATAGCCATGATTAATGGATTATTTACTTTGATATGTCATATTATAAGTGTAGGCCCAGTTTTTTAAAGTTGGTAAATGCCATGTTAGAACAAACCATAAACATTCGACCCTACTACCTTGAAATTGGGAATTTTTTCAAGCTCTTTAACCTGCTTGTCCTCAGCTGCGCCGCTCTCCTGCTCAGTGCCTGCCTGCCGGTGGGGGACCAGGAAATCAATTCCAAGCTCTTTAAAAACAAAGAAGACATGAAATCCCGCACCGCCGTGCTGAAGCCTGGGATGAGCAAAAAGGCCGTGTTCGAAGCAATCAGCATCGATCCCGATAAGTTTTCCTACATGAGCACGCAGGAAGTACAAATGAGTATCTACGGTAATTCCATGGTACAGGGCTCGCCCGAACAGCTGGAGCAATTCAAACAGCGGATGCTGGCCTATGAGGGCTATTCCCTGCCCTACCGGGAGATTAAAAGCAGCGGTTCGATCGGCTTTGGGGCTATGAAAGTGAATAAAAGCGGCTATGATCTGCGACTCGTCCTTATATTTGAGAAAAATCGTCTCCTGCGCGCTTCTGTAGACGGCAATCAGGATGTTAATCAGGACGATAACCAATCGATCCTGAATGTCCTGCTTCGGCGCGGGACCGGCATCGGGTTCTAATAATTTCATTGACAATCCAGCGGCATCTTCGCTAATTTCCGCGCATGAGTCTGACGCCTGAAGAACTCGCCCGGAAGATCCAGGAAGCATCTGACAAGCAACCAGCGGCCAAGGGGGGCAAAACGGCGCCTTCCGGCGCCGGCAGAGCGTTGAGAGCTTCAACAGATCTTGTCGCGGCACTTGTCGTCGGCGGGTTTTTAGGGTACTGGATTGATCACTGGCTCGGCACCAAACCGTTCGGGATGATCATTTTCTTCTTCCTCGGGTTCGGCGCAGGGTTTTTAAATATTTATCGCTCCCAAATGGGGCAGGACTACAAGATCGGCTTTAAAGAAACGACCAAAGACAAGGATTAAGAATCAGTGCTGGAAAGTCCGCTGGAACAGTTTGTCATCAAGCCGCTCATCCCCCTTCATATCGGCGGCGTCGATATTTCCTTCAGCCAGTCGGCGTTGTGGATGATGCTGGCCGTGGCTGCAGCAACGGTGCTGATGACGCTCAGCATGCGGGGCAAGGCGCTGGTGCCGGGGCGCTGGCAGAATATATCCGAGATGCTTTACGAATTCATCTACGGCATCGTCAATGACAACCTTGGCGACGAAGGCAAAAAATATTTCCCATTCGTCTTTTCCGTTTTCATGATTGTCCTGATGGGCAATCTGCTGGGGCTGGTGCCTTACTCTTTCACCTATACCAGCCATATCATCGTCACGGGCGCGCTGGCGCTGACCGTTTTCTTTCTGGCGACGCTGGTCGGCCTCTTCCGCCACGGATGGCACTTCTTCTCCCTTTTCCTGCCCAAGGGGCTGCCTGTGGTGATCGCGCCGCTGATCATCGTGATCGAGATCATCTCATACCTCTCCCGTCCGCTCAGCCTGTCGGTGCGGTTGTTCGCCAACATGACGGCGGGCCACACGATGCTGAAAGTGTTCGCCGGCTTCAGCGTTGCGATGGGCGTCGTGCTCGGCATCCTGCCGATGGTGGTCAATGTCGCGCTCTACGGGCTGGAACTGATGATCGCGTTCATCCAGGCCTACGTCTTCGCTATCCTGACCTGTCTTTACCTGAAAGACGCGATTGAACTGCACTAAACCCTAAACTGTAACCTAACTGAAAAAGGAAATAAAAAAATGGAACCACAAGCTGCAAAACTGATTGGCGCCGGTATCGCCGTTATCCCGTTGCTTGGCGTCGGCGTCGGCCTCGGTATGCTGTTTGCAAGCGTTATCTCCGTCATGGGGCGCAATCCTTCCGCTGCGGACAGTGTCAAAGCGACGGCGCTGTTTTACTTTGCGCTGGTTGAAGCGATCGGCCTCTTCGCGCTGGTCATCGCTCTCCTGATCCTGTTCGTGTTCTAATGAGCAGCGGCGGCTTTCCCCAGCTTGACACATCCAGCTACCCCAGCCAGCTTTTCTGGCTCGGGGTGGCTTTTGTGGCGTTGTATTTTTTGATGTCCAGAATTGCCCTGCCTCGTGTTGCGGAGGCGCTTGAAACGCGCCGCGCGCGAAAAGCAGACAATCTGGAGAATGCCGCGCGGATGAACGGCGAGGCGGAGAAAATAAAAACGGCCTACGAACAATCACTCGCCAAGGCGCAACGGGCAGCTGCCGATGCCATGACCGCCGCCGGACAAGCCATCAGCGAAAAAACGTCCGATGCGCAGGCCCGTTTCGCCGCAGACTCCCGCAAGCGGCTTTTGGCTGCCGAACAAAGCATCAATCAGGCCAAAACGGAAGCCCTGCATTCGCTGGCTGATATTTCCGCGGAAATCGCAGCCGAAATGGTGCATAAAATCGCTGCCGTTCAGGTGAATAAAACGGATGCCAAAAAAATAGTCATGTCCATCATAGAAAAAAGGTAAGAGAATGTCCGCCGCAGAACATCCAGATTTTCTGGCCGATCCGCATAGCTGGGTGTTATTTTCAGCAATTCTTTTTGTGCTCGTCATTTGGAAAAAAGGCAGGGCCCCGCTGCTGAACATGCTGGACAGCCGCTCCGCCCGCATCCAGCATGATCTGGAAGAAGCCGAACGCCTGAAAGCCGAAGCGCAAGAATTATTATCCGACTACCAGAAAAAGCATCGCGACGCCGTCCAGACCGCGCAAGCAATCATTGATACCGCGCGGGAATCCGCTGTTCTGATTCAACAGGAATCAGAACGAAAGCTCGAAGAAAATCTCAGCCGCCGCGAAGCCCTGCTGCTGGAACGCATCGCTCGCGCCGAAGCGGCTGCCGTCCGCCAACTCCGCCACCAGGCCGCCGACATCGCCGCGACTGCCTCTGAAAAGCTGCTCGCTGACGCGATGGCAAAACGCGGCGCCAATCTGGTGAATGAGGCGATTGAGGAATTGCCGAAGCGGATGAATAAGAGCGCTTAAAACGGCCTCAATAGGCACGATGCTCATCATCGCGCCACTTTCCCGCTGGCCATAACATAATGAGCTTTAAATTTAGTCAAACAAATTTTTTTGGGGTATATTCGCCTCATGAAGCAAGCCAGTAAAGCCACGCCTCCCCTGCCCGATCTTGATGCGCTGATGCGGCGGATGAATGACGCTTATCATCTGGATGAAAATATCTCCGTACAGGAGCATCTGGAAACCCTCCGGCTGCCGCCGGAGGCCACTGCGCGCATCAAAGCCACCGCCAGAAACTTCGTCGAAACCGTCCGCGCCAAGAGAAAACTTTTCGGCGGGCTGGATAGTTTTTTGCAGGAATTCGGGCTTTCGACCAAGGAGGGGATTGCGCTGATGTGCCTGGCCGAGGCGCTGCTGCGCATTCCCGACACCGACACCGCCGACCGGCTGATCCGCGATAAAATCGGCAGCGCGGACTGGGATCAGCATTTGGGTAAAGGCCCGGACTTGTTTGTCAATGCTTCGACCTGGGCGCTGATGCTGACCGGCAAAGTCATCGGCGATGTCGAACAGGAAGCTGGCAATATTTTATCGAGGCTTGGAGAGCCCGTCGTGCGCCGCGCCATGCTCCATGCCATGAAGATCATGGGTCAGCAATTTGTCATGGGGCGCACGATTGAAGAGGCCCTCGCCCGTGCCGCCGAGTTTGAAAAAAACGGTTACCGTCATTCCTACGACATGCTCGGCGAAGGGGCGCGCACGGCCGAAGACGCCGATCATTATTTGAAAAATTACGAAATGGCGATTGATGCGATTGGCAAGTCCGCTGCCGGACGCGGGCCCGTGGGATCGCCGGGCATATCCGTGAAACTCTCCGCCCTGCACCCGCGTTTTGAATATGCGCAGCGTCACCTGTGCGTGCCGGCGCTTTCCGAGAAACTTCTCGCGCTCGCAGAAAAATGCGCGCATTACAATATTGGTTTAACGGTGGATGCCGAGGAAGCGCACCGTCTTGAAATGTCCCTGGATATTCTTTCGAATGTGTTTTCAAATCCCGCGTTGAAAGGCTGGGATGGATTCGGACTGGCGGTGCAGGCTTACCAAAAACGCGGCCTGCGGGCGCTTGACTGGCTCATCGCGCTTGCCGAGCAAAACAACCGCCGCATGATGGTGCGCCTCGTGAAAGGCGCCTATTGGGACAGCGAAATCAAATATGCGCAGGTGAACGGCCTGCCGGGTTATCCGGTCTTCACGCGCAAGGCCGCAACCGATGTCGCCTACATGGCCAACGCCGCCAAAATGATGGGCCGCCGCGATATTTTTTATCCGATGTTCGCCACGCATAATGCCTATACCGTTGCGGCGCTGATCGAGCTGGCTGGAAAAAATCAGGGCGATTTTGAATTCCAGCGGCTGCATGGCATGGGCGAGCCGCTCTATCACCAGATTATCGCAAACTATCCCTGCCGCGTTTATTCCCCCGTGGGCAGTCATCAGGATTTATTGCCCTACCTCGTCCGTCGCCTGCTTGAAAACGGTGCCAACGCCAACTTCGTCAATCGTTTGCAAAACGACAAGGTGCCGGTGGATGATATCATCGCCGATCCCGTAGAATATATCGCAAAGCTTGCCGACAAGCCGCACCCGAAAATCCCCCTGCCCGCGGATTTATTCGTAGACCGGAAAAATTCAGCAGGCATTGAATTCGCCAGCGCGAACGTCAGCGCGGCGTTTTTGAAGAAAGTGGAATCGCAGGCGGCGCAGCCATTGGGCGCAGTGTCTTTTGCGACTGAAAATAATATAGAGCAAGCGCTTAAAGCCACGCAGGCTGCTTTCACGGGCTGGAACACCGCACCCGCCGATATCCGCGCCGCCTGCCTGGAACGCATGGCGGACTTGATGGAGGAAAGCAGCGCGGAACTGATTTCTCTCTGCGTCCGCGAAGCCGGCAAGACTTTGCCCGATGCTGTGGCGGAAATACGCGAAGCCGTCGATTTCTGCCGCTACTATGCCGTCGAGGGGCGCAAGAATTTTGTGCCGATCGACTTGCCGGGACCAACCGGTGAATCCAACACTTTGTCACTGCAGGGCCGGGGCGTGTTCCTGTGTATCAGCCCGTGGAACTTCCCGCTGGCGATTTTCATCGGGCAGGTTGCGGCGGCACTGATGGCGGGCAATGCCGTCATCGCCAAGCCCGCCGAACAAACCGGGCTGATCGCGATTAAAGCAACGGAATTACTCTATAAAGCAGGCGTGCCGAAAGATGCCGTCATCTGTCTTCCCGCCACCGGAGAGATGACGGGGAAATATCTGGTGCCGGACGACCGCATCGCCGGGGTCTGTTTCACGGGATCGACCGAAGTCGCGCAGATAATCAACCGCGCCCTGGCCAATCGTAAAGGTGCGATTGTTCCGCTCATCGCCGAAACCGGCGGGCAGAACGCGATGATCGCCGATTCCAGCGCGCTGCCGGAACAAATTGTCGATGATGTGATCATGAGTGCCTTTCGCTCGGCCGGGCAGAGATGTTCGGCTCTCCGTGTCCTGTTCGTGCAGGAAGGCATCGCCGACAAGGTCATTAAAATGCTGGATGGCGCGTGTCAGGAACTGGTGCTGGGTGATCCGTCAAAACTCTCCACCGACATCGGCCCCGTGATTGATCAGGAAGCTCTCGGCATATTGGAAGCGCATGTGGCCCGCATGGATAAGGAAGCCAGACTGCTGACGCAGGTCAAAAAGACGGTCGCACAGGGCCATTTCTGCGCACCCCGCGCCTACGAAATACAATCGCTCTCACAGCTGCCCAAAGAAATTTTCGGCCCTGTGCTGCATGTGATCCGTTATAAAGCCGATGAACTGGCCGACGTGATCGAGCAAATTAACGCCACGGGCTACGGCCTGACCTTCGGCATCCACACGCGCATTGATCATCAGATGCGCTCGATTTGCAGCAAAGTGAATGCCGGTAACTGCTATGTCAACCGCTCTATGATCGGCGCCGTCGTCGGCGTGCAGCCGTTCGGCGGTCAAGGATTGTCCGGCACCGGCCCTAAGGCCGGCGGGCCGCATTACCTGATGCGCTTTGCCATCGAGCGCACGATGAGCATCAACACCACAGCCTCCGGCGGCAATACCACGCTGGTGTCACTGGCGGAAGAATGATGTACCAGTCGCATCTCTGGTCAGGCCGCACGGTCGGACTGCTCGGCGGGTCGTTTAATCCGGCGCATGAGGGACATCGGCATATCAGCCTTTATGCGCTGAAACTCCTGGGGCTGGAGGCAGTATGGTGGATGGTATCGCCGCAAAATCCGCTGAAATCCAAAAAAGATATGGCGCCGCTGCAAGAACGCATGGCGAGCGCGCGGAAAGCCAGCCATCACCCCCGCATTATCGTCACGGATATCGAGCAGCACCTGCATACGCGCTATACCGCCGACACGCTCCGGGCGCTCCAGACTCATTTCCCTGCAACGCGGTTTGTCTGGCTCATGGGGACCGACAACCTGCATCAGGTGCATCGCTGGCAGGAATGGCAGAAAATTTTCAGCCTGGTGCCCGTGGCCGTGCTCGACCGCCCGCCGCGGGGCAACAGCGTCAGATCCTGTCCGGCTTTTGAAAGATTTCGCGCCTGTCTTGAGCCGCAAGAACAGTCGCAGCTGCTGAAAACGCAGCCGCCGCCGGTATGGACAATCCTGCATATCCCCCTGAATGAGCAATCCGCGACGAAGATTCGGGCGAAAAGCAAGTTGCAGCTTTAAGTAATATACGCTATAGTTTGCCTATGAAACGTGCACCCGCCGCCGCCAAAACAAAAAAATCGCCAGCCCCTAAAAAGACTGTTGTTAAAAAGACTGCCGCGCAAGCAAAACCGGGGCGGGCGGCGTTGCAGGCATTTATCCTCGCATCTCTGGACGGCGATAAAGCCAAAGACATTGTCTCCATCGATCTGAAAGGCAAGACGGCAATTGCCGATTGCATGCTGATCGCAACGGGCACATCTTCCCGCCATGTGAACGGCATGGCGCAAAAACTGCGCGACAAACTGGCCACCGGGCATAAAATCAAGGCCCGCGTTGAGGGTTTGGAAACCGGTGACTGGGTGATTGTGGACGCCGGTGATGTCATCGTCCACCTCTTCCGCGAAGAAGTCCGCGCGTTTTATAACCTCGAAAAACTCTGGGGCGCGGATTTTTCAACCGTGATGTATACGCGGTATCAGTCGGTCTAAAGGCTGTCATTCCAAGCGTCGGGATGACAAGTGGGAAAGCATGAAAATCCGCATTATCGCTGTTGGGCGACAAAAGTCTTCCCCAACGCAAGACCTCTGCGACGAATATCTGAAACGGATGAAATGGGCTGTGAGCATCAAAGAAATTGACGCTCCCAAAGGATCGACTTCCGCGCAGGAAGCGCCGCTCATTCAAAAACAGCTCCCCCCTTCGGCTTTCATTGTCGCGCTGGACGAACGCGGCGAAACGCTGACCAGCCCCGCCTTTGCTCAAAAACTTGGAAAATGGCAAAGTCAGGCGCCCGGCAACGAAATCATCTTTTTGATCGGCGGGGCCGACGGATTTGATGACGGGATACGTAAAAAGGCGAACTTTCTAATGTCTTTCGGCAAACAAACATGGCCCCATATGCTCGTTCGCGTTATGCTGTTGGAACAGGTTTATCGTGCCCAACAGATACAGGCGGGGCATCCGTACCACAGGCAGTAAAATGAGCGGGATATTCAGGGGTGTTATTTTTTGCTTGATCATGATGGCGGTTGCCGGCGGTGCTGCGCGTGCGGATAAAATCACGGCGATTCAACAGAATCTGGCCGGAAAGAAAGCGGCGCATGCAGCTCTCGCAAAAAAAGCCTCTTTCCTGAATTCTGAAGTCGCCTCGCTGGAAAACAGGCTCGTGACGGTTTCAAGGGATTTACGGGCAAGCGAAGAATCTCTTTCCGATACTGACCAAAGACTGAAAGCCTTGCAGGAGAAGAAAATAGTTTATCTTGATCGTTTGTATCAAGATCAGCAGACCATCGGCGGGCTTGTCTCCGCCATGCGAAAATATGCGCAAACCTCCACGCCCAGCATGCTGGTGCAGTCAAAACCGATTGATGCCGCGCGCGCGGCGATGGTGATGAAACTGATGCTCCCCAGCCTCCATGAAAAGTCCGCCGATCTGCACGCGCAATTGGCGGAGATTGCGACAATCGAAGAGAATATCGCAGGACAGCTGCAGGCGCAGATCGCGCAAAACCAGCAACTCAATAAAAAACAAGCTGCGCTGGGCGTCTTGCTCCAGGACCGAAAAAAGATATATCAAAGCACAGAAAGCGAACGCTTGGAGCAAAAACAGCAGGTGGCTGTCCTGACAAAAGAATCTCGTAATATCGAAGAGTTAATGGAAAAACTTAAGGTGAAAGACAAACAACATTCTGATAAAATCAAGCTATCGCGTACCGTCCTGCCGGCCGATATTCGTTTGCCTGTCCATGGCAAGCTCCAAACGGGATTTGGAGAACAAGACGCTCTGGGCGCGGAAAGCCGGGGCCTTACTTTCGTGACGCGACCGGAGGCCCAGGTGGTCGTACCCCTGGCCGGGAAAGTCAAATTTGCCGGCGCCTTTCAAAATTACAAGCAAATCTTGATTGTCGAGCATCAAGGCGGTTATCATAGCCTGGTCGCCGGATTGGGGCGCATCGATACAGTGGTCGGGGCTTCCCTTGCCGCCGGAGAACCGGTGGGTGCCGCGGCCGCTTCCGGCTCTCCGCAAATCTATTACGAGCTTCGTCAAAACGGCAAACCCGTCAATCCGCAAAAATTACTGCTTGCACAAAGAAAACAGGAAAAAAGTTAGTCATGTTCAATAAAAAGCACTTCAAGATCAGCACAGCCTTCGCAGCCCTGCTCGTTTTCTCCTCCTTGTCCGTCATCGCCGCCGAGGGTGATGTGCGCACGGCAAGCCAGCCTTCCGCCTCCGCGACGTACAAAGCGCTCAACCTTTTCGGCGATGTATTCGAACAAGTGCGCGCGAACTATGTGGAACCTGTCGAAGACAAAAAACTGATTGAGTATGCGCTGAACGGCATGCTGTCAAGCCTCGATCCGCACTCGGGTTACATGAACGACGACGAAGCGAAATCCATGAACATCCAAAACAGGGGCGAGTTCGGTGGCCTTGGTATCGAAGTCACGATGGAGAACGGCGTGGTCAAAGTCGTCTCCCCGATTGACGACACGCCTGCGGCCCGCGCCGGCTTTCAATCGGGCGACCTGATCGTCGAGATCGACGGCAAGCAGGTCATCGGCATGACCCTGACCGAAGCCGTCGATAAGATGCGCGGTAAAGTGGGGTCTGAGATCCTCTTGACCGTCGTGCGTCAGGGCGCCAAGGAGCCGCTGAAATACAAACTGATACGCGATATCATCCAGATCCAATCCGTCAAGCACCGCGTTGAAGGGGATAATGTCGGATATATCCGCATCACCACCTTCAATGCGCAGACATCGCCTGGTCTGAAGAAAGCTTTCGCCGACATCCAGAAACAAGCCGGAGACAAGCTGACCGGCTATGTCCTTGACCTCCGCAATAATCCGGGAGGCTTGCTCGACCAGGCCATTGCCGTGTCGGATGCTTTCCTCGATAAGGGAGAAATCGTCTCGACACGTGGCCGCAGCCCGGACGACACCCGTCGCGATAATTCCACATCCGGCGACATGGCGCGCAGCCTGCCGGTTGTTGTCCTGATCAACGGCGGCTCCGCTTCCGCGTCAGAGATTGTTGCCGGTGCCCTGCAAGACCATAAACGCGGCATCGTCATGGGCACGCAGTCCTTCGGCAAAGGCTCCGTTCAAACCCTGTTTAATGTGCCCGGCAACGGCATGATCCGCCTGACAACGGCGCGTTATTACACGCCATCCGGCCGCTCCATTCAGGGCAAAGGCATCACGCCCGACATCATCGTCGAACGCGCCAAGGTCGTGGAAGAAAAAGATGCTTTCGGCGAAATCCACGAAGCTGACCTGAAGGGCGCGCTCAAAAATCAGGACGGCGAACCGACACTTCTGCCGGAAAACAAAAAGCCTGCCGCTGAAAATATCGTGCCCGGCGCCAAGTCCGACAAGACAGCCGCCAAAGATGACAAATCGAAAGACGATTATCAACTGGTGCGCGCCATCGACCTGCTGCAAGGAATCTCTCTCTATAAAAACGGTGCGCCTTGAAAACAGGGAGGGAAGGATGGTCATCTTTTCCGGCCGCACATAAAAAACGTTTTTATCAAGGAATCAGCGGATATATTTTGTTGTGCGCAGGCGTCATAGCCTGGCTTGCCTTTAAAGCCGAAGACACTCTTGAAAAATGGCAAAGTCGCAGTCCTTCCGCCACTGTTACGATTAAAAGCATCTATCTGACTCCTCAGCTGACCGATGCGACGGCGCCCCCCCCCCCGATCACGGCGATGGAGACGATGCCCGTTGTATCGGATGGCAGGGTTTATATATCTATCGTCATGTCCGGTTTGGGATTGTCGCCCCAGGCAACGGAGCGCGCCATCAATGATCTGCCGCCGGAAATTACGCTCGCTTTTTCACCCTATGCCGACGATGTCAAAACCTGGCTTGGCAAAGCGACGGCTGCGAAGCATGAATCGCTCATGCTGATGCCGATGGAATCCGCCACCTATCCGGCAGACGATCCGGGACCGCGCGCTCTGTCCTCCCGTCAGAGCGACAAGGACAATAAAGAAAATCTAGCCTGGGTTCTCGATCAGGGGGCGGGCACGGTTGGGGTCATCAATCTGATGGGCGCGCGGTTCATAACGGACAAAAGAAGACTCTCTCCGGTTTTTGACGCGCTCACAAGAAACCAATCGCTCTTTCTGGAAGCGCCGGGCATGGTCAAATCGGAAGCCCGCGCCCTCGCAAACGAGATCGGACTGCCCTATCTGGCAGCAGACATGCAGATCGATGCCACGGCAACTGATGCTGCCATTCGCGAACAATTGCTCGCCCTAGAGAAAATTGCCCGTGAACGGGGGTATGCCGTGGGCATGGCCGACACGTATCCTCTGACATTCAATGTTCTTAAATCATGGGCTGAAAAGCTGGATTCACGCGGCATTACACTTGCACCTTTAACAGCAGTGTGGAAAAATAAGTCCCATCATGACCAATCCGCCATACAGCCACAACAACCCTGATCCCGCTTATCGCTATGGGATCGGAATCATCCTTTTCAACCGTCAGGGTCTGGTACTGATAGCGGAACGGCTGGATAATCCCGGCGCGTGGCAACTGCCGCAAGGCGGCATCGACGTAAATGAAACCCCGGCAATGGCGGTGTTCCGCGAAATGGAAGAAGAAATCGGCACGCGTAACGCCACGATCATCCATATCATGGCAGAATGGATCGACTACGAATTTCCCGCCCATGCCAGGCATAAGCTCTTCGACGGCAAATACCTTGGCCAGAGGCAACAATGGATCGCGCTGCGTTTTTTAGGCGCGGACAACGACATCCGCCTGGACGCCCATAGCCACCCCGAATTCAGCCGATGGAAATGGGTGACGATACATGAAGTGCTTGATCACGCCGTACCGTTCAAACGCGGCGTTTATGAACGCGTCATCAAGGAATTTGCCAGCTATGCAGTTGATGCACCCTGAGGCCCATTGATCAATGGGCC
>CAYGGT010000025.1:0-21028 GCA_964349475.1 uncultured Rhodospirillaceae bacterium
ATACCGCCGGTACCACCGGCAGAGATGGTACAGCCGGTACCACCGGCAGTGAAGGTTGCGGCATTTGATTGCTGGCGCTGTCCGGACGCAACGCCGGCAGATCCGTCGGCGGCGCAAGGGAAGTACCCGGCAGCACGCCAGGTGCCGGCATTGCCGGCTGTGGCGGCATCTCCGGCTCAGCCGGGAGAGGCAGACTTGCCGGATTTTGCTGTATCGGTGACGGCATCTGCGCATGGGAGACTTTCAGAAAATAAAAGCCGCCGCCAAGCACCAGAACGGTCAGAAAAAAAACCGCCCTCAAACCAGGTAAACTCATTTTTCAGCATCCTTTGTCGTCACTGTATCGGTAAAGAGAATTCCCATGGTGGTGCCTTTGGCGATTTTGACGGTAATCGGGCGGTCCGCCTGTTTTGCCAGCATGTCGCTCACCGTTTTGGTGGATTCTTCCAGACCCTTATAAACGTTTTCTCTGGCGTCGGGTTCGGGCGCTTCCGCCGCCTGACCGCCGCCGGAAGTCTGCGTTATTGTCGTGCCCGTCGCCGCAACGGACGCGCCGTATCCTTCGACGAATTTGGCCGCCGCCGGCAAAACCACGCGCATGAAATAGTGATGGTCCACGTCGGTCGCCATGCCGGCGAGCGTCGACGCTTCATCCATCGCGATGCCTTCGACCGAATAGCTGACGGCATCCTTGACGATGCGGTTAAAGCTGAGAACCATGTATTCGTCTTTCACTTCGATCTTGCCCACGGCCCGGCCGCCTTCGAAGGGGCCTGACAATATCTGCGCCAGCACCGGCCCCTGAATATCGGAATTGAGCGCGTTCAAAAGTTGCGCGTAGGCAATCGACCCTGCCGGCACGATGGTGCGGGTTTTCACTTTCTCCCCGTCCGGGCCTGTCGCCTGAGCGCTTTCTTGTGTGAGCGCGGCTGCTCTCATCTCTGTTTTCAGTTCTTCTTCCTGCCTTTTTTGAACAGTATACAGCGAATCTTCGTTGGTGATCCCCAGCACCTGCGACTTCAAGGGCGCCTGCGCCCCGACGATCACCCGCATCTGTTCGGCAAGCCGTTTCGCCAGATCGCTATTCTGCTGTTTGTTCATCGCGGGCTGCGGGCGGATGGGCTGCACCATCGGCACGGCGTCCGGTTCGTCCTCCGCCGGCTCCGGTTTCTCGGCGCTCAGGCGGCGCGTTTCGGTTGCCCGGCGCCATTCGGCGAGCGGATCGGTTTTTGGCTTACCGGCAATATCGGGCATATTCAGCATGCCGGTCTTGGGCGTGCCGATGGGCGTCGGCAGCGCGCTGCCGCCGCTTTGCGCGGCGATTTCGGCCGTCTTCAGATTGCTTTCTTCCAGCGCCTTGCGATAGACCGGGTCCAGTTCTTTTTGCCCCGGCACCTGCTTGATCTGGGCCGTATCTCCGACCTGGAGAATAGTTTTATTTGCACCCTCATCACCTTTTCCGGCAAAAGCGACATAAGCGCCGACGCTGATGGCGAGGCCCAGCACGATCGCCGCCAGCTTCATCATCGGGTTGGTTTCCCACACTTCTCTCAGCGAAGGTTTCGGCGGCACTCCCTGTTCCGCTTCATCCGGCGTATCGATATCGAATTCTTCATCTGTCACGGCGTCACCTCATTGGCGGCAATATGCGCACGCACCATTCTGCCTTCGTCGGAAAGCAGAATAACCGGCGTGTCGTTCAGCGTATAAACATTCATGCCGTCGGCGGAGGTGACGCTGGAATCCCAGCTTGGCGATAAAAGCGTCAGCGGCGTGCGCAGGTAAATGCGGCCCGACACGCGCCAGACGCTGGTGCGGCCGTCCACCCCCTCGATCTTCAGTTTTTCGGAGCTGCCGGGCGGCGTTCCGTCCAGCACCTGGACAAGATTTTCATCGTCGCCCGCCACTGTTTTCAAGCCGCCGTATTCGATGATCGGCGTTTTGGCGAGCGGCCCCTGTTTTGGAATCCGCGCGTCAAAGCGGTAGTAAACCTCGTCAAGCCCCGCCTGAATGGTGAAGGTGACCGGCGTTATCAAATCGACAAGGCGGATCGAGATATTGCCCGCGCCATGCGTGGTCTGCGGCGTGATGCGGACGACATGCCCGCCTTCTTCCGGCGGCGTGATGTCGAACTTCCCCGCCCAGCTGACATCCTGTATCGGCCAGGGCGATCCCGTCGCATCCAGCAGCGTCAGCGTGGTGACGCGCCCCGCCGCCGTCTTGATCACCGGCGGCATCTGGCCGGGGTCGAGGGAAATCGTTTCGACGGCGCTTTTCGGCACGGGCATCGTGATCGGTGTTTCGGCGGCTTCGCGGCTGTCCTTGAAAGTGTCCAGCACCTTGCGGATTTGTTCCGGCTGTAACGGCAGAAGCAACTTCAGCGCCTCGTCAAAGCTTGCCTCTTCCATTTTTCTCTGCCGCAGCGCCGTTTCCGCTTCCATCGCGGCGCGCATTTCTTCGGGCGACTGCATGCCCATGGCATAGGACGTCGCGGGCAGTTGCCCGTTCACCGGCAGATTCGCAGCCGGACCCAGGGGACTGCCGGCCGGGGCTGCTGAATCGGCAGCCGTTTTCTGGGGCAGGATGTTTGCTTTCGTCTGATCTATTTTTTGTTTGAAAGCTTCGTATTTTTTTTCAAATTCCCGCGCCGATTCCTGCGCCTCGTCCCGGGGCGACCCTTGCGCGGACGCGGAAACGCCGCCAGCACCGGCCAGCGCCACCGCAATCGACAGAGTGAATAGTAAACGTTTCATCCCGCTCTCCAAACCCGATATATATTTATACCCTTAACAGCGCACGAACACACGGTTTTTTTATACGTGCTAAATATTCTAGTACATATACCACGCGCCAATGCCGACCCCGGCCGGGTTGGCGCTGGTTGGCACCTGTTCGATCACCACGCGGAGCCTTTTTGCCACGACCTGATGGACGCCGCCGGCACGAACGGTGATCAGCAGCGGCATCTCAAACACCCAGCTGTAAACGCCCTCGATCAACCCTTCCTGAAGCAGGACCGGCGTGTCTTTCGGAATGGCGCTGATAATCTGTTGCGCAGCGATAACGGAATCGACCAATCCCGATTTTATCACGGCTGTCCGAAAACTTTCCCACCCCGCCGGCGTAAAATTCTGCCGGGATTCGTTGAAGCGTTCGTCAACGTCGTTAAAACCAAATGTCATAATTTGCGTCGCCGCCTGAGCAACCCAGGTACGCAGGGATGTTTTTCCCATATTTGGAAAATAAAGCCCCGGCACCTGCATCTTTTTGCCTTCCAGCGTCTGGGCAAAAAACTGGTCCTGGTTTTTCGACGTATACACGTGGAAAGCCAGCAGCAAGACCAGCAGCACGATCACCGCCGCCTGAACGTTCACGATCCGCGCCATGTTGCGGAAACCGTCGCGGTAGTAGAGGTTCTTTGCTATTGCGTCGCGATCCATTGCTCAATACCCACCCCGTTCGGGTTTTCCAGCGACGGCACGCGGTCGATGACCAGCCTGACCATCAGGTTGTCCGCGCGCACCGCCGACCCAGACAGATAGTTCACGGTCAGCGGCAGTTCCACAACCCAGCGGTACTTGCCGTTGAAGACGCCTTCCTGAATCAGGACCGGCGCGCTGCGCGGCTGCGCCGATACCACCTGCTTCGCCGTTTCCACCGACTCGATAATGCGCGATTTTTGCAGCGCGGCGGTAAAAGTCTCCCAGCCGTGGCGCGTAAAGTGGCGTGACGATTGCTGCATCCGCCGCTGATAGTCGTGAAACCCGAAGGTCATGATTTCCGAAGCCGATTGCGCGGTCCAGGACAAAAGCGCCGATGTGCCGAGATTGGGCAGGTCAAGCGGCACCAGCTGCATGATGCGTCCGTCCGCCGTCGTGGCGAAGTAACGGTTTTGCGGCTGGGTGGCGTTCATATAAACAATGAAGGTCAGAACCAGAACGACGATAATAATCGCCTCGGCAATCGCGATGCGCATCATATTACGAAAACCGTCGCGGTAGAATTCGTTTCGCACCACCACTGTCATGAGCGGCCCGGTGGCGCTGGGTTGCGTTTCCAGCGGGAAAGTTTCGCTGTTTTTTGCGACCAGATCGGCGCGGGCCGTCTTGCTCATGCCGCCGCCCGGCAGTACCGACTTTATAAACTTCAACAGCGGATTGTCAGGCGATATAAACTTCAACAGCGGACTGTCAGGCGATGCTTGCCCGCGCCCTGCATCCCTCGCCGTCTTATCATCGACGTTAACCATGAATGTGTTCACCCCTTGACCTCTTAAGATACTAATTTGCAGGGCAACGTCTAGTGCTAACTGCTTAATTTCATAACAAATTTTCTCAGCTGGCATGGCTTTTGCTTTGTATATCAGAGGAAAAGTGTTTTTTGGGAGAATGAAGGACAATGACAGTATCCATGGATGTAGCGCTTTCCGGCCTGAGAGCAGCCCAGCAAGCCATGGATGTGGCGGCGGCGAACATCTCCAATGCCACGACGCCGGGATATACCCGGAAAATTTTGCCGCTGGAGGCGCAGGCTTTCGAGGGGCAGGCGCTCGGCGTCCTGACCCAGACCATCGTGCGTCAGGTCGATGCCGCGCTTCTGGCAGACGTCAACAGGCAGACAGCGCTCACGGAAAGCTCCACGATTCGTCAGCGATACTTCGACCGCATCCAGGGTTTTCACGGCGCTTCCGAATCCGGCCGGGCGTTGTCGACTCAGGTAACCGCGCTCGCGCATAGTTTCACGCAGCTGTCGGCAGCGCCGGATGACCTGGCGCTGCTGTCCCAGACCGTCGCCATCGCATCCCAGACAGCCGGGAAGATCAACGATTTCGCCGCGCTGCTCACAGACATGCGGCACGAAACCGAAACCGGCATTGTTACCGCCGTGGCCGAGTTGAACAGGGCGCTCGACACCATCGCCCGACTCAACGGGAAAATTACCGCGCTCACGCTCTCCGGCCAAAGCACGGCAGGCCTTGAAGACCAGCGCGATGCCGCCATCAAAACGGTGGCGAAATATATCGATATCACGACATTCCCGGCGGACAATCAAATCATCGTCAGCACACGGCAAGGGCAGACGCTGGCCGACACGACGGCCCGCACGCTCGTCTTCCAGGAAAGCACCATTTTGCCCACAAGCTTTTACCCCGGCGGCACCATCAACGGCATCACCATTGACGGTACCGATATCACCCAGGCAGGTCTGGGCGGGCAACTGGGCGCCCTGATCGACCTCAGAGACACGATCCTGCCCCAGTACACGGCGCAGCTGGACGAATTTGCCCAGAAACTGGCCGAGCGTTTTGACAACGAAGGACTGCGGCTTTTCACCGACCTCAGCGGCAACGTGCCCGCCAGCATCCCCGATCCGGGATCCACCCTCCCCTACGTCGGGTTTTCATCCCTGATCAAGGTAAACGAAGCCATTCTCAACGACCCGACCCTGATCCGCAACGGCACGACCGGCAACACCGAACTTGAAGGATCGAACGAAGTGATCCGCCGTGTTGCCCAGTTCGTTTTCGGCGCCTATCGCTACCAGCAGTCCCAGGGCACCGTGGATATTTCCGCCGGCGCGCTGACCCCTTTGCTTGGCCTCACGACCCAGAATATCGTCACCGGCACGGCCAACCTCGCCGGCTACACCGATTTCAGCGCCGTTCCCGGCGTACCCGGCAACTTCACGATCCAGATCGGCGTCGCCGCGCCGCAGGTGATCGCGGTGACGGCCGTCGATGACGCTGCCAGCCTCGTCACCGCCATTAACCTCGCCTTCGGCGGACCGGTCGCCGACATCAACGGCCTGGGACAGATTTATCTCGTCACCGCCAACAACTCCTTCACGCTCGGCAACGGCACGCTCGGCGCTGCGGGACTGGGGACTTTGGGATTTGTCGCCGGCGCTTACCCGACGCCGGATCCCAGTTTTCAGGTGCAGGTCGGCACCCGCGCGCCGGTCACGATCTCCATCGTGCCCGGAGATACATCGGTGGAACTGCTGGCCGCGCTCAATGCCGTTCCGGGACTGACGGCCGTTCTGAACGGCACCGGCAGGCTCGTCCTGACGCCATCGGAGGGCGGAGATCTCAAGATTACGGACGGGCCCGGCGGCCCCCTGACCGCGATGGGCATGACGACCACGAACGTCGCGCACGCGGTCTTCCGGCAGTTCAACCTGGGGCCGGATGGCACCCTTTCGACGAACTTGCTGGCCAACGGCACGCTCCAGAACTATATCAGCTCCATCATCAGCTCCCAGAGCCAGGACGCCAGCCTCAACCAGGCCACGCGAGATGAGGATACCGCTTACCTGCAAGCCCTTGAAACCCGCAATGCCAATACCTCCGGCGTCAACATCGACCAGGAAATGTCAGACCTGATCCGGATTCAGGCCGCCTATACAGCGGCCGCAAAGATGATCACCGTCGAGCAAAGACTCTTCGACGCGCTACTCAACTCGTTCTAGTAACACCAGGGGAATTCATCCATGACGACCGTCAGCAACATCTCCTTCCTCGGCCAGTCCACCTCCCAGTCCAGCCGCCTGAGCGAGCTGAACAACACGCTGGAAAACCTGCAACGTCAGGCCACAACCCTCAAAAAACACGATACTTTCAGCGGTTTCGGCGCCGATGCCATCGGCCTGCAGCGCTTCCGCTCCACCTACACGATGACGCAGGGATATCTGGACAATATCGACAAGGTGTCAAGGCGCATCACCGTGATGAGCAACGTCCTGACTGAAATCACCCGGATCGGCAGCGAACTTGTCAGCGGCCTGAGCCTGCAGGCCGGCAGCAGCCAGGGCATGACGACCGTCAGCGCACAGGCGGAGCAAAACCTGAAATTCGTCGAAGACCTGCTCAACCAGCAGATCGACGGGCGTTATCTTTTCGGCGGCTCTGATGTGTCAAACCCGCCCTTTGCCGATCACAACACGCTCGACAGCAACTTCAGCAGCAAGACGATCTCCTGGCTCGCCGGGGGCCTGACCAACGCCCAGCTGACAACGGCGACGGATGCCTTCACCTCAACCAACCTCGGCCTGTCGGCAGGGCTTGCAACCGCCGGCGCCGTCACCGCGCGCATCGACCAGAACCTCGACCTTGACTACTCGGTCAAAGCAGACGAGGCCGGGTTTAAGGATATCATCAACGCCCTGTCCTTTGTCGCGAACCTCCGGTACCCGGAACCGCCGGGGGATGTCGCGACACCGGCGCAGTTCCGCTCTCTCGTCACCCATATCACATCCATCGCCACACGCGGCGTCGAGGAAGTGGGCGACCTGACCCGGACGCTGGCCAGCAAATTTTCCCTGATCTCGCTTCTCCAGGAAAAGCATGTCAGCGACAATAACCTCTATGCCGCGCAGATTGACGAGATAGAAAACACCAACACGACCGAGGTGATCGCCAGCATACAGGCGCTGCAAACCCAGCTGTCCAGCGCCTATGAAGTGACCACCATGGTCAGCCGCTTGTCTCTGATCAATTTTTTATAAGACCCATTATTCACATAATTTTTGCCCTTGAATTGGTGCGGCCGTAAAGATACTATGGCGGCGGCGAGAACCAATTCCCAAGGAGAGAATAATGCTGATCGGCGTTCCCAAAGAAATCAAAACCAAAGAATTCCGCGTTGGCCTCACGCCGACCTCCGTGCGCGAATATGTGCGCCACGGCCACCAGGTGATTGTTGAAACCCGCGCCGGCGACGGCATCCAGGCAAGCGACGAAGACTATATCAAGTCCGGCGCGAAAATCGCGGCGACCGCTGGCGATGTCTTCGGCAAAGCCGACATGATCGTCAAAGTCAAGGAACCGCAAGCCGCTGAATGCAAAATGCTGCGCAAGGGACAGATCCTTTTCACGTACCTGCATCTGGCGGCGGACGCCGGACAGGCCAGAGGATTAATCGACAGCGGCACGGTGGCGATTGCCTACGAAACCGTCACCAGCGACAGGGGCGGCCTGCCGCTGCTGGCGCCGATGAGCGAAGTCGCGGGGCGCATGAGCGTGCATGTGGGGGCCTATCACCTGCAAATCACCAACGGCGGGTCGGGCATCCTGATCGGCGGCGTGCCGGGCGTGAAAGCGGCGGAAGTTGTCATCCTCGGCGGCGGCGTCGCCGGCACCCACGCGGCCAAAATGGCCGTGGGGATGGAAGCGCGCGTCACCGTGCTGGAAAAATCGCTCGACCGGATCCGCCAGCTCGAAGACCTGTTCGGCGCAAAAGCGAATGTCGTTTATTCAACCCATGACGCGGTCGAACACTATGTGTCCGGCGCGGATCTGGTGATCGGCGCGGTCCTGGTGCCGGGCGCGCTCGCCCCCAAGCTGATCACGCGGGAGCTGCTGAAAAAAATGCGCCCGAAATCGGTGATCGTCGATATCGCGATTGATCAGGGCGGTTGCGCCGATACGTCCAAGCCGACGACCCATGACGACCCGACGTATGTCGTGGACAATGTCCTGCACTATTGCGTGGCCAATATGCCGGGCGCCGTGCCGCGCACCTCGGCTTACGCGCTCAACAACGCGGTTTTGCCCTACGGCCTTGAAATCGCCGACAAAGGCTGGGTCAAGGCTTTGTCGGACAACAAGCACCTGCGCAACGGCCTGACCGTCTGCAAGGGCAAAATCACCCACGCCGAAGTGGCGCGCGACCTGAAACTCGATTATACTAAAGCAGAAGAAAGCCTTGCAGCCTGAACAAAATGAAGAGGAAAATACCATGATGAACTTTTTGAAAACATTCTTTGCCGGCGACAAATCGTCGGAAAAAACACGCGATATGATGGCGCTCAACGCCGAAACCAGTGAAAATCCCCAGCCCAAAAAAACCGGCTGCGGCGGTTGCGGTTGTGGCGGCGGCGGCTGTGGCGGGAATTGCAGCTGTCAGAAGAATTAACGGAGGCGATGCCAATTGGTAGGCCGCGGCGCCATCGCCTCGGCCCGTGCCGGCCCGCTGAGAACGTTGAACCTGTCGCTTTTATCCTGGTTAATCTGATACGAAAAGCAGACTTTGTTCCCGGGGTCGGCGGCGCTGTCGGTTTTCACGCTTTCAATGCGCGCCTGTAAAAAATAGCCGTGCGCGTTTTGCATCAAAACTGTTTCGTCCTGCGTCACCGTAACAGACGGGAAACTGCCGTACCCCCCATCGTAAAGAATGCCGACGCCGGGGATTTGCTTCCCGATACTCGCCAGGCGCGCAGCAACCGCCTCGTCTTTGTGAAGATAAACCAGCCCGCCGACCGCTTTGGAAAAAGCCAGCGCAAAAGACTGATCCCCGCTTCCCACCGTCATGACCCCCTTCGTCAGGGAGTAATCCGCAAAACAAACGGGCGTACCATGAACGACAGGAAGAGGAACCGTAGGCGCCGCTTCCTGAGCAAGGTCTTTGGGCAGGGGGGAAGTGTCCGGTGATATTTCTTTTATCAATCCTATTGTTCCAATAATTCCTCCAACTACTCCAATAATCAGCCCCGCGATAAGGAGCACATTCGCCAAAAAGGTTCTATAAAAAGAACCCCTGGAGCCGCTGGGCCCGAACAAAGCCTTCACCGAATGCGCCAGGGAAGGCCTCTGCGCCCGGCTGAGCAGCGCCGTCAGCTTTTTGTTTTCCTTCAGAAGAATATCTTCCACCGCCTTCATTTGCGCATTGGCGGCTTTGTATTGCTTCAGAAGATCTTCAAGTTTTTGCAGCGCCGCCGCGTCGGCGCTGTTGTTGATCCCGTCAACCATTTCGCCGAAGGTGATGCCGGCTTCAGCGCGAATGGCATATGCTTTTTTAAAAGCAGCCTCCGCCTCTCCCGCCTGGTTGCTGTCGCACATCCGCAGGATTTGCTTAAACAGATTAAGCTTTTTTTCGGCGGCGGAATTGGCAGCGGGTCTTGCCATTTACCGCCCCGGTTTCGGGCCGGAAAGCCTTTTCACGTCGGACGCCAGCAATTTCGCGCCCGCATGGCCCGCGGCCAGCAGACGGTCGAATGCCGGTTTGCCACCGGTATCGAAAACGGCCGCGGCGACGCACAAATCCGTCAGGCTGCCGTCGAGCCTGTCGCCGAATTTCTTGAACACCCCGTCCGTCACGCGCGCGGCAAGACGAAAGGCCTGCTCTGCCGCAGGATCGTTGCCTTCAAGAAAAGCGTAAACCTTAACGCCTTTGCTTTTCAAAACGGCGACGGCTTTCGACAACTGCTCTATGTCCTCCTCAAAAGCGTCGCCGACCAGCATGACCGACGACGGCGTACGCTCCCGCCCGTCAAGCGCCTTTTGCAGGGAGGCGACGATCCGCGTATTGCCGCCGACGCAGTCAATTTTGCGCATGGCATTTTTCGCGCTGTCTGCGTTATTGAACCAGCCAAGATGCTCCACCTGCTGCCCGCGATGGCAGATAATCCCTATATTCATGTTTTCCGTCGCCTTCAGCGCTTCGAACATGCTTGCCTGAATTTTTTGCGCTTCCTCCCAGGAATGCTGGCGACTGCCCGTGGCATCGATGACAAAACAAATGCCTTTCCGGTTGTTCTCTGCCGCCGCGGTGACGATCGCCGTGCTCTTCTCCACAGCCTGTTGCACGGCCGCCAGGTTGGACTGGCGCGGGCCTTCCGTATTCGTCACGCTTGCGCTCTTGCCCGCAACGATGCTCAGCGCGCGACTCAAAATACTTTTTTTACCTTCCACGGCTTGGCCCCTTCGGTGAAACAGAAGCAATCGAGCAGGTCGCGTTGACGTCGGTGGTACCCTTTTTCTTGCTGCACTGCATGATTACTCTTGTATAGTTATCTTGCGCATTTGTATCTTGCGTTGTGATTGGCCTTACCCAGTAAAACATATAGACAATTTCGGTCTTGCTGACGATATCATTCTGCCACCCTGTATATCTAATATCACTCACACTCACGTTCTCGTAACCCGCCTGGTCAAGAGCGATTTGCGCTTTCATGTCCAACGTGTCTGAAATTGAATCGCAGCCCGCGAGGCTTACCGCGCAGAGTGAAAAGATCCCTGTCAGTCCTTTTTTAAAAATTTTCATACAAATCCTTTTTTTGATCTTTAGAATAATACGGGAAATTTGTACTATGTCAATATAAATAGTTTTTTATAAGGTTATCTTATTGTAATGACACAGAAAAATTATCTATTCTTCTGTAACCCATCCCCCAGGAAGTTAAACGCCAGCACGGTGATGAAAATCATCGCGCCGGGGTAGATGGTGAGCGCGGCGTGCTCCCAGATATGGTCTTCGGCATTGGTCAGCATGTTGCCCCAGCTGGGCAGCGGCGGCTGGATGCCGAGCCCCAGAAAACTTAAAACTGATTCGATCATGATGACATTGCCGGCCAAAAGCGCCGTGGCGACAACCACGGTGTTCAGAAGGTTGGGGAAGATATGCCGCAGGATAATCCGCAGCGTGCCGACTCCAAGCGCCCGCGCCGCCAGCACAAAGTCCGCCTGTTTCAAAGCCAGCGTCCGCGCCCGCGCCAGCCGCGCCACGGTCGTCCAGCCGGTCAGGGAAATCAGCAAAACCATTTTATAAAGGCTGATATCGCCCGATGCATGAAACCCCAGCTTCGTCACATCCACCGCCGAAAGGATGATCAGCAGCGGCAACAGCGGCAGGGCGATCAGGATATCCGTCAGGCGCATGAGCAAGGCATCCGTCTTGCCGCCCGCATAGCCCGAAACCATGCCGACGGATGTGCCGATGAAGGCGGAAACCAGTGCCGCCGTCAACCCGACGCCGAGCGATACCTGCCCGCCGTACAGCAGCCGGATGAAAATATCGCGCCCCAATTCGTCCGTGCCGAAAACATGCCGGGGTGACGGCGGCTGAAACCGGGCCGCGAGATAGGCGGCGTTGCTGTCGATGGACCACAACTGTTCTGCCAGTCCGGCAGAACACGAAAGAAGGGCAAGCAAGACGAGAATAAAAAACGGCACGGACCTTTTCATGAGAGATCTTTTCATGCCGTCCTGCCGATGCGCGGATCAAGAAAGGCATAAACGACGTCGGCCAGAAAATTGCCAAGCAGGACAAAGGCGGTCAACAGCAAAAACCCCGCCAGCGCCAGGTTGAAATCATTGCCCATCACGGCGTCGAACATCAGCTTGCCCATGCCGGGATAAGCGAAAACCGTTTCAATCGTCACGGCGCCGCCGAAAATGGCGCCAAGATCCAGCATTAAAATCGTCACCACGGGCGGCAGCGCGTTTTTAAACGCGTGACGCCAGACGACCCGGGAGGGTGAGCAGCCTTTGGCAAAGGCCGTTTTGATATGATTTTCTTTCAGGGCATCGACCATGGCGCTGCGCATATGACGGGTATAGGCAGCAAGCCCGCCCAGCGTCAGGACCAGCACCGGCAGCACCAACGACAGCGGATTTTCCCGCGCCGCGCTCGCCGGCAGCCAGCCGAGCTTCACGGCAAAAAGGCTGATCAGCAGCAGCGCCAGCCAGAAAGCGGGAACCGACAGGCCGGAAAGGCAAAAAATACCGATGGCCCGGTCCGTTTTCGATTGCGGATTTTGCGCCGCGTGGACGCCGAGCGGCACGGCGACCAGCACCGTCAGAACCAGCGCCAGCCCCGTCAGGTAAACCGTGTTCAGCAGGCGTGGCGCCAGCACATCTTGCACCGGCAGACCGTAAAGGCGGCTGTACCCGATATCGCCGGAAAGGACGGAGAGCGCCCAGCGCGCGTATCTTTCCAGCAAAGGCCGGTCAAGCCCGTAAAGCGCGCGCAGCCGCAGGGCGTCCTCCGGCGTCATGCGCGGATTGCCCGCCATCATTAAATCCACCGGATCCCCCGGCATCAGCCCGATCAGCACATAAACAAAAAACGACATCGCCAGCAGCGTGACCAGCGCTTGCAGAAAACGGCTCAGGATAAAACGAAAGTTGATCATCGGGCGCCCTCCCCGCACTGGTTTTTCACCTGAACCGCCCTGCTATTTCTTGGCATCCATTTCCTTCAGCGCGCTTTTCGTCACGTCCCGCAACGTGTCGCGAACGCGCCCCCACTCGTCGGGCGGCACGGGCGTTGCGCCGTCTCTTTCCATCCGGCTGATCGCCTTGCAGAGCAGGGCTGGACTGTTGCGGGCGGGATATTTTTTGTCAAAATCGAGGACCTGATGCAGGGATTTGCTCAAATGACCGGGGTCTTGCGCCAAAAAATCATCAATGGCCGGGGCGGCGAAAAAATTCAGCAGCTTGCCGATTTTTTCAACCGAACTGCCGGCGCCGCACCGCAGCACATCATACCGCAGCCGATAACGCCCCAGCTGCGACCAGAACAGCGCCTCTTCCATTTTTTCCTGGAGCAAGCGCCGCCGGGAGAGCTCAAAAAATACGCTGGCTTCCAGGCTGCCGCTTTCGGGTGTCAAAATATTGATGATCTCTTCCGTTTCAGATTCCGGGCGCAGTTTCACCCAGGCGGTGATGCGGCCAAGGTTGTCTTCCGCGACAGACTCCAGGATGACGGCGTGCAGCGCCTGAACGTCATGCCGCTTGTTGATATCTTTTTGCACCAGCATCAAAAAAGACTGGCCGCCCACGTACACGTAACAGATCAGGAAAACGAAGCCGAAAAACTTGCCGATAAACGCCAGCGAGCGGTATTCCCAGCTTTTTTTAAATTTTTCCCAGGTCACATCGTATTTCCACACTCTCACGGCGCGACGCTCCAGTTTTCAATCCACAGCGTCGTCGGATGCATATGGCCGGTGGGGACGACGCCTTTCAGCCAGCTGGGCGTAAAATAGGATTCGGCGCGATAATAAAGCGGCAGGGCGGGCAGGTCGTCGGCGTAGATTTTTTGCAGCTCATCCCACAGTTTCTGGTTGGCCGCGGGCGCGCAGACCACTTCCAGATCGTCAATGATTTTATCCATGGCGGGGTTACGATAGCCCGCGTAGTTCTGCCCGGCATAGTTGTTCTGCAGCGCCGGGACCATGGTCGAATGCAGCGTGGTTTTCGGGATGTTGCGGGGGGAGCTGCTCCAGGCGAACATCACGCCGCCCTTGAACTTTCTCTCGCGCATCGTGTCGCCGAACAGCACGCGGGCAGGCTGGTTTTCAATTTTGACGTCGATGCCGAGTTTTTTCCAGTCCGACTGCAGCGCCTGCTGGATGACCTCGCGGCTTTTGTTGCCGGCGGTGGTGGACAGGATCAGAGAAAGTTTTTCACCCTCCTTGTTGACGCGCATGCCGTCCGCGCCGATTTTCCATCCCGCCGCGTCCAGCAGCGCCGCCGCCGCCGCGGGATCATAGGCGTAATGCCTGACGTCGTTCGTATAGACTGTGTCGAGCGGATTGACATCGGTCGCGGCAATCGGCTGTTTGTTGCCGAAAATTTCCGCGTTGATCCCCGCGCGGTTCATGCCGTGCATCAGCGCGCGGCGCACAGACACATCCTGAAAAACCGGCATATCGAGGTTGAGGTCGATATGTTCATAGACCAGCCCCGGCTTATACGTGGCCTGATACGCCCCCGGCGCCAGCCGCTTTTCAAAGGCAATCGCCTGGTCCAGCATCAGCCCCATCTCGCCCGCGATGTAGTCGATATCGCCGGAAAGCAGGTTGGCCGCCAGCGCCGCGCTGTTTTCAATCGTGCGCACGGTGATCGTGTCGAAAGCGGGAACGGCGCCATGCCAGAACGGATTTTTGTCGAGGGTAATCGCGGATCCTGAATCGACCTTGCTGATTTTATACGGCCCCCAGTAAAGGCCCGGCGTGGCGGGGGCGGTGTTGTAAAGCGTGCGCTCTTTGTAGCTGACAGGGTCTTTTTCAAAAATTTTCCGCTCCAGATGCTCCGGCAGGGCAAAAAAACTGCTGATAACGGCAAAATCGCATTGTTCTTTCGAAAAAAGGATGGTGAAAGTCTTGTCGTCCGCAACCGTGATATTGGCGATATCCTTGGCAAAAAAATCGCCGTTGCCGGTGCCGGACTGCGGATGCTTGCCGACTTCCCAGGCAAAAAGAATGTCTTTGGTCGTGACCGGCACGCCGTCGCCCCAGGTTGCTTCCGGGTGAATCGTATACGTGGCGGCAATACCGGCCTTTTCCTTCTTCGCCAGCCCGTTTTCGTAAGCCGGCAGGGCAAGGCAGAGCAGGCAAACCGGCTTCCAGTCCGCGTCATGCGCGGTCACGGAACGCTGGCTCATGCCCAGCACATAGCTTTTGGCTGTCATCTCGTCAAAAAACGGGTGCAGCGTCGACGGAAACTGCGCCATGCCGATTTTCAGGTGTTTATGGTCATCGGCCGTCACGCTGCCGCTAAAAAATAAAAAAATCAGCGTGCATAAAAGGAAAACTTTTGCCATTCTTCTTTCCGATCCTGAAAAAGTATATAATGGCCGGACCCATTAGGAAACAAAAAGATGATAAATGAATTCAAGCGCTTTGTGATGCGTGGCAACGTCGTTGACCTGGCCGTCGGGGTCATTATCGGCGCGTCGTTCAGCAAAATCGTCACCTCCCTTGTCGAGGATATCATCATGCCTCCGCTCGGCCTTATTCTCGGCAAGGTGGATTTCAGCAATTACTTTATTCCGCTCTCGATCACCGAGAAGAGTTTCAACACGATTGCGGAAGCAAAAGCCGCCGGCGTCCTGACATTAAACATCGGCATGTTCGGGAATGTCGTTTTTCAGTTTTTGATCGTCGCCTTCGCTGTTTTCTTTTTTATCGTCAAGCCGATCAACAAGCTGAAGAGAAAAGACGACAGCAAATCCACCGGCCCGGCGGCGCGCACCGAAGCTTTGCTGGAAGAAATCCGCGATTTACTCAAGAAAAAATAAGGAACAGGCCATGCAACAGCGCAGCGGCGGCAATATCCTGGTCGAAAGCCTGCGCGCCCACGGCGTCAAGAAAATATTCTGCGTGCCGGGGGAAAGTTACCTGGATGCGCTGGACGCGCTGGCCGACGCGGCCGACATGCGCGTCGTCACCTGCCGTCAGGAAGGCGGGGCGGCTTTCATGGCGGAAGCCTATGCCAAGCTGACGGGGCATGCCGGTATTTGCTTTGTCACCCGCGGCCCCGGCGCCTGCAACGCCGCGATCGGCGTGCACACGGCGATGCAGGATTCGACGCCGATGATTTTGCTGGTGGGACAGGTGGCCCGCGACCAGATGGGGCGCGAGGCATTTCAGGAAATCGACTACCGCCAGATGTTCCGGCCGCCGATATCCAAATGGGCGACGCAGATCGAGACTGCCGCCGATATCCCCCGCATCCTGGAACAGGCGTTTGAAATGGCGACGGAAGGACGTCCCGGCCCGGTCGTCATTGCGCTGCCCGAAGACATGCTGTGTGAAGAATCAAGCGCGGCGGTGATTTATCCGAAAGATTCCGCGTTGGCGCCCCTTGCCCCCAAGGCGCACGACCTCGCGGCGCTGAAAGAAATTCTGCAGGCCGCCAGAAAACCGCTGGTGATTGCCGGCGGCGGCAGCTGGGACGAAGCGGGCATGCGCCACTTCGAAAACTTTTGCGCGGCGGCCAACCTGCCCGTCGCGGCGGGTTTCCGGCGGCAGGATTTTTTTCACAACAACCACCCCTGTTACGCCGGCGTGCTGGGCACGACGGTGGACAGCCGCCTGGTGAAGCACGCGAAAGAAGCGGATGTGATCCTCGCCGTCGGCACGCGCCTCAGCGAAATGACCACGCAGGGCTATACGGTGCTCGACATTCCGCAGCCGAAGCAAAAATTAATTCACGTTTACCCCGACGCGTCGGAACTGAACAAAGTGTATCGGGCGGCGGTTGCCATACATTCTTCCGTGAATGCGTTTGCCAAAGCCCTGAGCGGCATGACGATTGACGGCAAGGCATGGCAAGGCTGGACGGCACAGCTGCGCAGCGACTATGCCGACTGGACCACGATCCGCAGCCGCGACAAATTCGCGCTCGACCTTGACGGCGTGATGGAAGACCTGCTGGACGTCTTGCCGGAAGACGCGATCATCACGACCGACGCCGGGAACTTCAGCGGCTGGGCGCAGCGGTTTATTTCCTATAATCGTCCGATGCGCCTGCTGGCGCCCACCTCCGGCGCGATGGGGTACGGCGTACCGGCCGCGGTGGCAGCAAGCATTACCTGCCCCGACCGCACCGTCATCGGTTTTATGGGCGACGGCGGATTTATGATGACGGGACAGGAAATCGCCACCGCCATGCACATGGGCGCCCGGCCAATTTTGCTGGTCTTTAATAACGGCATGTACGGCACGATCCGCATGCATCAGGAAAAACATTATCCGGGCCGCGTCAGCGCAACCGACCTCACCAACCCCGACTTCGCCGCCCTGGCGCGCAGTTACGGCGCGGAAGGCCTGACCGTCGCCAAAACCGACGCGTTTTTACCTGCCTTCAAGCACGCGCTGCAAGCAAGGAAACCGACCCTGATCGAGCTCAGAATGGACCCGCAGCAGATCACCACCCAAAAAAAACTCTCCGAGATCGGATAGGGTCAGGGGCCGCGCAGGTCTTTCAACAGGGCTTTGGCTTCATCGCTGCCTTTGGCTGCGGCGCGTTCGTAGAATTTTATCGCCCGCGGAATATCTTTGGAAACACCGTTCTGGCCTTTCAAGAAAATATCCCCGGCCTTACGGAGCCAAAAAACGCTGGCATCCGGCCTGGATGCCACTTTTAATGTCCAGAAAAAAGACTGCGCGTCATCCTTCGGCGCCCCGTCACCCGTGGCATACATCCAGCTCAGGGTGATTTGCGCCGGCAGGACGTCAAGTTCAGCCGCTTTTTGCATCCACACCAGCGCCTGCCGGGGGTTTTCGTCCCGCAGCATGCGGGCAAGATCAAACATCGCCACCCGGTGCCCCCCCTCCGCCGCCCGCGTCAGCCAGAGGAGAGCGTTCGCCAAATCCGGCGGGCGTTTATAGTTGTGGTAAAAATTGCCGAGGCGGAAACGCGCATCGCCGGCATTGTTCTCGGCCGCTTTTAAAAACCATTTTTCAGCCTCGGCATAGTCCGTCGTCAGCCCCTTGAAATGACTTTCCGCGTACAGGAAGCCCAGTCGCAGCTGCGACGGGCCATGCCCCTGCGCCGCGGCATCCAGATACCATTTTTTTGCGGCCGGGTAGTCCGGCGGGGAGTCGGTGCCGGTAAAATACATCTCCGCCAAATAGTATTGGCCCAGCGCATGCCCTTGGTTTGCGGCTTTGAGATACCACTGTTCAGCCATTTTTTTATTCTCGATGACGCCGCAATATCCTTTGTCATAGGCGCGGGCAAGGTAGAACTGGTCCAGCAAGGAACCCGCCTTCGCCGCTGCGATAGCCGGGCAGATGATCATCTCGGAAGTTTTAAATCCTTCTTCCGCCATCGCCGAAGCGGAAAAAATCGCGCCAAAAAGTAAAAAAATAGTTAACGCGCGGCGGCGCGCAGAAGTGATTCGCGGCGACTTTCCGTCAGGGGTTGATGGAAAAAAATTTTGCATGAAATAAAAAAAAATATTTTTCTCCTTCAAAAAAATATTTGCATTCGCCTATCGCGCTGCCGCCAGGAACAAAATTATGCCAGGCGCCATTCCAAAAAAACCGCCGGCGTTATTTTATGAGGGACTTGCATAAAGTAAAGCAAATATGCGCCTTTTTTGATATACCAAAAAAAAGAAGGGCACCCGTGGGGCGCCCTTCGATTTATAAAAACAGGTTGGTAGAAACCTATTTCTTTTTCTTTTTTACAGCTGTTTTCTTTTTAACAACTTTTTTCGCTTTTTTCTTTGCAGCCATGATTTACTTCCCTATTTCAGAGGTTGACAACATCAGAGAAGGAACGATCACTCATCCCGTTTCCCTGATCATAAGTAAATCATAAGTTTATATTCACCGCTTGTCAAAACTTATTCGCAAAAAAGGCTCCCGGTTTCCCGGGAGCCTCTCTTTGGTCGTTCACAAAAATTTTTGTGAAGATTTTTTTAGTGAGCAGCAGGCGCTTCATGTGCTGGTGCATCATGTGCTGGTGCTTCGGCTTTCGCAGCAGCGTCAGCAGCGGCTTTTTTCAATTCTTCTTCCGTGTGGCCTTTGCCCATCATGCATTTTGTATAGGATGCAGATTTTTCTTCATCGGAAGGCGCGACGCCTTCGGTTGTCGGGGCTGCCGCCATCATGCCGCACATATCATGGTTTTGTTCAAAGCTGGCCGGTGCTGCTGCATCGGCCTGAACAGCAGGCGCTGCCACAGCGTGTTCATCAGCCTGCGCGAGATAAGAAACGCTAACAAAAGCAATTGCACCCAGAAAGGCTGCAAGAGCGAGGTATTTTTTCATGGTCTTCTCCAATGTTTATGATGGTTGTTTGTGAATGTAGTCTATGGGGACAGTCGGTCTGCCCTTTTTAATCTACATGAGAATGTTTACGCGGATGCCTGAAAAAGGCAAGAAATAAGTATCCGTTATGATTCCATAAAATTAACAAATATTAAACGAGACAAACCCTGTTGCCCGGCTGCCGCTCCACGCGGCCGGCGAGTTCCAGTTCTAGAATGACGGTTAAAACATCCCCGGCGGAAGCGTCTGCAGCACGGATGATCTCGTCCATCTGCACGGGCGTTGAACTGAGCATCTCGAGCAGGCGAAGGCGCAAGGCATCGTCAGGTTCTTTAAAACCGGACACAGCGGAAGCACCGACCCAGCGGTCGCCGGGCGGATCGTTCATCGGACGGCGGCGGTGATCTTTCAGCTCGCGAATAATGCTCTCGGCGCTGGTCGCCATGTGCGCGCCGTCTTCGATCAGCTTGAGCGTGCCTTCGGCGCGCGGATCAAGCGGAGATCCCGGAACGGCAAAAACCTCGCGGTTCTGCTCCAGCGCCATGCGGGCGGTGATCAGCGAGCCGGACTTCATCGCCGCCTCGACAATCAAAACGCCAAGGCTCAACCCTGAGATCAACCGGTTGCGGCGGGGGAAATGACGCGCCAGCGGCTCCGTGCCGAACGGGCTTTCGGCGATGATCGCCCCTTGCGCGACAATCTGCCGATACAGGTTTTCGTTTTCCCGTGGATAGATCACATCAACGCCGCCCGCCACGACCGCCACCGTGCCGGTGGCAAGCCCCGCCGCATGTGCGCTGGCGTCAATGCCGCGCGCGAGGCCGGAAACAATGACGTATCCCGCGGCCGCCACCTGGCGCGAAAAGTTTTCGGCGATCTTGCGGCCGGAGAGAGAAGCGTTCCGCGCGCCGACCACACCCAGTGCCGGCCTGGACAAAAGCGCCGCCTGCCCCAGCACGGTGATCAGCGGCGGCGCGTCTTCGACTTGCGCCAGCAGGTCGGGATAATCCGGCTCGTCGCGGGCGATCATCCGCGCGCCGCAGTTTTCGACCTGCGCCAGCTCTTGCTCGGCCGCGCCCGCATCGAAAGGCTTCAGCCCGTTCATCCGGCCGCCCCGCTTGGCCAGGTCAGGGATGGCCTTGAGCGCCGCTTCCGCCGAACCGAACCGCTCCAGCAGCTTGTAAAAAGTGATGGGGCCGATATTTTCAGTCCGCGACAGGCGCAGCCAGGCGAGTTTCTCTTTCGCAGCGAGCATATTCCGCTTCATTTGCCGATTTTGCTTTCGGTATCGTTGATCAGGCGCCTGATATTTTCGCGGTGCCGGATCCAGACCATGGCGGCAATCAGAAGCGTCACCGTGACGATCTGAAAATCAGCCGTGACCCTGCCCGCCACCAGCGGCGCGAGGCCAAAGGCCGCCAGCGCGGCGGCGGAGGAATAGTGGCTGATCATCGCCACGGCCAGCCAGATCAGGCAGAGGATCAGGCCCAGTTGCCACGACAGCGCGAAAATCACGCCGAGCGCGACCGCCACGCCCTTGCCGCCCTTAAAGCCCAGCCACACCGGGAACAAATGTCCGATAAAGGCGCCCAATGCGGCAAGCACCGCGTAATCCATATGAATTTGCCGGGCGATCAGCACGGGAATGAACCCCTTCAGCGCATCCAGCAGCAAAGTGGCCGCCGCCAGTTTTTTGCCGCCCAGCCGCAGCACATTGGTGGCCCCGATATTTCCCGACCCCGCCT
>CAYGGT010000026.1:0-20364 GCA_964349475.1 uncultured Rhodospirillaceae bacterium
AATTGATGCGCTCACATCAGAAACCTTGCTGCCCAAACGAAAACTGGAAGGTGTCGCATGACCAACGCGCCGTCGCTGTCGCAAATTATTTTAGAACCCCTGGTGCGCATGGCTTTGGCGGAAGACCTGGGGCGCGCCGGCGATATCACCAGCGATGCCGTGATTCCCACAGGCGCCCGGGCGCGGATGGTGATGGCGGCGCGGCAGGAAGGCGTGATCGCGGGGCTGGCGGCGGCGGAAACCGCCTTTAAGCTTGTTGATTCCACGCTCGTTATCCAAAAGCTCAAACTCGACGGCGCGGTTGTCAGGCCGGGCGACGCCGTCATGGAAATCGCTGGCTGCGCGCGATCTATCTTGACGGCCGAGCGCACAGCGCTCAACTTCGTCGGACGGATGTCGGGGATTGCGACTTTGACGCAGAAAATGGTGAAAGCGGTTGGCGCCCATAAAGCAAAAATATGCTCGACGCGCAAAACGACGCCGGGGCTGCGGTCGGTTGAAAAATACGCCGTGAGAGTCGGCGGCGGATCGAACCACCGCCTGGGGCTGGATGACGCGATTTTAATCAAGGACAATCATATCGCCCTGGCCGGCGGCATCGCCGTGGCGCTGAAGCGCGCCAGGGAAGCCGCGGGGCACATGGTGAAGATCGAAATCGAAGTCGATACGCTGGATCAGCTCAAGGAAGTGCTGGCCGAAGGCGGGGATATCAGGGGTGTTGATGTCGTCATGCTCGACAACATGAGCCTCGATGACATGGCGACCGCCGTTCAGATGGTCCAGGGGCGCATGCTGGTCGAAGCTTCCGGCGGCGTGACTTTAGAGCGCATCCCCAAAATCGCCGCGACGGGCGTCCATATGATTTCCACCGGCGCCCTCACCCACAGCGCGCCGAATTTTGATGTGGGGCTGGATTTTGTGGAATGATCACACCAGCGATAACTTGCTCATCCGGGCAACGGCGCGGTTGTGGGCCATGGCGTAGTCGTAGAACTGGTCTTCGGCGATCGGCTTGGTGTATTTGAAGCCCTGGGCTTCATCGCAGCCGTCTTCTTTCAAAAAGTCTTCATGGTCGCTGGTTTCTACGCCTTCGGCGATGACTTTCAGGCCAAGGCTATGGCCAAGGTTGATGATCGTCTTGGCGATCATCCGGTCGTTGGGGTTGATGAGGGCGTTGCGGATGAAAGACTGGTCGATCTTGAGGCGATCAATGGGAAACTGGCGCAGGTAACTCAACGATGAATAGCCGGTGCCGAAGTCATCCACAGCCAGTTCGACGCCCAGTCCATGCAGCCGGTTCAGGATGTCGATCGCCGCTTCCATGTTTTCCATGAAAATGCTTTCGGTGACTTCCAGTTCCAGGAACTGCGGTTCTATCTGCGTTTCCTGTAACACGTCGGTCACCAGCTTGACGATGTCGGCGCGGTGAAACTGCACGCCGGAAATATTGACGGCGATACGGATCGGCGGCAAACCCCTTCTGCGCCACGCCCAGCTGGTTTCGCAGGCGGTGCGCAGCACATATTCGCCGATGGGCACGATAAGACCCGATTGCTCGGCAACGGGGATGAAATCGGCCGGGGAGATGAATTTTCCGCCCTCTTTGCTCTGGTCTGGCTTCCACCAGCGGAGCAGGGCTTCCGCGCCGATCAGCTGGCCGGTTTTCAGGTCGAACTGCGGATGGTAGTGGAGCCTAAGCTGTTTTTTATCCAGGGCGGTGCGCAAATCGCGCAGCATCTGGTACCTTTGTTGAATGATCAGATCGAAGTCCTGTGAATAGTACCGCACCGTGTCGCGGCCTTCGCTTTTGGCCCGGTTGAGCGCGATATCGGTATTTTTCAGGATCTGCTGCGCCTCGATCCCGTCATCCGGGCAATAGGTGACGCCGATGGAGACACGCACTTGAAAGCGTTCTTGCAGAATGCTGATCGGCTCGATCATGGCGGCGAAAATTTTATCCGCGAGCACCGTGCCGTCGGTTTGTTCCGGTTTCAGGGCGACCATGACGGTGAATTCATCCGCGCCGGCACGGGAGACAACGGCGTTTTCGGGCAGCGATTTGATCAGGCGCTTGCCGACGGCATCCAGCATCTTGTCGCCGATTTCATGGCCCATCGTGTCGTTAATGTCCTTGAAATGGTCGATGTCGACGGAAAACACAGCCAGCCGGCCATTTTCCAGGAGCACTTTTTTCTTGATGTGCTCATCGAGCTGTTCAAGAAAAGAAGTGCGGTTCGGCAACCCCGTCAGGCTATCGAAATAGGCCAGCTTGTGGATTTTATCTTCTGCCCTTTTATGCAGCTCCTTGAGGTTGGCGGCGTTGCGGTTGATCAGGTCGTAGGCGATGCGAACCGCCGTGCCGACTTCGTCGGGCATTTCTTTTCGCAGACGGCGGGGGTTGGGTTTTTCCGGGTTCTTCGCCGCGCTGAGCAAGTTGTTGCGCAGCAGGATGATCGGCTCCAGCAGCCACTGGCTTAAAACCAGCATCAGCACGCTCGTCACAAACGCGGACATCAGCAGCAGGATCAGCAGAGTCTGGCGGATATGCCCGACGACGCGCGGCTCCACCTCCTGCGCGTTGATCCGGGCAACGATGTTGTAGGGGCGCCTGATCTCTCCCGGGAGGAACAAGACTTCGTAGTGGTCGTTATCAGCGGTGCGGTATCTTCCCTCAGAACCCTCCCCGGAGATGCCGGGCTGGAGGAACGCGGGGGCGCCGAAGCTGTTGATCGGATTGTAATCCGGCCCGTAGACGGAGATGCCTTCAAGCAGCGTGTCGGTAAAAAGTTTGTCTGCATTTTTTTTGCTGATCGGGGAAATCATCGGGTCATCGTTGCCTTCCAGGGCGGGAACAATCGCCGTGTGGGCGATCCGGCGCAATTCCATCAGCTGTTCGTTTTCGTAGATATTGGCGGTGAAAATAAGCACCAGGGTTTGCACGAGAAGCAGAGTCGCGAAGACCGTGATCGTGATGCGCCAGCTGATCCGGCTTTCCCAGACTTTCAACGGCGATGCCAGCGCCGAAAGCCAGCGCTTTACGCCGGTCGGTTTTTTCGGCGGAAGAACAACGCCGTCAGCTGGCGTCTGTATCTCATTTTTGTCCGGCTGATCCAAAAAAATCCCCGCATTAAACTGCCCCACCATAAAATATAAACAAATACATTTAAAACTATGTGTATGACGACGCATGCCACGCCCACAGGGTATTTATTGAATATTTATAGGGGGTTAGCAGCAGTCAATGACCGGCACTGTGGCGTTGCGGCGTGGGGCGGGGGCGGCAGGTCTTAACAATTCCTGAAAACGGGCCACCCGGCCCTGGGGTGATTCGAGGATTTCATCATCCCACATGGCGCATTTCCCCCTCAAAACGGTGCCCTGCACCCAGCCTGTGACCGTCATGCCATCGAAGGGCGTCCAGCCGCATTTGCTCTGGATCCATTTGTTGGTGATCGCGCGGGATTTTTTCAGATCGACGATGGCGAAATCGGCGTCATACCCGGCAGCGAGGCGGCCTTTTCCCGCGATCTGATAAATGCGTTGCGGGCCGTGGGCGAGAAGATCGACGAGGCGTTCAAGGCTTAAGTTTTTTTTATGCACATGGTCAAGCATGACGGGCAGCATCGTCTGCACACCGGTCATGCCGGAGGGCGACGCGGGATATGGTTTTAATTTTTCTTCAAGCGTATGCGGCGCATGGTCGGAGCCGATGACATCGACGGTCCCATTTTGAACAGAGCGCCAGAGCGCTTCCTGATGCCGTTTATCGCGAACAGGCGGGTTCATCTGCGCCAGCGTGCCGATGCGCTCGTAACATTCCGGCGCGGATAGCGTGAGATGCTGCGGCGTGACCTCGACCGTGGCGATGTCTTTGTGCCGGGCCAGAAAATCCATTTCACCGGCGCTGGTCACATGCAGCAGGTGAATACGACGGCCCGCCTGCCGGGCCAGGCGAACAGCGCGCTGGACGGCCTTCAGCGCCGTTTCCTCGTCGCGCCAGTGGGGGTGATCGCGGACGTCGTGGCTTGCTTCGGCGATATATTTGCGTGCTTTCAGCCGGTCTTCGTCTTCGGCGTGGAGAGCGACGCGGCGCGTGCCGCTTTTCAGGATGGAAAGAATAACATCGTCCTGCGCCGCCAGCAAAGAACCGGTGCTCGATCCCATGAATATCTTAACGCCGCAGCACCCGGGCAGCATTTCAAGGGCGGCGATGTCAGCCGCGTTTTCGGCGCAGCCGCCCATAAAAAACGCGTAATCGCACCAGGCCCTTTTTTCTGCCCTGTCCAGCTTATCCTGCAGGCTTTCCGCCGAAATCGTCAGGGGGTCGGTATTGGGCATTTCAAACACCGTGGTGACGCCCCCGGCAACCGCCGACAACGTGCCGGTGGAAAGGTCTTCCTTGTGGGTCAGCCCTGGTTCGCGAAAATGCACCTGCGTGTCGATGACGCCCGGCAGGATATGCAGGTTTTTGCAGTCAATGACTTCGGCCGCGGCGGAAAAACTGCCAAAACCGGCGATGCGCCCGTCTTTCACCGCGATATCCGTTTCCATGACGCCGCCCGGCGTGACCGCCGTGCCGTTTTTCAGGATCAGATCGAACATTTCAGCCATGTTTTTTCCTTTGAAAACTGTTATATATTTACCATGAGTTTTTTTGAACAGATAGCCGGAAAAGACATGCCGAAGGCGGAGGAGGCCGAGGTGAAGCTCGACCTTTGCGGGCTTGAAAAGCAAGCCGCGCTCGAAAAACTCGATGCGATCGTCAAATATTGCAAGAAAACCGGGGCGCGCTCGCTTTACATCTATTTCAACCCGGCGCGTCCGGGGGAAGGCGAGACGCTTTTCCAGCCGGTCATGCGCTATCTGAAGATCGAAAAGTTCAACAAATACGTCAGCCATGCCGTGCCGCTGATGACGGCGGAAAAGGGCGGCGTCTTCGTGGTGTTCAGCCGATGACGGTTTACCTGCACAATACCCTGACGCGGCGGAAGGAAAAATTCGAGCCGATCGACCCGAAAAACGTGCGGATCTATTTTTGCGGGCCGACGGTGTATAACTACGCCCATATCGGCAACGCCCGCGCCGCCGTCGTGTTCAGCTTTCTTGTCAAAGTGATGCGTTACGCCTACGGAAAAAACCATGTGCAGTATGTCAGCAACCTGACGGACATTGACGACAAGATCATCGCGGCTTCGAAAGAAACCGGCGAGACGATCGAGTCCATCACCCGAAAATACGCGGAGATATACAATCAGGACATGACGGCGCTCGGCGTCGAAAAGCCCGATCATCAGCCCCGCGCCACGGATTACGTTCCGCAGATGGTCGCCATGGTTGAAAAGCTGATCGCGTCCGGCCATGCTTACGCGGCCGCCGGCCATGTGCTGTTCGACGTTCCGTCGTGGCCGGAATACGGCCGCCTGTCGCGCCGCAGCCGCGACGACCTGATCGCGGGCGCGCGGGTCGAGGTTGCGCCTTATAAAAAAGACCCGGCGGATTTCGTGCTGTGGAAGCCTTCCACCCCCGACCAGCCGGGCTGGGAAAGCCCCTGGGGGCGCGGGCGTCCGGGCTGGCATCTCGAATGCTCGGCGATGAACGAAGCGCTGAACGGCAACCACTTCGACATCCATGCCGGCGGCGAAGACCTGATCTTCCCGCACCATGAAAACGAAATCGCGCAGAGCGTCTGTGCCCACGGCGGCGAAGCCTATGTCAACACCTGGATGCATAACGGCCACCTGATGGTCGAAGGACAGCGCATGGCGAAATCCACCGGCAATGTGCTGCTGGTGCACGACCTGATTAAACGCCTGCCGGGAGAGGTGATCCGCTTCGCGCTGCTGAGCGCGCATTACCGCCAGCCCTTCGACTGGACGGAGGAGCTGCTGCAACAGTCCCGGCGCACGCTTGACCGTTACTACGGGTTGCTGCGCGATGTGAAAGACATCAAGCCGGCCGACCTGGATGTGCCGCAGGGCTTTGTCGCGGCGCTGAAGGATGACCTGAACACGCCGCAGGCTTTCGCCGAACTGGCGACGCTGGCCAAATGCCTGTCCGCCGCCGGAAACGACGCCGAAAAAGAAGAAGCCAAGGGCGCTTTGCTGGCTGCCGGAAAAATGGCCGGGTTGTTGCAGCAGGATGCGGAAGCATGGTTTCAGGCCGGCGCTGACGACGCGGCCGTGCAAAGCGCCATCGCGGAAAGAAATCAGGCGAAGAAAAACAAGGACTATAAAAAAGCCGACCGGATTCGCAAGGAGCTTGAGGAAGCCGGGATAATTTTGGAAGATACGCCCGCCGAAACCAGATGGAAGAGAAAGAGCTGACCATGAAAAAAAACCCGCCCGACGTATTCACGGTGCCGGAAGGCACGGAACAGGTTTCCTGCAACGGCGACGGCGTGCTGGGGCATCCGAAGGTCTGGTATACGTTCGACGGGCGCAGCAAAGTCGTTTGTCATTATTGCGAGCGCACCTTCGTCAAGGAGCCGCAGGCGAAAGCCGGGTAAAGATGGACGACGATACCCATGACTTCCTGACGCAGGTTTATAATCAGGAGCTGATCGCGCTGTCGGAGCAGGCGGCCAAGGCGCGGCATTTGCCGCAGCCGGATCTGGCGGCATGGGCGGTCAACCCGATTTGCGGCAGCAAGGTTAAAATTGAACTCATGCTCAAAGACGGCAGAGTAACGGATTTCGGCTACGAGATCGAAGCCTGCGCCTTGACGAAAACGGTGGTCGCGGTGATGAGAAAATCTATTCTTGGCAAAACGAGGGAAGACATTGCGACAGCCGGGGCAACGCTGCAAACGATGCTGGACGGCGGCATGACCCCCGTTGGCGACTGGGCGGACCTTAAGATTCTGGCCCCTGTGGCTGCCTATCCAGCCAGATATAACGCCCTATTGCTACCTTTTGAGGCGGTGGAGAAGGCTTTTGCCCGGCGCTAGAATTTTTGTGTGGCGCAATAACAACATGCGGCGGCACTTGCAGGTCGGAAGCGTTATAAACGAGCGGGTTGCCGTCGAGCGTTTCGAGTTTTCCCCCGGCCGCTTCGACAATGGCATGGCCCGGCGCCACATCCCACCAGAAAGTATGGCCGGCGCGTTTACTGGAACAAACGACCGCCATATCCGCCAGTCCGTCGGCGACCTGACAGGCGCGGAAGATGCCGCTTTTAACGTCAAGCTGCACCGCATCGCCAAACTGGCTCGTCAGGAAGCCTTTGACGCGGGCCATATCGGCATGGGGCCCATTGACCAGCACGCGCTGATCTCCGGTTGATAGCGCTGCTTTACCCAGCGGTGTCCGGACCCCGTTGCCCTCAATCTTGGAAGCTGTGCCGGGACCGCAGCCGGAGTACATAAGGTCAGTGGCCGGATGGTAAATGACGCCCATCACGACCTTGTGGTCAACCACCAGCGCGATGGCGACAACGAAAGCGCCGGTTTTATTGATGAATTCATGCGTGCCGTCAAGCGGGTCCACCGTCCAGAAAGTGCCTTTGCCGGTATCGGGAATGTCGCCCGCCGCGACGCGTTCTTCGGAAACGATCGGGATATGCGGCGTCAGCGCCGCCAATGCGGGCAAAATGATGTTTTCAGCCGCCAGATCGGCGTCTGTCACCTTGCTGCCGTCGGCCTTGGCATGGACAGCGCTGCCGGTCGCGTAGTGCGTCATAATGACGGCCCCGGCCCGGCGCGCCGTCTCTTCGACCTCTAAAAGCAGTTTTTTAAGTTCACTTTGTTCCATTATGCCTATTATATTTACATATCATTAAATAAATGTCAATAAGTATTTAATGAACAATTAGCGTTGGTTTGTATTGACGGCAAGGCTTTCGGATTTTATGCTGAATCTTATTGTCAAATGCACCGTCCCGCCGCTCACCTGAAGGACTTGTCATGAAATCTGCCCTGAAACCAGCTCTCGAAAACCTGGATAAAGCTTTGGGACGCCTTGAGGCTTCGGTTGAAAAAAAGTTCCTTGGCGTTGCTAAAAAATCAAAGGTGGAACCGCAGCTTGATCTGACGGCGCGCAACGAAGGCGACGTCAACCGCAAGATCGCGGCAAAGCTCGACCAGACCATCAATCGCCTCGAACAGCTGTTAACGGAGGAATAATACTTTGGCTGAAGTAACAATCAACATCAACGGCCGGTCTTATAACATTGCCTGCGACAACGGCCAGGAAGGCCGCGTGGTCGATCTGGCGGCTTATATCGACCAAAGGCTGCAGCAGATTTCACGCTCCGGCGCGGCCTACAACGACGCGCACCTGATGGTGCTGACGGCCCTGGTGCTGGCGGATGAGCTGTTCGACATGCGCGACGGCGTGCAGGTCGCAAAGCCTGCCGCCAAAGACGAAGAAACCGCGGTGTTAAAGCTTCTGGAGCAAGTCACCCGGCGCATTGATGGTATTGCTTCCCGCGTCCAGAGCGCCTAGATTGACACCGGAAGGTGCTGCAGAGTGCGTGAGACAGCACTGTCCCAGAGGCCGATGATCGTTAGAATGGGAGCTGTTCCTCATCAGGCCGTGGTCTGATGACATGGCGCCCACCTGTTTACAGGGCCTAGCGGATAATCCCCGTCCACGGCTCAGGTGGCACCTTCCACTTTATTGAAGAAATAAAAAAGAACCTGCCTACTCTTGGTTTCTTTGCAAATATTTTTCATCCGGCAGCATGTCTTCCGGCATTTTCAAAGTTTTCAAAATTTCCCGACCCATGGAAAGTCCGGTCTTGACGCCTTCCGGCAGCACGGCGGTTGCGCCAAACATCAATAAATCTTCGACATGGCTCAAGTGGTGGATCCGGACGATGATGGGCAGGGCCAGGTTTTCGCTGCGCACGCGGTGCAGGATTTTCAGGGTTTCGGCATAGTTGTCGAAGGTGATGACCAGGGCTTTCGCCTGCGCGATGCCGACGGACTTCAGAAGGTTGAGATTCGCGGCATCGCCATAGATTGCCTGGCAGCCTTTGTTGACGGCGTCCACAACCTTTTGCGAGTCGGTTTCCACCACGATCATCGGGATATCCGACGCGATAAGCGCTTTGTGAAGATTGCGTCCCGTTTCACCGAAGCCGCATAAAATAATGTGGCCGGAAAGGTTTTTGTAGCTATCTTCATCGGAAGCGCCGTTTTTTTCGCCTTGTATTTTCTTCGCGCCGCCAAAAAACGAAAGGAAGAAAATGGCCAGCGCCTGGTTGTAGAGGATCAGGACGGTTGAAAGCATCAGGCTGAGCACTGTCGCCGCCAGCAGAATCTGCCCGGTTTCGCCCTCAATCAGCCCTTCTTTCATGCCGAGCACCAGCAGCAACAGGCTAAATTCTCCGCCATGGGCGAGGATCAGGCCGATGCGCACGCTGCTGCCGGCTGTGGCGCCCCACAGGGCAGCCGCCAGGACGGTCAGCGCAAATTTAATCACAATCAGCGTGCCCAGCGCCGCCAGAACGAAAGGAAAATGCAAGACCATCACCGAAAACTTCAGCGTCACGCCGATGCCGATAAAGAAAACGCCGACCAGAATGTCGCGAAAGGGGCGGATATCTTCTTCGGTTTTGTATTTAAACTCCGTCTCCCCGATCAGCATCCCTGCCATAAAAGCCCCGATCGTCGCCGGCAGGGAAAAATAATGTGAAATCCACGCCCCGCCCAGAATGATCAGCAGCGTCGTCAGGACAAAAATTTCGTTCGACTTCAGCCCGCCCACAAGGCGCATCAATGGCCGTTCGATCTGCCGGCCCGCGAAGTAAAGCCCGATGAACACGGCAACCATCGTCCCCAGCGACACCGCCAGACTCTTCAGGAAAGACTGCGTTTCCTGAAGAGCAAGCGCAGGGATGGCGGCAAGAAACACCAGCGTCGCCAGATCCTGAAACAGCGCAAGACTGAAAACATCCCGCCCGTGGCTGGCATGAAATTCTTCCTGATCCACCAGCTGCTTGGTGACCAGCGCCGTCGATGACATCGCCGCAGCGCCGCCGATTAAAAAAGATTCGCCCATCCCGAAACCGAAGAACATCAGAACCGCCGTGACGGCCGTGGTGATGGAGACGACGGAGGTGGCGCCCATGCCGACCAGCGTGCGCCAGTGTTTGCGCAGCAGCGGCCAGGAAAATTCCAGCCCCGCCATGAACATCATCAGCATCATGCCCATTTCAGAGAGGAATTCCATTTCCCGCGGGGCGGACAGAATATCCAGCCCTTCCGGCCCGACCAGCAGGCCGCTGAAAAGATAACCCAGCACGGTCGGCAAGCGCAGTTTCGCGCAGACGGCAAGGATGCAGGTGACCGCCATCAGCACAATCATCAAATGATTCAAAAGGTCGAAAGACATCAAGGCGTTCCCTCTGTCAGGAGCCTATCACGGAAATCCGGGACATCCCTTCGATCGTTGCTAACTCTTAAAAGTTAGAGCGGAATCTTATTATTCGGATGAAAAAATATAAGAGCGGATATACTACTTGCGAAGCATAAACAGGAGACAAGCTTGAAAGGATCGTGTTTCACTGTCCGGAAACTGCTCAAGACTGTGGCTGCAATCAACCTGCTGGCCATGCTTGCCGTCGGGGTCTGTGTTTATACCGCGTGGGTGGATAAAACGGCGGTGATATTGAGCACCCCCGCCAAACTTGCCTTGATGAGTTTTTTTTTATTCAACTTTTATATCTGGTGGGTGTTGGAATCAAAGATTTTACGCCCGCTCGAAGCACATATCACGGCGCTGTATGAAGAAACGCATAGTGATTCCATTGAGCGGGCGAAAGTAGATCAGCACCAGGACGAATTCTCCAAACTTACTTATTTAGTGCAGCTTTGTCAGGATCGCCGTCGCCAGATGGAGCAAGCGACAAAAGTGCTGAAAAAGCAGAAGGAATACTTGCAAACCGTTCTCGAGACTATTCCCGATAGCATCGTGACCTTTGACGTGTCCCGGAAAATTCAAATGGTCAATGCCACTGCCGAGAAAACTTTCGGCTACCCGGCCCATGAGCTGGTCGGCAAAGACATTAATATTTTGTCACCGCCAGACAGTGAAGAATGTCAGCGCGCCGTGGAACAGCTTGCAAGTAAACCAAAGAACTTCCGCCTGACGCAGAATACTGCTGTCAAGCGCAAGGACGGGGCGCTCGTGCCCATGGAAATATGGGTCTCAAGGCTAGACGACAACAGTCATGACATTTTTTTAAGTGTTTTTCGTGACATCAGTCAGCGTAAAAACAGCGAAGTGGAGCGCGAGCGTTACTTGCGGGATCTTGAGATCAGCAACCACGAGCTGGATGATTTCACTTATATCGTTTCTCACGATCTGCGAGAGCCTCTGCGCGGGCTGCAAAATTTCTCCAAGTTTCTGCTGGAAGACGACGCGGACAAGTTGGGCCCGGAAGGCAAGCGCAAGCTGAGAACAATCTCCGATTTGACCGCGCTGCTGGGAAAGCGGCTGGAAACGCTGCTGTACTACTCTCGCCTGGGCAGAACGGCGCTGGCCGTCCGTGAAACCGACCTTGACAGCGTGGTTCGCGATACGCTCCAATCCCTTTCCATCACCTTGCAGGAGAAAAACACCACCGTCCTGGTTGACGGAAAACTGCCCGTTACCGTCTGCGACCACGCCCGCATTGGCGAGGTTTTTCACAATCTGATAAGCAACGCGATCAAATATAGCGACCAGAAAAAGAATAAAATCATTATCGGCACAATCACGGAACATCCGCGCGCACCCGGAAAAACTGTTTTTTACGTCAGGGATCACGGGATCGGCATTGCGGAGAAACATCTGAAAGAAATTTTCAAGATATTCAGAAGGCTGCACCCCGGCGATGCCTACGGCGGCGGCACAGGCGCCGGTCTTGCCATCGCCAAGAGAATCATCACCCAGCACAACGGAGAGATATGGGCAGAATCAAAAGGCGAAGGTCTGGGAACGACATTTTTCTTTACGATTCCCCAGCCGGAGAAGGCATAGCTTTATAACGGCCAGACCAGGCTGACAACCGGGGGGTTGGTCGACTTGTTTCTCCTGACTTGCATCAGGCACTTGCCGTAGGGCGCATTGCTGCTGGAAACAGTATAGGAAAGGACCGGCTTCATGTGGCCGCCGGACATTTTATCGTAAGCCACGCACCGCGTCAGCGTTAGCGCCAGCAACAGCGGGAGCAGCGTGTTGCGGGCCACCGTTTGACGCATCCTAGGCCCGCATGCGCTCGGGTTTATTTTCAGCGGGCACGCCATGATGCTTCACCCCCTGGGTCAACCCCTGGCTGATCGCCCAGATGGCGGCCTGGGTGCGATTGGTGACGTTCAGTTTGCGCAGGATCGTTTTCACGTGCACCTTCACGGTCGCTTCCGTGATACCCAGGTTGTGCGCGATAATCTTGTTCGGCTCGCCGTTCGCCAGGCATTGCACGATGTTCAGTTCCTGCCGGGAAAGAGAATGGTTGGAAGGAATTCTTTCCGGGCTGTTGGCAGCCACCGGCTGCGACGGGATGCCGGCGCCGCTTGCCATCGCCGTCATCATCAACGGCGGATACACTTTTTCTCCGCTGGCCACCAGCTTCAGCGACCCGATCAGGCAGTCGCAGGTAATGTCTTTCAGAAGGTAACCGTCAACGCCGGCGGAAAAAGACTCCATGACCACGGGCATCTCCGCCCGCGCGCCGATGACGACGACACGGTTGTTCGCGCACAGCTTTTTCAGCTCCACAATTTTTTTTGTGAGGTCGTCAGCGCCTTCATCCACATGAATGATGACGCCGATGGTTTTGCTCAAGCCATCTTCCTTGGTCAGGCCGTTCGCGTCGCTGTAATCTCCCGCCAGGCACAAATCCGCCTTCACCAGAAGACTTTTAATGCCTTCTTTGAAAACGCTGTCTTTGCCGACAAGGTAAATGGGGGTTGCTGTCATGATGTCCTCCTGAGGGGTTCAAAGGACAGTATGACCGGCGGCAAGACGGAAATATTTGATGCCCATCAAAGGCGTCGATATTTTAATTCCGGTAGACGGAAATCTGGTTGCGGCCGGCCTTTTTTGCGTCGTAAACGGCCATATCCGCGCGGCTGAGCGGTCCGTCGATGGCAATTTCATCGGCGCGGTACTGGGCGATGCCGATGCTCACGGTCAGGACGATTCGGTGATCATTATACGTCAGCACGTTCTCGTTGACGGTTTTGCGCAGCCTTTCAGCGATCACGGCGGCGCCCTCCGCGTCGGTTTCGGGCAGCAGCGCCACGAATTCTTCCCCGCCCCACCGCCCGAAAACATCGATATTGCGGAGCGCGTTGCAGCAGAGCGTGGTGAATCGCTGCAGCGCCTTGTCCCCCGCGGCATGGCCGTAGGTATCGTTGAGGCGCTTGAAGTGGTCAAGATCCAGCATCATGATCGACAGCGGCCGGCCGTATCGGTGCGAACGCTGGCTTTCCTGCTCGGCAAGCGACGTCATCTCCCGGCGGTTGAAAGCGCCGGTCAAGGGGTCAGTGGCCGCCAGCCGCAGCAGTTCTTCTTCCGTTTTTTTGTTCTCGCTGATATCGCGGACGATGGCGACATAGTGGACCAGCGACCCGACATTGATTTTCATGATCGCCACACTCGCGATGAATTCGGAGCCGTCTTTACGGATGCCGTAAATCTGGCGGGCACGCTCCCCCATCTGCCGTGCTTCGGCGGAGCTGGCGCTGAATTCGTTGATCATCAGGTCATGTTGCAGCTGAAACCGCTGCGGCAGCAGCATGTTCAAGCTGCGCCCCAAAGCGTCCTCCGCCGCATGGCCGAAAATCCGCGCGGCGCCTTCATTATAAAGGATAATATTGTAGTGACGGTCGATGACCACAATGCCATCCCCCAGTCGCTCCACCACGGCGGAGCTGAGCGTAGCCAGCAGCTTATCTTTGACGAATCCAAACATCTGAGCCTTCTTCTGGAACTTTGTCCTGCAATCTTATACAGATTTAATCCGCTTGAGGGGTTAAAAAATCATTTTTTAAGTTTATTCTGGTATACTTAAGATAAGGTTTTTTTCTTTAAAAAAATGAGGCGTTATGTCGCATACATCGGATTCGTTTAAAACTAAATTCCTGCTCACAGCACTGCCCGATGTGCCTTTTGACGGCTGGTCGGCGGCACTTCTACAAAGGACGGCCAAAAAGCTAAAGTTGAACGAGACGCAGGTGGCTTATGCATTTCCATATGGCGCAAAAGACTTGATCGCCTATTTTTCTGTCTGGGTTCTGGCAGAAACGCGCAAGAAACTGAAAAGAGAAAACCTGGCCGCCCTGCGCGTGCGCGACCGTATCGCCCTGGGCGTTAAAACGCGGCTGGAAATTTTAACGCCTTACAAGCAGGCACATGTTTTTTTAAAACCCAAGCAGCTCTGGCAGGCGGCCGATAGCCTGTGGTGGGCGGCGGGGGACACGTCAACCGATTATAACCACTATACCAAACGCATCTTGCTATCCGGCGTTTTGGCCGCGACCACTTTATACTGGCTGAATGACAGGTCCAAAGATCACCGGCAGACCTGGGATTTTCTGGAACGACGAATTGATAACGTGATGAAGATCGGTCAAAAAATTTCTTCCTTCAAAAAACAGAAAGCAGGCTGACGATGTTTTCTGGCGCAGGCATCCTGTCTTTGCCGGCTGCCTATCTTCTGGCGGAGCTGCTGGTGTGCGCGCCGTCGGCCGCGCCGGAGGTTGTTGTGAAGTTTAAAAACACGCCGCCGCAGCTCGACCAGAAAAAATCGTCCCAGGATCTTGCGCGCATGCAAGCGCACTCGACCTCCCCCATCTACGGGACTGAATTTCCGATTATCGGCGGGCTGACGGCCAGTGAGTTTCAGATCAGCTATGGCATGCAGTTTGCAAATATTTCCTACCCATCGCTGGGCCAGGTCTGCATCCATCCCAAAACAATCGAAGTGACCCTGACCTATACGCCGGTCATTTACGTCGCCAGCGACTACCCCCCCGGCAGCTGTCAATATGGCCTGACGGAAGAACACGAAACCCGCCACGTCAGCGTCGATGTCATTACCGCCACCGGTTTTCTGCCGCAGATCAAGCAGGCGGCCTCATTCGCCGTGTCGCAATGGCGTGGCACGGGTCCCGTCCATGAAAGCCAGATGGAAGCAGTTCAGAACGGCCTGCTGAAACAGCTGTCCGCGCCGATGAAAAAACAGCTCGACCAGTTCCAGCAGACGCGGCGGCTCCGCCAGCAGGCCGTCGATTCTCGCGAAGAATACCGGCGCCTGTCGGAAGCCTGCCCGCATGAACGTCTCCGGTAGCCTTCAAAACCAGACGATTTTTGTCAGGTTTTCCAGCAGCTTTTCTTCGGAAAGCTTGGTCAGGTCTTTGTTGATTTCGGCGATCACCCGGGCGTGGACTTCCCGGGTCAGGGCCTTTCTCAGCTCCCCCAGGGTCTGCGGCGGCGCCACCAGGACAAGACGGTCGAAAGCGTCTGCCCAGACGGCTTTATCCAGCCATTGCGACACCTGATGGACGAAAGAAAGAGATTCTTGCCGGCGGGCGTTCATATGCACTTCGTATTTATGATGCAGGGTGTTTGCGCCCGAACTGATCACCCGCCCTGTCGATTGGTCGGCCATCTCCGTTTCGGCGAACGGCGCGGGAACGGCCTCGCCAATGGATACCAACCCATTCTCGCCCTTCTCAAACATGCGCGCGATATGCTGGTCAGCCACCAGCACCCAGACGCGGGAAGTTTTCCAGGGACGCGTGGTGCGGGGGTTTCTGGCGAAACCTTTCAAATCATCGTTGATTTTCCCGGTCAGCTTCATGATATTTATCTTTCAACCGTCAGCAACAAACCGGGCCGGCGGCATGCTTCAAGACATTTGCCACTTCCTCGGCGCTGGCGTCGTTGCGAAAAACAAAGCCAAACGAAAGGATGCCGGTCACTTTTCCCTCTTTATCGGTGACCACCAGGCGGCTCACCTTATGCTCACGCATTTTGACGGCAGCCTCTTCCAGCGTGTCGTTCTCGTTGCAGGCATACACCGCCGCGGTCATGTAGTCGGCCACTTTGACATGCGCCGGGTCTTTGCCGCTGGCAATGGCGCGCACGACGATGTCGCGGTCGGTGATCATGCCTTTTAACTTGTTTCCCGTGCCGACCGGCAGAATGCCGCAGTCGGCGATTTCCATTTTTCTGGCCGCCTGCTGCAGGGTATCGCCCGGGTCGATGGTCACGGGGTTGGGCGTCATCAGGTCTTTTACTTTTGTTACGTTAAAGGTGATGGACATTGCTTGCTCCTCCAGCAGGCAAGTGTAATACCGCAGCCCTATAAAAGATTTGATAACAATCAAAGCCGGTGCTGAAGGATGGAATATCAGCCGCCGGGCGCATCCGGCGTCTTGGTCGCTGGCTGGACTTGCGGAAGAAGGCTTCTCAGCAGCGCCGGGCCTTTTTCAAGTCTTACCTGGAAAAGATCGTCTAGTCCTTCGGCGTATTTTTTCGGCAGCAGGCGGTAAGCCACCATATAGTGGTCAAGAGGTTCTTTTTCGGGGGACGTTTTATCGCGGTGCATGTAGGCTTCTTCCAAATCACGCAAGATCATGAAAGTCGCATCAAAATTAAGCCCTCTGGCATGATCGAGGTTGCCGTCGCCGGTGTGCTTGTACAAAGCCAGGCTGATCGCGGAAAAGAGATCTTCCTTCAAGTGCACAGGCATCACGGAATATTCGAAGTTATGCGCCGGGCTGCAAAGCCGCCACTGTCCGGTTGAATCTTTCTTGGAAATGATTTTTATGTAAGCGTCTTTTTTGCCCGCATCCGGTAAGGGAATTCTCCGGGTGGCCATCGTATTGATTTCGTCAAAAGAGATTGGCGGTTTGCCGGAGAGCCTTCTGAAAACAGACCGGATGCCCATGGTTGCCTCTCTTCTCTCGATTGGTCATTATAAAAAAGCGATATCCGATTCTTGGATATGTGCGCCGCGAAGTCAATACGGGATGGACAAATATTTATGACAGACTGGCAAATCGAACAATCGCCCATCGCCTATGACCGCGCGGTCGCCGTCATGGAAGAAAAAGCAGCCGCCATCCGGCAGCGCGGCGAAAACGGCCTGGTATGGCTGCTGGAACACCCGGCCCTTTACACCGCCGGTACCAGCGCCCTGCCGACGGATCTTCTCGGCGACCCCCCGTTCCCGGTGCATCAAACCGGGCGCGGCGGCCAGTACACCTGTCACGGCCCTGGCCAGCGTATTGCCTATGTGATGCTGGATTTGCACAAACGCGATACCGATCTGCGTAAGTATATTTACGACCTCGAAGACTGGATCATCACGGCGCTCAAAACTTTCGATGTGCACGGCAAGCGGAGCGACGGGCGCGTCGGCGTTTGGGTAGACGACGCGGCGGCGGGGGCGCCAAAGAAAATTTCCGCCATCGGCGTGCGGGTGCGCAAATGGGTGACCTATCACGGCGTATCCATTAACCGCGACCCGGACCTTTCCCATTACCGCGGGATTGTTCCCTGCGGAATACGCGCGGCAGGCGTGACTTCGCTAAAGGAGCTTGGCGTCACTGTTTCGCAAGCCGACCTTGACGCGGCCTTGCGCGCCGCCTGGACGCGGGTGTTTGAAGCGTAATACCAATGTCTATTCGCAGCCTAGCTGGCGTATTTCCTGCTCGGCGCGGCGGCGGACGGGACTGGGAGTATCGGGGAATTCTTTTTGCAGCTGGCGCAACGACAAACAGGCATCGTCCCGCTGGCCGAGCTTGGAGAGCGACAAGCCCAGTTTCAACAAACTGTCTTCCGCTTTGGCGCTTTTGGGAAAATTTTGATACCCTTCGGCAAAACTTTTGGCCGACTGCGTGAAATCACCGCGCACGTAATAGGTTTCCCCCAGCCAGTACTGCGCATTGGCGGACAGAGGATGGCCGGGATATTGGCCCAGAAACTGCTTGAATTCCACTTCCGCCCGGTCGTATGCCGCGTCGCGCAAATTGGCAAAAGCGCTTTCGTAGAGAACTTCGGCAGCGCCGTTACCGGATGCTGCGGGCGCGGCGCCTGAATGAATGGTGCCGAGTGTCCCTGGCGCTGGGGGAACAGGGGCGGAGACTGCCGGCGCCGGCACAGGTTGCTGCTTGAAACGCTGTTCGGTATCGGCCTGCATACGGTCGAGACGCTCTTGCATTTTTTGAATGTTGAAAGATACTTTTTCCAGCTGGCCGGTCAGGCTTCTTTGCTGATCTTCGATCTGGCTCAGGCGCATTTCGAAAGCGGCGGTCGAACCGGATTCATTTGGCATCGGCATGGCTTGCGGCGCTGGCATTTTTTCGCCGCGATAGAGGGAGCGGCTCATCGTCTGCACCTGGTTTTCCAGCTGGTTGAGGCGGTTGAGCAGCGCGTCGGTCTGAGCCTGCGCGTGCGCCGGAGCGCACATAATAAACAAAGCCCCTGCTGTCAGCAGGAGCTTTGTTTTAAAAACGGAAATATTACTGAACGACAACCACGCCTCGGCGGTTCTGCGACCAGGAGGTTTCATCCGACCCCATGACGGCCGGGCGTTCTTTGCCGTAGCTGATGGTCTGGACGCGGACGGCGTCAACGCCCAGCGCCGTCATGTATGTTTTGACGGCAGCGGCGCGCCTTTCACCAAGCGCAAGGTTGTATTCGCGGGTGCCGCGCTCGTCGCAATGACCTTCGACGCTGATATTCAGGTGCGGGTATTGTTTCAGCCACTGCGCTTGTTTTTCGATCATCGCGCGCGCCTCGGCCGTCAGATCATATTTGTCGTAGCCGAAAAAAATGCGATCCCCCACATTGACCACCAGGTCCTGCTGGGTGCCGGGTGCAGCGCTGCCCTCCATCAGCGCCTGGTCGAGCGGGTCTACCATCGGCGCTTTGTCACCGGCCGTCAGGCTGCTATCGGTCGAAATCGACGCCGTGTCTTTTGGAGTGGAAGAACATCCCGCCGCCAGAACCAGCACGAGCAACAAACTTAAAATACGCGATCCCATTTCATAACTCCCATGGATTTTTGAATAATACAATATAACTCAAAAACATTTTTATACCCGCCGCGTGTTTGACGCAAGGCTTTTGAGGATGAAATGTTATTTTTCTCTGACTTTGTATTGACTCACCCGGCGTTTTATCATAATTATTTCGCGCACATCCACAAAGGGGCTGGCCATGCAGCAAGATATTGAACAAATACTCGACATCCTTATGCGCCAGCAAAATGCTGAAAAAGCGCACACCCGTCTGAACCAGCAAGAATGGGAAAAGGTTTTAAAGGCTTTGCAGCAATTCAAAGCTGCATCAGACTCCGCCGCTACCAAGTTTACTTCCAAGACCGTGCCGGAAATTTTCGCGCCGGAAAAATGGATCGGCAAGGTGGACGCGATGCAGCGGGAATGGAAAAAAGTCCCGGCCCATCTCAAGCAGAAGTTTGACTTTTCCTCGGCGCTGACAGAAGCGCAGCAACTCACCCTGAAAAGCCGCTCCAAAAAAATTATCCTCAGGAAAAGCCAGTGCCGGCCGGCTTAAAAGGTATTTTTCTGCTATATAAATGGTCATGAACATCGCCGCGCCGACAGAGAATCAGCTCTTTCCTTACCTCGAAATACTCAACCCCGCCCAGCGCGCGGCGGTGGAGTCGCTGGACGGCCCTGTGCTGGTGCTGGCGGGGGCGGGAACCGGCAAGACGAAAGTTTTGACAACCCGGCTTGGGCATTTGCTTTCAACCGGCCGCGCGCATCCGGGGGAAATTCTCGCCGTCACCTTCACCAACAAAGCGGCGCTGGAAATGAAGCGGCGCGTGTCGGCGATGCTGGGCGACCGGTCCGTTGAAGGATGGTGGCTCGGCACCTTTCATTCGCTCGCCGCGCGGATGCTGCGCCGGCATGCGGAGATTGTCGGGCTGAAACCCAATTTTACCATTCTGGACGACGACGACCAGACGCGGCTGCTGAAACAGATTCTTGAAGCTGAAAACATCGACAGTAAAAAATGGCCGCCGCGCCTGGTGCTGAGCATCATCCAGAAATGGAAGGATCGCGGGCTGCTGCCCGGCCAGGTGAGCGCCGCTGAAGCCGGCGCTGTCGCCGATGGCGCGCTGCCAAAACTGTACCGCGAGTATCAGGAGCGTCTGCGCATCCTGAACGCCTGCGACTTCGGCGACCTGCTGCTGCACGTGCTGACCATTTTTCGCGATCCGCAGCAGGCGGATATCCTCGCGGGGTATCAGAACCGCTTTAAATACACGCTGGTCGATGAATATCAGGATACCAACGCCGGCCAGTACCTCTGGCTGCGGCTGCTGGCGCAAAAACACAAAAATATTTGCTGCGTCGGCGACGACGACCAGTCGATTTACGGCTGGCGCGGGGCGGAGATCG
>CAYGGT010000027.1:0-20282 GCA_964349475.1 uncultured Rhodospirillaceae bacterium
GTGAATCACATCTTCATGCCCTTGTGAATCCATATTCAATAGGGCTGGAGCCTAAAGTCTATAGGTCAAAAAATTGCCCGTGAACGAGTACGGCAGAAGCTCAGCCAGGAAGACCTGGCGGGAATGGCTGAAATTGACCGCAGTATGCTTTCTTACAAAACCTGCCCACACCAGTTTCACAAACACCCGCAAAGACAAGCATCGGCCAAGTACTTTCAAAGACTTGGCTTCAAACTTAACTTTGCAGGGACAGTCCTGGGACACCTGCCATGTAAATCACAGTCACTTACCAACACCAGAAGAGCTTTTGGGGTTTGTTGTGGTCTTCTGTCCCACAACTGCCCCATAGGCCTTAAGGTCTTATTCGTGTGCTGGCGGAGGGGGTGGGATTCGAACCCACGATAAGCTTACGCCTATGCTAGTTTTCAAGACTAGTTCCTTCAACCACTCGGACACCCCTCCAGCACACTTGCACTAGTTTTCAAGACTAGTTCCTTCAACCACTCGGACACCCCTCCAGCACACTTGCACTAGTTTTCAAGACTAGATCCTTCAACCACTCGGACACCTCTCCAGAGGGCTCCATATTCTGTCTATAGATTTTAGTCGATTCAGTCAAGAATATAGGCTAATATTGCGGCATATGGATCACGAAGACAGAAAACAGCCGGAATTGCGCCATCCCGAGAAACAGCATAAGCCGGATAATCCTATCCAGCGGAAGCCGGAATGGATTCGCGTTCGGGCGCCGACTTCGCCGGAGTATCACGAGACGCGAAAGCTGATGCGCAATCTGAACCTTGTCACGGTGTGTGAGGAAGCGGCGTGCCCGAACATTGGCGAATGCTGGAAACAAAAACACGCGACTTTCATGATTTTGGGAGCGACTTGCACCCGCGCCTGCGCATTCTGCAACGTGGCGACCGGCATCCCTGACAAACTGGATCCCCTGGAGCCCGCGCGCGTGGCGATTGCGGTGCAGAAACTGGGGCTGAAGCATGTGGTGATCACGTCGGTGGATCGTGACGATCTGGCGGATGGCGGCGCGGCGCAGTTCGTAAAAGTGATCGGCGAAATCCGCCGCTTGTCGCCCGGCACGACGATTGAAATTTTGACGCCTGATTTCAAAGACAAAGAAGGCGCGGTGGAGGTTGTCGCCAAAGCGCGGCCTGATGTATTCAATCATAATCTTGAAACAGTGCCGAAACTCTACCCGACCATTCGTCCGGGGGCGCGGTATTTTACCTCGCTCGATCTGCTCAACCGGGTCAAAAAAATGGATCCCGGCATTTTCACCAAATCGGGCCTGATGGTGGGTCTGGGAGAAGAAAAAATCGAGGTCATGCAGGTGATGGACGACCTTCGCGCTGCTGGCGTGGATTTTTTGACCATCGGCCAGTATTTGCAACCGACGCCCAAGCACGCGGCGGTTGCTCGTTTTGTGACGCCGGACGAGTTCAAATCGTATGAAACCATCGCGCGCGGCAAAGGTTTTTTGACGGTGTCGGCTTCGCCGCTGACCCGTTCTTCGTATCATGCGGATTCTGATTTCGAGAAACTGCGGATGGCGGCAGCAATATAAATGCCGACCTATTCCGAAAGCCGTATTGTGCAATATTCCGCCGTGCAATTGTTCAACCTGGTGATGGATATTGAAAAATATCCGGAGTTTTTGCCGTGGTGCCTCGGCGCGCGCGTCAACAGCAGCTCGAAAAACGCGCTGGATGCGGATGTCATGATCGGTTACAAAATGTTCCGCGAAAAATTTTCATCCCGCGTGCGCTTCACCAGCCCGAAAGAGATTGAGGTCGAATACCTGCAAGGCCCCATGCGGCATCTGCATAACAAATGGGTGTTCCGGGCTTTGAAAGAGAGCCAGTGCCAAGTGGATTTTTATGTCGATTTTTCTTTAAAGACCCGGTTGTTCGAAAGCCTCGTCGATCAGTTTTTTCACAAGGCGCTGGTCAAGATGATCAACGCGTTCGAGCTGCGCGCGATCGAGCTGTATGGGGCCAAGCGGCATTAAAGGCCCGTAATTTCTTTCTGCAACGCCAGAAGCGCGGTTTCAACTGTTTGCAGGCGGATGTCGGTGCGGTTGCCTTCGTATTTGTTTTGGAGGACGATGCTCTTGTCGTTCTTGCGGCTGGAGAGGCCGATAAAAACGGTACCGACGGGTTTTGCGTCGCTGCCGCCGCCGGGGCCGGCGATGCCTGTGGCGGAAACAGTGATATCGGCGCTGGAGCTGTGCAGCGCGCCCTCCGCCATTTCCAGCGCGACTTCCGGACTGACGGCGCCAAAAGCGGCGATGGTTTTGTAAGAAACATTCAATTCAGTCATTTTGGCATCGTTCGAATAGACGATGAAACCCCGTTCAAACACGTCAGAAGAGCCGGCCACCTCCGTCAGGCAGGCGGCGATCAATCCGCCGGTGCAGGATTCCGCCGTGGCGATCCAAAGTTTTTTTTCGCGCGCCGCCTGTAGCACGGCTTCAGCAAGCGTTATTAAATGGGGAGCCAGGAAAGTCATTTGATACCAATCATAGCGGCAATGGAGACGCCGAACAGGGCGTAAATGCCTGCGACGACGTCATCCATCATCACGTCAAATCCGCCTTTTGACCTTTTGTCGAAAAACGACGCCGGCCACGGCTTCCAGATATCGAAAAGCCTGAATAATAAAAACGCGATGATCCAAAGCCAAAGGCTTTTGTCGGCGGGGATGGCGGCGATCCATAGGCCGGCAGCTTCATCGACGACGATGGATTGATCGTCTTTCAGGCCGGATTTTTCGCCGTAATGGTTTGCGGCAAGGGCGCCGATGACGCAGAGCAGCACAGCGGCAACAATCAGCCCCAGCTGACCCGACAGCATGACAATGGCATAGCCGACAGGCATCGCCGCGAGCGATCCGATCGTGCCGGGCGCAGGGCGGCAAAGTCCGGCGCCGAACCACGTTGCGATCAGGACATGCGGGTTTGAAAAGCTGGCGCCGGGAGGCAGGGGGAGGATGTGAAACTTCATTTTTGGCATTCCTTCAAAGGCGCACCGTCACAACAGACTGTGCCGCAATTCCTTCCCCGCGTCCAGTAAATCCCAGTCCTTCGGTGGTGGTGGCCTTGACGCTGATCCGGCTGATGGACAGCTGCAAGATATCGGCTATTCTTTGCCGCATGGCCTCGCGGTACGGGGCTATTTTGGGGGCTTCGCAGATGAGCGTGATATCGACATGCGCGATGACTCCGCCCTGTTTCAGCGTCAGTTCCGCCGCGTGTTTCAGGAAGACGGCGCTATCGGCGTTTTTCCAGCGCGCATCTTTCGGGTTAAAGTGCTGTCCGATATCGCCGTCGCAGAGGGTGCCTAAAATCGCATCCGTAATGGCATGCAGCCCGACATCGGCGTCGGAATGTCCTTCAAGGATTTTCTCATGGGGGACGGCAACGCCGCAGAGCATCAGCTTTTGAGCGGTTGAAGCTGCCGTTGTAAAGCGGTGTACATCGTATCCCTGCGCCGTGCGTATATCGCCATGCCGGGCAAGCAGATATTGTTCTGCCAGGGCCATGTCTTCCGGATGTGTTATTTTAATATTATCCCGCTGGCCTGGTACAATCATGACGGGATGTCCGCCAGCTTCACAGAGCGCCGCGTCATCGGTGAAAGTCTGATTCTGATATTGCTGATGCAGGTTGTCGATCAGCTCAAAACGGAAAGCCTGAGGCGTTTGCACGGTGTAAAGATTGTCACGGCTCTCCGTGAGTCCATTGCGCTTGACCGTATCGGTCACGGGCATGCCGGGGATTGCAGCGCCAGATTCAAGCGCGGCGCTGCAAATGGCAGTGATCAGGCTTGCGGAGACAAGCGGGCGAGCGGCGTCGTGGATGAGGACGAAATCCGGCCGGGAGGACCGGATGGCTTCAAGTCCTTTTCTCACAGAAGCCTGACGATTATTGCCGCCGATGATAGGTGTTTTAAAATAGCCTGCGTGATCTGGATGAATCACGACGTGAACATCCGAAATCATCGGATGATTTTGAAAAGCATCAATGCTCCAGCACAGAACCGACTTACCCAAGAGCGGCTGGTACTGTTTTGGCGTATGACTTTCAAACCGTTCTCCCGATCCGGCGGCAACGATGAGCACGGCTATGGCGGGGGAATTTTTTGACATAATTATTAAGTTTCCTTGATGGTGTATTACAATACAGACACAAAGAGCGGTCAATGCTTGTTCTTTGCACCATTATGTTGCATATATACGGATGTTGCACAAAAATTAGGCAGTCGCCATGGGTAAAGTCAAACAGGGTAAAAAACTCCTCTCCAAACCAATGGCGTCGGGCGCACCCGCCGTGCTGACCATCGTGAATGCTTTGCCGGACCCGGTGGTGGCGTTTGATTCCATGCTCAAGGTCTGTTTCAGCAACCATGCGGCGCAGACATTTTTTAAGTGCAGTGAAACGCAAATGCTTCACCGGTTTATGGTGGAGCTGCTGGGCAGCCAGAATGACGTTTTTACAGCGCTGGAAACGGTCGTCCGTAAAAACCAGACGATCACGCTGCGCGATGTTCACATCAAGGACCGGCCCGGCAACAATGTGACGATCACGACCATTGAGGCCGGTTCTTTATACCTGATCGTCATCCGTCCGCAGATGATGCAGTTGACGAACGAGTGGAACGAGCAAATCAGATATTCGTTGAAATCCGCCGAGATGATGGCGCATGAAATCAAACTTCCTTTGTCAGGTATTCGGAACACCGCGGATTTGCTCAAGCAGGCGGACCTAAACGATGAAAACCGGGAGCAGGCCAGCCTGATCGCGCGGGAAGCTGAGCGGATTCAGGAGGTAGTTGACAAGTGCGATGTCTTCCATGAGGTGCCGCGCAGCCAGCACAAGGATCTCAACCTGCGCGACATGCTGGCCCATGTTGCCAAGCTCGCGCAGGCCGAATGTGGCATGGGTATCAAGATCGAAGAGAGTTGCTCATCCTCCTTACCGGATATTCGCGGCCACTTCGATCAGTTGGTGCAGGCGCAGCTAAACCTGATCAGAAATGCCGCCGAGGCGCTGCCTGATAAAAAGGGCAAGATTGCGCTTCGTACCTTTTACGATGATGCTGCCGGTCAGCAGCCGATCTGCATCGAAATCGAGGATGACGGCCAGGGCATCACGCCAGAAGCGATCAACCGCATTTTCCAGCCTTATTTCACCACCAAGCCAAACAGTCAGGGATTGGGGCTGCCGATTGTGTCCAAGATCGTCGATGATCACGGCGGCACGATTAATGTGAACAGCCAGCCGGGTAAAACAATTTTTAGAATCAGTTTCCCCGTACCAACGGGGCCGGTCAAGAGATAGTCCATGCAGGCTCTCAAAACAGTACCGGAGGCTAACAATCTGTCGCAGACGGTGGGCAGGCTGCTGGGAGAATATTTTTCGGCGCAGGGTGGCTTGCTGCCCCCGGCAGGGCTTTATCAGCGCATTCTTCATGCGGTTGAAAGGCCGCTGATCGAGCGCACGCTGGATGCGACCGGCGGCAACCAGATCAGGGCGGCGGCGGTGCTGGGGATTAACCGCAACACGCTGCGCAAAAAAATTGCCGAGCTTTGCATCGAGGTCAGGAAATGAACTTTCAGATTTTCCTCCGAGTGATTTCACGTCTGACCCTGTCACGGCGGGTGGCGGTTTTTCTGGCTGCCGCGGCGGTGGTATCGTGCATCGCGACGTATAGCGTCCTCACCAAGCGGTCGGATGATATTGATACGGTTTACTGGCTGCTGAACCTTGATCTGGTGCTGCTGCTGCTTTTGGGCACGGCTATTGCCCACCAGATTGTGCGGTTATGGAGCGAAAGAAAGCGCGGCATCGCGGGCGCGCGGCTGCATGTCCGTCTTGTGCTGGTGTTCGGCGTGCTGGCGGCGACGCCGGCGATTTTAATGGCGGTTTTTTCGTCCATCTTTCTTTATTTCGGCGTGCATGCCTGGTTTGACACCCGCGTCAGCACGGCCATTCAGGGGTCTTTGGAGGTCGCGCAAGCCTACCTCCGGGAACATCAGCAGGTGATGCGGGCGGATGTGCTGGCCATGGCGAATGACCTGAACCGCGAGGTACTGGATTTAAGCCGGAATCCAGAGAGGTTTAATGAATATATGCAGACCCAATCGCAATTACGCAATTTGCCTGAAGCGATTGTCGTCACCTCCAACGGCAAGGGGGTTGCGCGGTCGCGCTTGTCCTTCACACTCGAACTTGACCGCATCCCGCAGAAAACTTTGCAGGAGGCGCAAAAGGGGGATGTCGTGCTGATGACGGGCGACGGCCATGACCGTATCCGGGCGCTGGTCAAGCTTGACCGTTATTTTGACAGCTACCTTTATGTCGGGCGGCTGGTCGATGCCAATGTGCTGGCGCATATGCAGACGACGGAGAGCGCTGTCAAGGAATACACCACCCTGCAAGGCCGAAAAACGCAGATGCAGGTGTCTGTCACGGCGATGTTCATGGCGGTTGCTTTGCTGCTTTTGCTGGCGGCCATCTGGTTCGGCCTTGTTTTTGCCGAGCAGATGGTGGCGCCGATCAGCGCGCTCATCGTGGCGGCCGAGCGCGTGCGCGCGGGCGATCTTGGCGTGCGGGTGCGGGAGTCCGACAATGATGATGAAATTGGCCTTCTGGGACGTGCCTTTAACCGCATGACCCGGCAGATTGGGGAACAGCGGGATGAGTTAATCTCCGCCAATAAAATGCTTGATGAGCGGCGGCGGTTCAGCGAGGCTGTTTTGTCCGGCGCGTCTTCCGGCATCATCGGCCTTGATTCAAACGGGTTTGTCACGCTGGCTAATTTTCGGGCGGAGGAACTGCTGATCGGCACCAGTTCCCGCGATCTTGTCGGCGCGAAGCTTGTTGATTTTATTCCAGAGGCGGCAGATCTTCTGCAGAAAGCCTATCAGGGGCCCGATAAGCCTGCCGCACTGCATCTGGACTTCGCCGTCGGCGACGGACCCCGCAAGGCTCTATTCCTCCGCATCACCGCCGAGCAGGGGGGGGATGGGGCAGTGGCGACGATTGACGATATTTCCGCGCTTATGTCGGCGCAGAAAAAATCCGCTTGGGCGGATGTCGCGCGTCGCATCGCGCATGAGATCAAAAATCCGCTGACTCCCATCCAGCTTTCGGCGGAAAGACTCAAGAGGAAATATCTGCCGCAGATCCACGACGATCCTGAAACTTTTGCGAAGTGCACGGAAACGATCATTCGCCAGGTGAACGATATCGGCCATATGGTGAACGAGTTTTCAGCCTATGCGCGCATGCCGGTCGCGACAAAACAGTCGGAGAATGTCGTCGATATATGCCAGGATGCGCTGGTGCTGCAAAAGCAGGCGCATCCCGATATTCGCTTTGGTTTTATCGCCTCCGAACCCGCCATCACGGCCAATTGCGACCGGTCGCAACTGACCCAGGTCATCACCAATCTGTTGCAAAACGCGATTGATTCCATTCAAGAATGTTCGAGAGAAGGACAAGTGAAGCTGATCGCTGAACAAAGGGGTGATCACATTATTATTTCCGTGGAAGATAACGGCATGGGTCTGCCGGAAAGCAAGAAAGACCAGCTCCTGGAGCCTTATGTAACCACCAAAAAGAAAGGGTCCGGTTTGGGGCTTGCAATTGTTAAAAAAATTATGGAAGATCATGATGGAAGTGTGGTATTAGAAAGCCATGCCCCTCAGGGCATGGATTCCGGAGCCAAAGCCGTCATCGTTTTTCCAAGGTTATAAATCATGATTCTTATTGTCGATGATCAGGACGATATCCGCATGCTCATTCAGGGGGTTCTGAATGATGAAGGCTATGCGACACGCGAAGCGAAAGACTCACAGACGGCGCTCAAGATCATTGCCGAGCAAAAGCCGGACATGGTTGTGCTGGATATCTGGCTTGAAAACAGCGACATGGACGGCATGGATCTTTTAAAAAAACTTGTTAAAAGCCACCCGGATATGCCTGTGATCATGATCAGCGGCCACGGCAGCATTGAAACCGCTGTTGCTGCCATTCAACTCGGCGCCTATGACTTTATCGAGAAGCCGTTCAAGGCCGATAGATTGCTCGTCCTGACGCGTCGCGCGCTGGAAGCGGGACGGTTGCGCCGGGAAAATCAGGAATTGCGCATTAAGGCCCTGGGCGGAACGATGGAGCTGTATGGCGATTCCCATCTCATGCAGCAGGTGCGCCAGAACATCGAACGCGTGGCGCCGACGGGCAGCCGCGTGTTGATCACCGGCAGTCCCGGCACCGGCAAGGACGTGGCGGCCCGGATGATCCACAACCGCTCGAAGCGGGCGGATAAAAACTATGTTGTGCTGAACTGCGCGATTCTGTCGCCGGCGCGGCTGGAGATGGAATTGTTCGGCGCCGAAGGCGTGGCCGGGCGCAAGCAGGGCGTGCTGGAACAATCCAACGGCGGCACGCTGTTTCTGGACGAAGTGGCGGATATGTCGTTGGAAACCCAGGCCCGGATCGTGCGGGTCCTGCAGGATCAGCATTTCACCCGCCTTGGCGGCAGCGAACGTATTGATGTGGATGTACGCGTCATTGCCGCGACCAACCAGAACCTCCCGGAAATGATGCAACAGGAAAAATTTCGGCAGGATCTTTACTATCGACTGAACGTTGTGCCGATCGAGCTGCCGTCCTTGCAGGAGCGGCTGGAGGATATTCCCGTGCTGGCGGATTATTTTATGCAGCAGGCCGCGGCATCGACCAACATGCCGCCGCGTCGTTTTGCGGAGGATGCCGTGGCCTTGATGCAATCTTACGACTGGCCGGGCAATGTGCGCCAGTTGCGCAATGTGATCGAATGGCTGTTGATTATGGCGTCCGGCGCGGCGGATGAGCCGATCGTGGCGACCATGCTGCCGCCTGACCTCAAGCAAAAAGCGGCGGCGATGGTGCATGGGCAGGGGGTGGTGGAACTGATGTCGAAACCGCTGCGCGAGGCCCGCGAGATTTTTGAGCGCGAATATTTATTGTCGCAGGTGAACCGTTTTGGCGGCAACATTTCCAAAACCGCCGTTTTTATCGGCATGGAACGCTCGGCGCTGCACCGCAAGCTCAAGGCGCTCAGCGTTCCGACGCATGAAAAAGAACGGGAAGCCGGCTGATGCCGCGTCTGGCCTACGTGAATGGCCGTTATGTGCCGCATGCCGATGCCGTTGTGCATATCGAGGATCGCGGGTTTCAGTTCGCCGATGGTGTTTATGAAGTGATCGCTTTTATGAACGGTCGCTTTGCCGATGAAACCGGTCATCTCGACCGGCTTGAAAGATCTCTCGGCGAATTGCAAATCTCATTGCCGATGCCGCGCCGGTCTTTGCAAATCGTCCTGCGCGAATTTGTGCGCCGCAATCACTTGCGGAACGCCGCCGTTTATATGCAGGTGACGCGTGGCGCAGCACCGCGCGATTTCAAGTTTCCAGCACACGCTCAATCGACCCTGGTCATGACCATTCGTCCGGCCAGCTTTGCGCACCGCGCCGCCCAGAAAGCTGTGACCGTGCCGGATATCCGCTGGAAACGCCGTGACATCAAGACGACGGCGCTGGTGGCGCAGGTGCTGGCGAAGCAGGCCGCTGTCGAAAGGGGCGCCTACGAAGCGTTGCTGGTGGATGATGCAGGCTTCATCACGGAAGGATCTTCTACGAATGCCTGGATCGTCGATAAAAAAAACCGCCTGGTCACCCGGCCGACGCAGCATAACATGATTTTGAAGGGCGTCACGCGCAACGCGCTGCAGATGCTGTGCCAGAAGGAAAAAATTGACATTATCGAGCGGCCCTTTACAGTGGCGGAGGCGTATCAAGCCAGAGAAGTTTTTACCACCGCGGCTGTTTCCCTGGTGACGCCGATTGTCGAAATTGACGGGCGTAAAATCGGTGACGGCGAGATCGGCGCTTTGACCTCCAGAATTTTAGAGCTATATCTCATGTATGCAAACGACCCGACGCAGAAACAACAACACTGGAGTGTCCGATGACCGCGCCGAAACCGAGAGCCGTGATCTTCGACTGGGATGATACGATTGTTGACAGCTGGCACACGGCTTTAGACGCCTTGAATACGACGCTGGTAGCAATGGGGCATGAAGCATGGTCCGATGACGAAGCCCGCCGCCGCAGCGGCACCTCCGCGCGTGATTTGTTCCGCCAGTTGTTCGGCGACAGATGGCAGGAAGCGGATAAAATTTATTACGATGCCTTCAATAAAATTTTCCTGAACAACATACGCATACACGATCATGTGGAAAACGTATTGAAAGCCTTGGCGGCGCATAAAGTGTACCTGGCCGTTGTCAGCAACAAGCGCGGCCATCTGTTGCGGGCGGAGGCGGCGCAAATTCGCTTTGACCAATATTTTAACAAAATCGTCGGGGCAGGGGATGCCGCCGCCGATAAGCCCGATCCGGCACCGGTGCATCTGGCGCTGAAGGAGAGCGGGATTGCAGCGGGGGCAGACGTTTGGTTTATCGGCGACAGCCACATAGACATGTTGTGCGCTATCAATGCCGGGTGCACGCCCATCCTCATCGAAACCAAGCCGCCGCCGGAACTAATGTTGATTCAAAGCCCGCCGGCGCACCGATTTAAGGAGCATGTAAATATTATGGAATTTATAAAGCCCTATTTTATTTGATTATGATTGATTTTCCTTGTGCTGGTAGGTTTTTCCCAATTAAATACTCATATTCTAGTATTTAAGGGTTATTTAATGTCAGAAAAAAATCAGAATCTTCAGGACAAATTTTTAAATAAAATTCGCAAGGAGAAAATGTCCGTGACGGTATTCTTGGTGAACGGCGTCAAGTTGCAGGGCATGATTACCTGGTTTGATAATTTTTCCATGCTGCTGCGGCGCGATTCCCATTCGCAACTGATATACAAGCACGCAATTTCCACGATCATGCCTGCCTCTCCTGTCAAATTGATGGATGACGTGGATGATGAGGTTCTTCCGGAAGTTTCCCAAACAGCATGAATGAAAAAGTGATCGTCCTGCATCCTGTCGTCTTGCAGGAAAAAACAGGGGATGAAGGAAGCGTCAGGAAATGCGTGCGCATCCCCGAAGCAGCGCTGGAGGAGGCTGTTGGCCTCGCCCATGCCATTGACCTGGTGGTCGTTCACGCGGAAATCATGCGCCTCAAAACCGTGGCACCCGCGACTTTGATGGGCTCTGGCGTTGTGGATCGCATGAAAGATGTGATTGCGGAGCGTGAGGCAAAACTGGTTTTTGTCGATTACGCCCTTTCGCCCGTGCAGCAACGCAATCTTGAAAAAGAATGGAACTGCAAAGTCATCGACCGCACCGGGCTGATCCTGGAAATTTTCGGCGCCCGCGCGCGGACAAAGGAAGGCCGGTTGCAGGTGGATCTGGCGGCGCTGAATTATCAGCGGTCCCGGCTGGTCAAAGCCTGGTCGCACCTGGAGCGTCAGCGTGGCGGCGGCGGCTTTCTCGGCGGCCCCGGCGAGACCCAGGTTGAACTTGACCGCCGCTTGATCGACGAGCGCATCAAAAAACTCAAGCGGGATCTTGAGGGCGTCCGGAAAAACCGTAAAATTCAGCGTGAGTCAAGAAAGCGCGAGCCTTATCCGGTCGTCGCGATCGTCGGTTACACCAACGCCGGGAAATCGACACTCTTCAACCGCATCACTGGCGCCGAAGTGTTTGCCAAGGATTTATTGTTTGCAACCCTCGACACGACGATGCGGGGGACCAAGTTGCCGTCCGGCAAAAAAGCCATTCTTTCCGATACGGTCGGGTTTATATCCGACTTGCCGACGCATTTGGTCGCGGCCTTTCGCGCGACGCTGGAAGAAGTGCAGGACGCCGCTGTGATTTTGCATGTGCGGGACGTTTCCGGCCCCAATACCGAGGCTGAAAAAGAAGATGTATTGGCTATTTTAAGCGATTTGGGCATCGACTGCGTGAAAGACGAACGGATCATCGAAGTGCTGAACAAGACCGATTTACTGCCGCCCAAAGAGCGTGCCGCCCTGATCACCCGCGGTAAGCGGCAGGAACAGGTTGTCGCCGTGTCGGCGCTGAAGGGCGATGGCGTGGATCAGCTGCTGGACATGATCGACGCGCGGCTCGGCAAGGATCAGTTGATTGTGCATGCCGATATCGACCTGACGGACGGCAAGGCTCTGGCCTGGCTTTACCGCCGCGGCCATGTGATAGACCGCCTTGATGACGAAGAACACGCGCATGTCAAAGTGGGTCTGGAGCCTGCGGATATGGAGCGGTTCAGCGCGCAGTTCCCCTACAAGCTGAACAAGACGAAAACAAAAGCGAAGAAGAAATTGAAAGCCTCGTAAAGGTTTTATTTGTAACTGATCGACAACACTTCAAGTACCTCGTGACCGGCGGCCGTGCGCAGTTCCACCGTATCCCCGACTTGAGACTTCAGCAAAGCGCTGGCGACCGGCGAGAGCCAGCTGATTTTGCCTTTTGACAGATCCGCTTCATCCGGGCCGACGAGAGTGACTGTATGCTCTGTGCTGTTTGCATGGGCGTAGGTGACCGTAGCGCCAAAGAATACTTTATCAAGGCCTTGTTGCTTGCGCGGATCGACGACTTCGGCGCTTTCCAGCCTTTTGGTCAGGTAGCGCAAGCGACGGTCAATCTCGCGCAGGCGTTTTTTGCCGTACAGGTAATCGCCATTTTCCGAGCGGTCGCCGTTGCCTGCTGCCCAGGTGACGATTTCCACGACTTTCGGGCGGTCATCCCGGATGAGGATGCGCATTTCATTCTGCAGCGTCGCGAAGCCCGCCGGCGTCATGTAACTTTTGACATTGACGGACACTTCCGGCTCATCGAGTTCCGTTTCAGTTTCCTGTTCTGTCGTATAGGCTTTGGTCATCGCAGAATATTGGCGGTCGCCATGGTCATCATCACCAGGTTTTCAAAAACCGTCACCCAGCCGACAGGCAAAGCAAAATCTGCGCCGACGCAGCCGCAGCGCACAGATATGCCGGATCTGATCGTTTTCAAGATTCCGATGGTGCTGGCCAGCAAAATGATGATCAGCGCCACGTTCGTGAATAGGGGAGCAAGACCAGCAAGATAAAAGAGACCCAGCCCCAGTTCAATCAAGGGATACAATGATCCGTATATTTTGACACGCGCCGCCAGCGGGTCATATTTCGAGAACAGGCTTGCAAATCCCGGCAGGTTAAAAAACTTCACCAGCGCCAGCAAACACAGAAACATCCCCATCAGCCCATCCATGACCGGCACCCGGCCTGTGATTGCCAGCGCCGATGCCGTTAGCACGGCCATGCAGGCAATAACAATCAGGGGTTTATAAAGCACCAGCTTTTCCATGGCCGTTCCTGTCCTTTCATAGAATTGACACGTGCAGGCATCACCGATGTTGCATCTCATCAGCGCGAATGGCAACCGTCATCTCACGCGGGAGTGAATACATAATATTAAAACCCGCACGATTGCCGCGTTTCAATCTCAGGAAATAGTCTTGAGCGTTTTTTTTCTGGGGATTTTAATATTTTCGAAAACCTTCGTGGAGGCGTTATAGTTGAGCAACGCCCCTGTTTTTAAATCGAAGTACCAAGCGTGCAATTCAAGGGTCTTTGCCTCCACCGCCTGGCGAATCCACGGGAAGGTCATGAGATTGCTGAGCGAGACCAGCGCCACCGCTTGTTCCAGCGCGCGCCTTTTGACTTCCGCGGGTGCGGCAGCCAGTTCCTTTTCAACAGTTTCAAGCGCAGCGCTGCCGATATCCATCCATTGGGGCAGGAATTCGTATTTTTCCCGCGAGATTTCTTTTTCAGCCAGCGCCTGAATGCCCCCGCAGCAGCTGTGCCCCATGACGACGATATTTTTCACTTTCAATGTGCGCACGGCGAATTCGATGGCGGCGCTGGTGCCGTGATGGCTGCTGTCGGTCTTATAGGGCGGCACGATGGCGGCGACATTGCGCACGACAAACATGTCGCCAGGGCCGCTGCTTGTCAGGATGGCGGGATCGGCTCTTGAGTCGGAACAGGCAATGATCAACGTTTCGGGGGATTGCCCGTCACGCACCAGTGCGCTGAACAGGGAACGGCCCGAACCGAAGTAATTCTTACGGAAAGATTTATATCCTGAAATGAGGTTTTTGAATGGCATTGCCGTATCAAATACAATAGAGTGAGAACATTCAACAGCTTTTTTCTTACAGGGAAAGGCTATCTTCAGAAAAGGCTCTGAGTAATGAAAATATTGCAGTTTATATTTTGTGTTCTGGGCTTTGTAGCGCTTTCGGGTTGCACCAATACCTGGGAAGGCATGAAGCGGGATGCGCGGGAAAGCAATGCCTGGGCGCATCATCAGCCGTCCACGCTGGACCAATCCATCGGCCCGGCGCCAACCGGCTATGCGAGGCTGAGCAATTCAGATGTTGTGCAGCCCCTGGAGCCGTACGAATTTCAGTCGGAATGGCACGAAACAGCGCCGCAGATGGAGATATTCGAGCCGGTCGAAATGATGAACTCGGTCAGAATGCCGGATTCTCCCTATACGGGTCCGGTCAACCTGCCGGATTCGATTCTATATGATGGCGGTGCTGTGAGTGTTTTTCCGGTGGATGATGAGTCTGAGGTCTATGAAGAAAAGGGCTATGATTATGTCAGAACAAGGGAGGAGAGCAGCCTGGCGCCGGCTGGCGACATGGCGGAACAGATTTTCTTTGCTTATGGCTCGGCACGAGTCGGGACGGGCGATCGCGCCCGGCTCCGTAAACTGGCGGCGAATCTCAATCAGCAGGAGCGGGCATACAGGTTGAACATTGTTGGCCATGCCAGCAAACGGGTCGATCATGTGAAAGATCCTCTGCGTAAAAAGATGATCAATTTTGAAATGGCACAACAGCGGGCGAGTGCCGTGACGCAGGCTTTGCGCGATGCCGGCGCCGAGCCTGACTGGGTCATGGCGACATCCAGGGGGGACAACGATCCCAACCCAAATCCCGGCATGCAACTGCAAGAAGCTGCCGACCGACGCGCCGAAGTGTATGTGGACAATCCGTGAGCATGGCCGCTGCCCTGAAAATCGGCATTGCCGGATTGGGGACGGTTGGCGCCAGCGTATTTCAATTGTTAGCGCAAAATGCGACGATTATATCCGACCGCGCGCACAGGCCGGTGGTGGTGACGGCGGTTTCTGCGCGCCGCCAATCTAAAAATCGCGGCATCAACTTTTCCGGCATAAAATGGCACGATAACCCTGTCGCCCTTGCGGATGACAAAGATGTGGATGTCGTGGTCGAGCTGATGGGCGGTGCCCAGGGTGCCGCCTTTGATCTGATCAAAAAATCTCTGGAAAATAATAAGCAGGTGGTGACCGCCAACAAGGCGTTGCTCGCTCTGCGCGGCGGCGAAGTGCTGGGACTTCTCCAAAAAAGCAAAGGCACGCTATCTTACGAAGCGGCGGTGGCGGGGGGCGTTCCGGTCATCAAGGGCCTGCGTGAGGGGCTGGCGGCCAACAAAATCCGCGCCGTTTACGGGATATTGAACGGCACCTGCAATTTCATTTTATCGGAAATGTCGGCGACAGGGCGCAGTTTTGTCGACGTGCTGGCCGAAGCCCAGGCCAAAGGCTATGCCGAAGCCGATCCATCCTTTGATATTGACGGGATTGATGCCGGGCATAAGCTGGCGATTTTATCCGGCCTCGCTTTCGGCTGCGTACCGGATTTTTCTGCTGTCGCTACCCAGGGCATTCGCGATATCACGCCGCTGGATATTGAATTTGCGGGGGAACTTGGCTATCGCATCAAGCTGCTTGGCATCGCGCGCCAGACGCAGGGCGGCGTAGAACAATCGGTGGAACCGTGCCTGGTGCCGAACGGCAATCCGATCGCCCATGTCGAAGGCGTGCTGAATGCCGTTTACATTGACGGCGACTATGCCGGCAAGGTTTTGATGATGGGGGCAGGGGCAGGCGGCATGCCGACGGCTGCCGCTGTTGTCGCCGATATCATAGATGTCGCGCGCGGGCGGGCGCTGCCGCTTTTAGGGCTGGCGCTGGATAAAGCCGCGACCCTGAAGCCCGCCAATGCAGATGCGCGGACCGGCTCTTATTTTCTTCGCCTGATCGTGCTGGATCAACCGGGGGTCATCGCCGACGTGTCGGCCATTCTGCGCGATTGCAGCGTCTCGCTGGAATCCGTTTTGCAGCGTGGACGCTCGCCGGGGCAGCCTGTGCCTGTCATCCTGACCAGTCACGAAAATCCGCAAGGCAACATGCGAAAAGCCGTTGCACGGATCAGCCAGTTGAAATCCGTCATCCAGCCGCCACATCTGATGCGGATAGAGGCGTTTGGAAGCGCTTAATTGAATTTATAGCGGACAGACAGGATCGGCGTGGTTGCCACAATCCCGAATTTGGTGTCGCCGGTCGCGGGATCTTCCGCGATATAGGGCGTGATCGCCATTTCAAGCCCCGCGTTCCAGGGGCCATGTTCGTAAAACGCCAGGCGCACGTCTCCTGCCAGCAAGGGTAAGGGATAATCCTGATAACCAGTCACAAGGCCCACAACGCCCGATAGCTCAAGCTGCGTCGGCCCCATTGGAATTGTGTAAGGATTGGTCACGTATCCCGCACCGAAAGAAGTGTCATTGACGCTGTTGGGGTTGAGAAAATAAATGCCCCAGTTGCCGTAGCCATTCGTCGCGACGCGCATCGTCAGTAAAACATGTCGTTCGCGAAAGTTATTCCCGCCGGCTTGAAAGTGTTTGGAGGCGATCGGCCCGCCTGCCATTGTCACCGATTGGATGATTGAAGGCTGTTGTTGAAAGTCGTCATGATATGCTTGCGCGTGGCCCACCGCCGGCAGCAAAGATAAAAACGTGCAACTGATGAGGATCTTCCACATGCCGTTCATGATACGCTACCTGGGTTTTTTATTTTAATGAATTCTGTGGACGTTTTGGTACAAACACAACCGTTTCCATTTCCATCACCGGCTCGCCTTTTTGGTTAAGGTGGGTGTTTTTCGTGCGCAGGATGCCCCGTGCGGCATTGCTGCCGGAGGCACGGACTTCGAGAATCTCAAATTTTCAGCGATAACCGGTCGCCGGGGCGCACAAGGCGCGGCCAGCCATCTTTTCAACGTTGCGTCCGATCATGCCGTCTTCCACCCAGAGGTATGGGGTAAGTGTTTAGTCCTTTGAGTGATAGTGTAAATTATACCGAACTCAAAGGGACTAAACATATAAGTTATAGGGATTTGCCTATTTTTAACATAACCATTGACATTGTATATGAAAATAATATAGTATGTCTATTATTTTACAACCACAAGGAAAATGCCATGTTTTTACGCCGCCTGATGTTCGGCACCGCTTTTAGCGGCAAAAGCCTGAACCTCGATATGCTGGACGTGCTCGGCAGCGGGATGCCGGAGCAGAAAGAAGCGCTGGCCCGCATGCTGGGAAAGCAGGCGCTGTTATCCGGCAAGACCGCGCTGACATTTCACGAATTGGCAGCGGCTTTGCAAGGGCTGGCAGGGGCGGGATTTAGCATCGATCTTAAAAAACTGAAACCGGGCACGGCTGCCAAAGGCTCTCCCTTCCGGCAGCAGGCCTTCTACGATTTTATATGCGCCAGCGCTGATGCCGCCGAGGCACTGCAAGTTCAGTTTCAGCGTCTGCGTCGTGAAACAAAAACCGAAACCGGATTTTTGAAATTCAATTTTAATATCTTCTCCCATCCGGCCCCTGTTGAAAAAATCACCGCAGATATCGCCGCGTTTGATAAATATTGCCGCAAGAACGGCATCACGTTCAATGAAATCAGCAAACAGCTTGTCCAAGGCGAAAAACCGCTGTCAGTCGGAAATAAATTCTGGGACGCGCGTTTTCTGGTGGCGGCGCTGGGAGGCGCCGTGCTTGGTTTTGCGGGGGTTAATCTCGGCGCAGTGCCGCTGTTGAGCAATGCCCCGGGAATATTTTTCGGCGCTCTGCCGTGGTTGGCGGCGCCGTTTATCGGGTTGAATATTTTCAAGTCCTTCTCTGAACACAGCATCATCAAGGAAGCGCCGACGCTGCTGCGTTTTGGCGCTATTACGGCAGCGGGGCTGGCGATCAGCCTCGGCGCCGTCGTGCTGATGACGGGGTTGATCCCACCCGTGGATCTGGTGGGGATTCAGGGCATGACCGGACAGGCGGGCGGTGGTGGCGGGTTTAGCCCCATGCACTACATGCTGCCGATCATCGGCGGGTTTACGGCGGCCGCGCTGGCTTATAAAAAAGCCAAATCTGCCGTGACCGAAAAATTCAACATCGCAGCCTGTGTCGTGGCTGCCGGAAAAACCGGGGAAAAAGCGGTGGCGCTGATCAATCGGGCATTCCCGAAATTTATCGACGTCGCCGGACTGCCTGCTATCGCTGTGCTGATGTCCGCGACCATGGCGACCGGCGGCCTCGGTTTGCTCGGCATGTTTGCGGGTTACTATGCGACCGCTTTTGCAGGATTGGCCATGGGGGCCGCTGCGATGATGGGGGCTTATTTTTATATGGGCTGCCGCGGCAAGGATTTTAAAGAGCTGCTGAGCGCCGCCGTGACGGGCTTCAGCCTGTCGTCGAGCAGCGCCACCATGCCAAAAGAACGCGAATGTCTGAAAAATATGGGTATTTCGGCCAAAACGCGCAATACCGTCGTGCCGCTTGGCGGCGTGTTCAATATGTACGGCACGTCGCTTTACATGGGGCTGACGGCTTTCTACGCCACCGCCGTCTTCAATGCCGACCCGACGATGATGCAATATCTGCTGACGGCGGGAACGGTCATGGCAATTGCTCTGGGCGCGCCCGGCATTCCTGCGTCTAATATCACATTGCTGGAACCGGTGCTGAAGCAGACGGGGTTGGCGGACGGGCAGATCAGTAAAATTTACGCCATGGTATTGCCTGCCGACCGGATTCTCGATATGACCCAGACCGGGTTGAACGTCCTCGGCGACATGCTCGCCGCCGTCCACCCTGACCGCAAAAAACTGCGCTATGTGCGCGTCAAGAACATCCAGAAAATCAGGAGAGAGAAAAATGCAAGACAACCATATTAAAGACCCCGCCAAGATCGGAAAACTCGTCGAGCGGTTCAGAAAAATCTATGCGTTACCGGAGACAAAAAATATACCTTCGATGTTTGTTCCCCATGATGCTGTCCACGTCATGACGGGGCTTGGTATTGGGATCGCGGATGAACAACGTGTGAGTATCTATGAAGTCGCCATGGCTTACCCGTGGTGGAGGAGAGGGCTGGGGACCGCCTTTAGCAGAGAAAAGTCGGTTCATGAAGGGCAGCTACAGATCGTGAAAGGAGAAAGAGTGGCCTATTACGAGAGCCCAGGACAATTGGCGCCATCTGACTTTTGTCGTGTACAAGTGGGGACAGTTCGTTTGGACAAGAGGGAAGTGGAAGAACAATTCGTTCTTGGACAACAAATGAATCAAATTATTCGGCAGCTGACCGGGAAAGGCTACAGAAGGCTAACGGGGGAGGAAGTTGCCAATCTTGATTTTGAGAAAGTGGACTTCACGGCTCAGGCGCATGCGATCAAGAATAAATATGAGAAGCCAGAGAACCGGGAAATAGAAAAAACGATGGCCGGGATTTTTCATGATGCTTCCGTACGCCGGGGAAGGGCGGACGATATTCCTGCTGCGGGTTTCCCGTGGCATGGGCCTTTGAAGAAAAGTTACTCTGTTTCAGGGACTCCCTAAAACCGATCCAGCAGCCGGTCGATATAATCGCGCTCGACTTTAGTACGGTTGGGCTCGTTGGAGCGGTTGCGGAGTTCTTCGATGATTTCCTGCACGCGGCGACGGTCTTTTTGATCCGGAATTTTTGTTTCTCCGTCATCGCCAAGGCCGCGCCCCAGCGGGTCGAAGCCTTTGCCGAAATTGCCCCCGCCGGGCATGCCGCCAAATGACATGATTGATTGCTGCATCGACATCGCCATTTTCTTGATAGCGTCATCCAGTCCTTTTTGCAGTTCGTCCAGTGCGGTTTTTTGATGGGGGAGGGAGGCTCTGGGCGTGCTTGTGCCCAGCGCGTCTTCGGCTTGCTTCATGCCCTGATCCGCTTTGGGGAAGTTTTCGGGGATATCGCTCGTGAATTCCCCCAGCGCGCGCAGGGATTCTCCCAGTTTCTGGCGAAGCCCGGATTGCTCGCGTTTTTGTTCCGCCGCGTCCGTCGGATCGCTGCTTTTGTTGGTTTCGTC
>CAYGGT010000028.1:0-19658 GCA_964349475.1 uncultured Rhodospirillaceae bacterium
GTTGCGTATAACAAGGATGCGGATGAACGCTCCTGGGATGACATGCAAAGAAATTTAGCGGATGTTTTTAAAACCACGCCTCATCCTGTTGAAACGATTAAATAAATTAAACATTTTAGTTTACGAAATGATTTGAATAAACATATCTCCGGTGCTATAACAAATCCTCAAGGTCAAAATATCTGCAAGGATCGAACGCCATGGGAGATTCAACGCCCCCGTTTCCGCATCTTCAAAAAGATCTCGATGCGCTTTCCGCAGTCCGGGAGCAGCTGGAAGATTATCTGGCGACGATCGAGAGAAACACAGATGCGGTCAATCACTGGCTCACGGCCAATCGGAAAAAAATCATCCTGTTCCACCAGCGCCTCGACCGCGCAATCTATAACAAAGACGAAGGCAAAGCCGCGGCGCTGATCGCGCAGATGGGAGATGTGGCAGGATTCGTGCTAAGCCTGCAGGACTTTCGCGCCAAAGCGAAAACCGCTTTCGGGCCGGATAATGCGTTCTTGCAAGCAGCGTCCTCTCTTGCGGAGCGGCTGCCCGATGCCTTGCAAGAGCCTTTGCCCAAGCCCGTTTCTTCCGAAGACATCGCGCTCTTCCTGCAAAAAGATATGCCCCTCAAGGCGGAAGAGGCTAAAAAATGGTGGGGAGGCGCTGCCGACTGGTTCAATAAAAAAGAAAAACAGCGCGAAGAACAGCAACGCGCGCTGCTCTGGCGCATGCGCGCCGTGAAAAACGAAATCCTCGGCCTGCAAAGCGACCGCCATTATTACATCGACGGCTTCATGGACTGGCTCGCGGACGAGCTCGCGCCGGAAACCATTGATGATCCCGGCGCAACCGCCGCAAAGATGCAGCAATACAAAAACCCCGCCTACATCATCGCCCGCGCCCAGGGCGACTATCAGGAAGCCGTTGAAAAACGGGCGAATGCCATCCGCGACGCGGCGCTTGAATATGCGCGCATTGCCAATGGCATCGACCGCCAGAAAATTGCCGATGTGATCACCAACAAGCTGAAAGACAGCCCGCTCGGCGATCAAGAATTGCAGGAAATTCTGCTGGAAGATTACGCGTCCGACTCCGTCACGGAAGTCATCTTCAAGCATATCAAAAGCCGCGCCGATCAGTCTTCTCTGCTAAAATTCTATTGCACATCGCTCCGTGCGATGACTTTTTCGAATGCCAAAACACCCGGCCAGATCTTCGAAAAGTTTTTTCAGCTGGCGCTTGAAAAACACGAGCCGCTTCCTCCCGACGCGCTGGCCATCGCGCTCAAGACACTCCTTCTGAATGCAAAAGTCCGGCCTGAGAATCTTGTTTTTTCCAATGCAGACAGCGAAAAAAATATCTTTTCGCGGACTCTCGACAGATTTGAAAACGATCTCCCCGCACAAAAACTGATCTTCAGCGCCCTGCTGACCGGCATGGACGGCAAGGCACCGGGCCTTGCGTCCGCCTTTGTCGATTTCAACGAAGCCCTGCGCTTAAAAAACGCCGCGGCACTCCTGTTTGCGCTCAAACACATTCCGCTCAGCGAGCGCGACGGCATTGTTTCACTCTGGACTCTCTGCCATCCGGGCGCATCGCTGCTGGATGAAGTATGCAGCGCATCCTCCGACCCGGCCGCCAAAGGCGCGCTCCTGGAACAAGGAATCCGCGCCGGGATTTTCGGCGCAATCGGGGTGGAAAAATTTCAGGACCTCCTGGAAGAAGCAGCGTTGCCCCTCAGCACGATCCGCCACCTGCTGGCCCGGCCTCTTCCCGCCGAAAACTTAAAAGCACTGCGTGCCGCTCTCGTATCAAAAGGCCGGCTTGAAAAAATTGTCTCCAGCCCGATGGACGATCACAAAAAGACGGAGTGGGTGGCCGCGTTCTTGGAGCCGTTCAAATCCGACATTATCCGGGCCAATATCCTTGCCGACGCCGCGCAGGCGCTTCCGCCCGGCACCGCAGCCGACGCCCTCTCCCGCATGGAACAAGACCTGATCGGCGACAATATCCGCCTGTCGAGCGACAAAATACTCAGCAACCTGCGCCATATTGCAAATATCTGGCATGTGCCGGACAGAAAAATGCTGTGTTACACAATGCCGGGGCAGCGCGCGCAAACGCTGCTTGAAAACGTATCGGCGGACATGGCAGAAGAAATCTTGGATCTGATCGGACGGCGCGGCGCATTCCTGCAAGAATATGGCGGCATCTTCAAGCCAGAAAATATTGACGCCATCCAGTATGGCCAGGGCAAGACGCTTATATCCTGCTACCCGACAGAAGGGCCGTTGAATACGGATGCGGTGATGCTGGCGCAATTGCAACAACGGTCTGACTTCCTGCATGTCAAAAATCCGCACGGCGAATACGTCAGCAGCCACAACCTGGCCAACATCTGCCTGCTGCAAAAGATGGATGACGGCACCAGCCTGCTGATCGATAAATATGGCCAGGGGCGCATCCTGGACGGCGACATTATCCTGCCGTCAAATTCTCCCCTGCTTGACCTCGGCGGCACCGTTCAATTCAACCCCGCGCATGCCGCCATCCTCCGCCTCAATCAGCAGGAGCAGAGTCTGGAATTCAGGATCGAGAGCGCCGCGTTTGAAAAAATGCTGGATCCTGCCGGGGGGCTGTTTTTTTACCGCATTGAAGGGCTGGATACGGCGGCCTGTGCGCGACTGAAAAAAAATCTTGGTCAAAATGATATTTCCGGCCTTTACCTCAACATGAAGGTGCTTGAATACCTGGCGCTTGATGATACAACTTCCTGCGTCTCGTACAAAAGATACAGCCAGATCAACAGGCAGGGCGTGGTCAAGGTCGATCCGGAGCTGGCACAAAGCGTCCTGAAAGAAATGGGCGAAAGACCCGGCATTATCAAAGTTGATAATATTCTTTTACATGAAGACAGCATAGATAACGCTTACCATGACTCCCGCCATGAGAATCTTTACGTCCTGGCCGGTCGCGACGGCCTGGAAACCCATGTGTCCTTTTCAGAGGGCGCGCGTATTTTATTCCACCTCGCGCAGAATAAAAAAGCCGCCATTGTTGCCCATGATCACCTTTTGCCGACAGAGATTGTGAACAACAGCCGCTCCACGCTTTTCTCCCACAACCCGGTCGAGAAAAAAACATACGTCACCACCAACAGCGTGCGCTTTTCTATCGCGCTCAACGGCAAAGAGGCGATGACCTTCTTCGATGCTCTTGAAAATCAAGGACTGAATACGGCGGAAGGCAATATCAGATCTTGCCTGAAAAAATTCCCGGTCCTGCACATCGCTGCGCCCGCCACCATTGATACAAGCACGCCGCAAGCGTTGTTCAATCAGGTTCTGGGCCAGCCGAAGGCACTTCCCCGCGCAAGCGCGGGACTGAATCATTCAGCCCAGCCCCAATTCAAGATCGTAAACCCGAAGCCTTAATTATAACCCTTAACTTTTTGCGCCTGCGTGCTGGTCGCTTCGCCGGCCGCCTTCAGGTCGCGCCCGAACCCTTCGATTGTATTGCAGCCCGCGAGCGGCAATAAAACAGCCATACAGAACAGCGCTTGAAAAACTATCTTCATCAACCGTACTCCTTCAATAAATGACACGTCACATATTTATCAGGACAAGAAATTTAATCAAGGGTTCCCGGCAAATTATTTACAGAATAATACTTTCAGATTTCTCTTTATCCCCCATGGCAATGCGTGGATAATGAACTGACGCCCTATTCAACAGCTCAGGAGCAAAACCGTTATGTCCGCTTGGAAATTTTCCTTGTCCGTCTTCGCACTGATCACTCTCATGACGACTGCCGTTTACGCCCAGGATGCGGCCGTCACGGCACCAGCCGCGTCCGCTGCGGTGGTGGCGCCTGACAGCGCAAAACCAGCCAAGGAGCGCCGTAAACCGCGTAAAAAAGTCACGCCCGAGCAGCGCGAAGAAATGAAACAGGAGCACCTGCAACGCTTTCAAATGATGCATCCCGGCATGGATGAGGCCATAAAAAAATATCATACGGAGATGCGCGAAAGCATGGAAAAAGTTAAAACCATGACACCGGAAGAACGCGCGACCGCACAGCAAAATCTGTCGGAATGGTTTAAAACCATTCCTCTTGAAAGACAGATGGAGCTGAAGGCCATGACCGACATGAAAATGATGATGGAAGAAAAACTAAAGCAGGGCGCAATGGATGCCGCGTCGCCCGGCCCCGCCGCGACAGCGCCCGCCGTGCCAATGGCGGCGCCGGCAGCATCGGCGCCAATGCCAATCCCAGCCGCACCGGCAGCGCCCGCCGCGCCGGCGGCTGAACCTGCGCCGGGGCCGTAAACTGAAGACCATTTGATAAACAAAGCCGCGACAACCACACCGTCGCGGCTTTTTCTTTTTTGACAGCGAAAGAAAGAGAACCGATCATGCGTCGCAAAAGCCTTCCCTTCCACTTCACCAACGTCCACGGACAAAAACTTTCCGGCATCCTCGATATGCCGGAAGGAGAGCCCATTGTTTACGGCGTCTTCGCGCCATGCTTTACCTGCACGAAAGAATCGCACGCGGCGCACAAGATTTGCCGAACGCTGGCCGACAATAATATCGCCATGCTGCGCTTCGACATGACCGGCATCGGTGAAAGCGAAGGGGATTTCGCGGAGACGAATTTTTCCACGCGCGTGAAAGATATCACGGCCGCCTGTCATGCGCTCGCGGCGGAACACCAGCCCCCGAAGTTGCTGATCGGTCACAGCATCAGCGGCACGGCGGCGCTGCTGGCCGTCAAGCAGCTGCCCCAAATTCAAGTCCTCGCCACGCTGGGATCGCCGCGCGATCCTTCTTACATCATCAACAAATTCAAGCGCGACAAACAGATCACGCTCAAAGGGGATATGGCCGAGCTGATCGTCGCCGGGCGCAAGATCCTGGTGCGGAAAACCTTTGTCGATGACATGCTGTCGCATGACGTGGCCGCCGCCACTGCGGAATATGCCCGGAAATTATTCATCTTCCATGCGCCGCATGACGACATCGTCAATTTCGAAAACGCGCGCATCATCGACGAACGCGCCACCTGCGATAAAGAACTTCTGCCCTTGAGCGAAGCGGCTTCGCACCTGCTGGAGCAAGGCACTGAAGACGCTTCCCTCATCGCCGATGCGATCCGCAACTGGTTTGAAATGCACGCGGCTTAGACTGCCGCCCTTGATCATCTCAGTTTCCGCATCATTTCAGCTTCTGCATCACCCGCCGAAAGCGCTCCAGCGTCTGGTCTTCACGTTTGTGGCGGCGGTTGCGAACGACCCAGCGCCCGCCCGCCATCACGTCCCTGACCGGGTTTTCATTGGAGGCGAAGATGGCCGCATCAAGGATATGGTCGCGGATTTTTCCCGTCATAAAAGGAAGATCGCCGTCGAGCACCAGAAAATCAGCGCGGTGACCGATCTCGATTTTACCGATCTTGCGCCCCAGGGCCTGCGCGCCGCCGGACAGCGCTTGTTCAAAAAGAACGGCGCCGACGGAAGGATTCTCCGCCTGCTTGACCAACGTGCGTTCACGGTAAACCAGCCGCTGGATATATTCGAGCCAGCGCAGTTCCTCGACCATGCTCACTGAAATATGACTGTCGGAGCCGATCGCAAACCGCCCGCCCGCCTGAAAGAACTTCACCAGCGGGAAAATCCCGTCGCCCAGGTTGGCTTCGGTCGTGGGACAAAGCCCGACAACGACGCCCGCCGCGGCAAGGTCCGCGATTTCCCTGTCCGTCATATGCGTGCAGTGCACAAAGCTCCATTTGTCATCGACATTGGCATTTTCCAGCAGCCATTCGACGGGGCGCTTGTTCGACCAGGCAAGGCATCCTTCGACCTCGCCGATCTGTTCAGCGGCATGGATGTGCACGGGGGCGTCGGGCAGCAGCTTCCGCACGGCCCTTGTTCCCTCGCGCAGCATTTCTGGCGAGACGGCGCGCAGGGAGTGATGGGCGAAACCGATAGTCACCTGCGGCGTATGCTGAAATTCGCCATGCAGCATTTCGACGATCTTCATCAGCTCCGGCACCGTGTTGACGAATCTTTTCTGCACTTCCGTCGGCGGCTCCCCGCCGAAACCGCCGTCGGCGTAAAGCACCGGCATATGCGTCACGGCGATGCCCGTTTCCAGCGCGGCCTTGATGATCTGCTGCGATAAAATCGCGCGGTCAGCATAGGGCTTTCCGCCCGGCTGATGATGAAGGTAATGAAATTCGCCGACCGTCGTATAGCCTGCCTTTAGCATTTCAATATAAACTTGCGCGGCCAGCGCCTCGATATCCTCCGGCTCGATGGCGGAAACAAAACGATACATTGTCTCGCGCCAGCTCCAGAAATTATCCTTCTTGCCGATGCCGCGCTCCGTCAATCCCGCCATCGCCCGCTGAAAGGCATGGGAATGCACGTTGGGCATGCCGGGCACCAGCGGCCCGGTCACGTATTCCGCCTCCGTCTTGGCCTGCTGCGGTGATTTAAAGCTATCGACGCCGACAATCCAGCCGTCCTTGTCGTACTCAACCAGGACATTATCCGCCCAGCCGTCCGGCAAAAGCGCGGCCGGCGCAAAAAGCGTCGTCATGCTTGTTTTACGATCGGCGGACGTTCTGACGCTTGGTAGTCGCCGATAAAATGCTGGCGGCTCTCGTCGCGGTGTTTCTTGAGGTATTTCATGAACGGCGTGCCGCCCGTGCCAACATCGACGGGGTTGCCGTCGGTGCCTGCCGCCTGCTTGTTGATGTACTGGGCAGAAAATTCCAGATGCCGCGTGCGGAATTTCTGCACATGGTCGATGATTTTGTTATAAAGCAAAGTCATGCCCGCATCGTTCGCGGCGATGACAAAATCACGGACCTTGCTCCGCTGCTGCACCGCCTCGATGAACAAACGATGCTTCGGCGGCCGATACGCATGCAATTCATCCAGGTATTCGCGCAGCGGGTCGTTTTCATGGCCGATGCCCATCAGCGCATCCATGACGGGCACGATGGAGCTTTGCGACCCGGTCTGGCCACGGAAAGACTGCGGCTTGCCCTGGTATTTATCGACGCCTTCATAAATCAAGCCGTCGGGCAGGGCGGGGTTGCCCTTCCAGCCGTGGATATAAGGGCGCACGCGGTTGTAATAGATATAGGGATCGCATTTCTGAATCATACGATCGAACACCGGATTTATTTTTTCCCAGGCATCCAGCGTTTTTTGCAAGCCGGTCGCGACGCCTTTGGCGTTTTTTGCGTCAACGGCGTCGAGCAGCGCCGGAATGGCGGCGAGCGCTGCGCCCGCCTTCGCCTCAATCTCGATATGCACCATGATGAACCAGTTTTCATCCTGCCCATCGAGGAAGTTCTGGATGACGTAAATATTTTCGAGCACGATCGGCCCCTGGCGGTCAAACCTTCCCCAGTTGTCGAGCGTGTATGACGTATACGGCAGCAACGGAAACTGACCGATTTTATCGGCAAGCTTGCAATACGGCACCGCCAGATTGCGGGGGAGCTTCTGCGCCGCTTTTTCTTCGCCCCAGACATACCCCTGCATGATGAAGGAGTAATGCACCATGAGCATGCGCATTTGCGCGTCATTCAGCTTCGGCAGCTCGGCATCCATGTCAATTTCCGGCAGCATGTTCAGGATAGGCCGCACCGAACCCGCCGTCAGGTAATCCGACAGCTTCCGCCCCGCTTCAAGGATCGGCTCGAAAACCGCCGGCAGCTTTATTTCGTCCATATTGTGCGGGGTCAGAAAACCGCGGTCGGCGGAGACGTCATAGTCCTCTATTTTCAGCATGAAACAATTTCCTTTTTTTAGTTGGGTGTCAGCCCGCCTGTTTGATTTTTTCCTGCGTCGTGAAAAACATCCCGCCCCAGTCACGCGGGGGCAAGTCGCCGAAGGGGCCGTCCTTGGAGCGCCAGAAAGCCAGCACCTGCGGGAATTGATTGAACTCAAGATCGCCCTCGCGGATAATCCGCCGGTCAAGCGGCAAAATGCGGAACCCCTTCAGCTTGCCGACCCGCTGCTTGTATTCCTTTGCCTCCAGAAAATCCTGCAGGATGGACGCCAGCATCCGGGGGCTGTCGGTGCCGAGCCGGGTGACGGCCTCTGCTTTCCGCTGCAGCAGGGCCTCCATCGCGTCCCGCGCCGCGTCGGCCATGGGGCCCCGCGAAATCCGCGCCACGTAAATCGCCCGACAGATATGATGCAGCGCCGCCTGTCCGATCTCCGGCAGCCAGATCACCGCGCCCGACTGCATGCGCTCTATTTTGTCGAGCTGAAAACATTGCGCGCAGAAAGCGCAAGCCGTTACATAGTTGTCAAGTTTTGCAACAGTGTCAGAGCCGGTAAAATGAACGTCCTGATACTTCTTCGCCTGAAACCCGCAATAGCAGCAGGTATGGTCGTCGCGGGCCAGGACGCTCTCTTTCAGCGCGTCCGGAATTTTGTAAACATCAGCGGAAAGAGGGCGCCCGGTGTCAGACAAACTGCTCACACCGGGCGTTATTTTCAGGTAGGCCATACGTTCACTTTAAGTAGAAGCTGGTCTAGTTCGCATCAAAGTTGCCAGCACCAAATTGCAAGTCACTCGGGCTCATAACGCCTGCGCCGCCCCCACCCTCAATCGTACCCATCATCGCATCCGTCAAATAAGGCAGAACCAGAAGGCCGCCGCCCGCGCCGAGGCGCACAAGACCGTCTTTCATTTTTGCCTGAGCCGGGTTATCCACGTGCTCCTTCAGTTTAAACACACCCGCCACTCCAAGACCGATACCGCCGACATAGGCCACGGTGGAAATCAGGTCTGGCAGTTTCGAAGATGAATCAACGATGTTCTCCGTGACGTTCTTAAAGCTCGTCGTTGCAAAAGCGGACCCCGCTTTGCTCATCATCACGCCTGCCGTCAGGGCAGCCGCCAGTTTATGCGTCATTTTTATCTGTTTCATCTTGTCTCTCCTTCGTTGTGCTTCAATATTTACGATAGAACCGTTCCGCCATAGTACCAAGTTTTTTTTATGTTCCAAATGTAATTCCGCTCACCCCCACTGTCGTTCCAAGAACATTGATCAGCGCGCCGAGGTTGATCGCCAGCGCCCCGCCAAACAGAAACGTCAGCGCCTGGGCCAGGGTCGCATTCTGGCTGCCGCCGTCGGCAAAAGCCCGCAAAACAAACCATCCCCGAATAAAGGCGATAAAACCGACGATCATGATAAATGCCATAAGCGCTTCGATCACAGCTTCAATTTTATCTCTATCCCCCCCGTTGGAAATGATGGTTGGGGAGATTTCAGCGAAAGTGCTCACCGTGGCGCTGCCGAAAAGGCTGGACGAGAAAGTCCCCATCATGCTGCCCGCGGAAAACAGCGCGCCGGAAACAAGAAAGGTCATGATCGTGCCAAGACCGGCAGGACCGCGCGGGCCGTCCTGCGCCGTTTTCGTGAGGCGCGAAATGCCCACCAGTAAAAAGATGATCGCTGATATATAGGTAAAAACATTCAACAGGCCCGACATGGGTCCGGCGGCATTCGCGACCAAATCATAAATCATCTGGTCCATCCCGCCGCCGGTTGGCGCAACGTTTCCGCCGCCGGCAGTGAGCATCGGGGCTCCAGCGCCAAACAGCGTGCCTTTAAGAACTTCGACCATATAAGGACCCGACAGCATCGCCCCGCCGGCCAAAAAGCGTTTCACCGCGCTACTCAAGGGAACGCTGGCACGCCCGGCTGCGCCCGCACTGTCAACGTGGTCCTTGAAGTGGAACACGCCTGTGATCGCAAAATACAAACCAGACATGTAGGCAAATGCAGATAATATATTAGGGAAATTAACAAAGGACCTGCTGGTATTATTCAAAACATCGCCCAGCTTCGTCGCCGCCGCTTGCGCTTCCGGCATCATCACCAGCAGGGCCATGGCTGTAAAAGCGATAATTCTGCCCGAATTGCGATGTGTCATCGACATTGCTTCTATTCCCCGACGTTCAGTGTATATATCTCTATTAAACCATTTTTTGTGGAAACTGCCAAATCAAACTATTATAATTTCACCGGAATGCATAGTGTATTGCATTGAAAAATATGGATTATTTTTAATAATTAAGACTTACTTTAAATTAGATAAAATTGGACGAAAAATAAAAGAAATCGCGAATCTGACCTCCGTTTTTCTGAAGTCTGTATAATAAAAAACAATGAGGATTTTTTTGAGTGACCTTCGCAGATAAAAAAATACGTCGCAAAACGATGTTTTTCGGCATTGCCGCTCTCCTGATCGCTTTAACCGCCGTCTATTTCCTTCATGATCTGCCGAATATCGACCGTGCCAAGCCGCTGCAAACCAGGCCCGGCATCATCGTGCTGGCCAATGACGGCGCAATGATCGCGCGATACGGCGAGGCGCAGGGCGATGTGGTGACGATGAAAGACCTGCCCCCGCACCTGGTCGCGGCGGTTTTGTCGGTGGAAGACCGGCGATTCTACGACCACTTCGGCATCGACCCCATCGGCCTCGCGCGGGCAATGGGGCGCAACATGCTGGCCGGAAGGTGGGTGCAGGGCGGATCGACCATCACCCAGCAGCTCGCCAAAAACATGTTCCTGACGCCGGACCGGACGCTCCGACGCAAAGTGCAGGAAGCGCTGCTGGCGCTGCAGCTCGAACATCGATTCAGCAAGGATGAAATCCTGCTTGCCTATCTCAACCGGGTTTATTTCGGCGCAGGGTTGACCGGCGTCGATGCGGCGGCCAAAGTTTACTTCGGCAAGCCGGTGGCGCAGGTCACGGTGTGGGAAAGCGCGGTATTGGCGGGGCTGTTGAAAGCCCCGTCGCGCTTGTCCCCCGCCACCCATCCCGATCTGGCGCTGGCGCGCGCGAAGATCGTGATCGGAACCATGGAAGATGCCGGGTACCTTGACGCGAAAATGGCGGCGCAGGAAATCAAAAACGCAAAAATGATTGTCATGCCGACAATGGCGGGGGATCTTCACCGCTATTTCACCGATTGGGTCATTGCTCAGGTAGACAGCTTTATCGCATCCGCGGAAAGCGACATCATCATCCGCACCACGCTCGACCCGAAAATGCAATTGATGGCGGAAGCCAAGCTGAAATCTGCGTTCAAAAGACTGACCGCGGAAGACCGGGCGACGCAAGCGGCATTGCTGACGGAAACGCACGACGGCGCCGTGCTGGCCATGATCGGCGGCGTCGATTACGCCAGCAGCCAGTTCAACCGCGCGACCCAGGCACTCCGCCAGCCGGGATCTGCTTTCAAGCCTTTCGTTTATCTGGCGGCTTTAGAAACGGGCTTCGACCCGGACGATACAATCGAGGATGCGCCGCTGCAAGAAGGCAGTTACCGGCCGGCCAACCATGACCACGAATACCACGGTACCGTCACGCTGGCGGCAGCGCTGGCGCAGTCCATGAACACAGCCACAGTCCGGCTGCTGCAAATGACCGGCGTCGGCAGGCTTTTGGATGTGGCGGCACGCGCCGGTTTTACCCACATGCCGCAGCCGACGTTGTCCGCGGCGCTCGGCACAGATGAAACGACCCTGCTGGAAATGACCACGGCCTATGCGACGATATCAAACGGCGGCCATGCGGTTCGTCCCTATGCGATTTTATCGATCCGCGACGGCAGCGGGCGGTTGCTCTACCAGCGCGCGCCGCAGCACCATCCCCGCGTTTTTGCGGGCCGTGATATCGCGAAGCTCGACAACATGCTGACAGAAGTCATCACCCATGGCACCGGCAAAACGGCGCAATTGGCGGGAACGCGCGCCGCCGGAAAAACGGGCACGACACAGGATTATCGCGACGCCTGGTTTTTGGGCTACGCCGGCGACCTCGTGACGGGCGTATGGATGGGCAATGACGACAACACGCCGATGCAGGGCGTCACCGGCGGGAAATACCCCGCAATGCTCTGGCGAGAGTATATGAACGAAGCGCTCCGCTTCGATGTGCCGGCGTTCAAGCCCGAACCCATTCCCGCCGCTGTTTCCAGCGGCAACCCTTTCGCCGACATGCTCGACCTGGGGTCGCCGTGGGAGGCATTGGAGATTGAGGAACCAACTTATAACAGGTAAAAGCTACCTTTTAACGCTCTGCTTCTGAGCGAGCGGCGGCGCATCCGGCTTCCAGTCTTTTACTTTCTGACGCACATCCGTCAGCTGCGCTTCCGTCAGGGCGTTGGATACATCGATACGCGCAACAACGGCGGCGGCGCGGGCGGGGCCGTCGGGCAGCCCGGCGGCGGCCAGCGCAAACCACTGATATGCCTGCACAGGGTCAGGTTTGCCGCCCCAGCCCTCCTTGTATACGCGCCCAAATTCGAACTGCGCGTAGGGGTCGCCCAGCCTGGCGCCTTTTTCGTAGAGCTTGCGCGCCTCATCAGGATTTTTTGCAACACCCTTGCCGTCTTCATATAACCGGCCCAGCGCCAGCATCGCGGGCAACGCGCCATCTTCCTCAGCCGCTTTTCTATACCAGGCCGCCGCTTCTCTGAAATTCTGCGGCACGCCCGTGCCCGTCTCATAAAACGCAGCCAGTCTGTACTTGGCGCGCGCATGACCTTTTTTGGCCGCGCGGGCGTATATAAGCGCCGCATCGGCCGGGCCTTTCGTGCTGTCGCCCGCGCCCGCCTCGTACATCTCCGCGATGCTCAACTCAGCCGGCACATAACCCTGCGCCGCCGCCGCTTGAAACCAGACCAGCGCTGCGGCCGGATCTTTGACACGATGCATTTTTCCCAGCCTGTGTTGCGCGTATATATCGCCCTGTTTCGCGGCCTGCGTATACCAGCGCAGCGCTTCCGTTTCGTTCGCCTTCACGCCCCTGCCCCGCCGGTACATCTCGGCCAGGTTATATTGCGCAACAGGGTTGCCTTGCGTGGCGGATTGCATGAACCACTGTATCGCCGCGCGGTTGTTTTTCTGATGGCCGATCCCGTCGCGCAGCATGACACCAAGATTATTTTGAGCAACGGCATCCCCCATCTGCGCCGCGCGGGTGTACCAGTTGAAAGCTTCCTTATCATTTTTGCTGACGCCGTGCCCGATATGATAGGCATAGCCCATATAAGAAACCGCCGGCAGGTAATCCTGCGCCGCCGCTTTACGATACCAGCCAAGGGCGCCGAAAACATCCTTGCCGGTATTGCCCATGCCGGTATCCAGCATCTCGGCCAGGTAATACTGCGCGCGCGCGTCACCCGCCGCCGCCAGCTTCCAGAAAATTTTCGAAGCGCCCTGCGCGTCGCCGACATTAAAGGCGGATAGGCCGTCTTCAAATCGTGGCTCGTCCGCCGCCGCCGCCGGGGACGACAGCCCCAGAACGCCGATCACAAAAATCGCCGCCAAAAACCACCGCATTTTTATTCCGCCATGCCGATCGCGGCCATATAAAGATCCAGCAGTTCCTGCTGTTCGCGGCGTTTTTCAAGGTTGGATTTGCGCAAGCCGACTATTTTGCGCATGATCACGGGATCGAAGCCTGTCGCCTTGGCCTCGCCGTACACGTCGCGCACGTCTTCGGAGATGGCTTTCTTTTCCTCTTCGAGCTTTTCGACGCGCTCGATAAAGGATTTCAGCCGATTGCCGGAAATTTCACTCACCGGAGATGTTTCTTTTGGCTTGGCGCTGGATTTTGCCATATTGTGACCTCACTTTTCCATGAAAAGTGACTCTAGAGCCTGCGACGGCGAGGTCAAGGGGGAAGAATCCGAATGTTGGTTGTAAAATCGCAAAGCTTTAAAACCTGCGCCATGTCCTCGACCCGTAATCCCACGCAGCCGGCGGTGGGCGTCATGTCTGGATGCGCCAAATGCATAAAAATCGCGCTGCCTTTTCCCGGCACCACCGGCGCGTCGTTATAGCCGATCACCACCGTATAATCATAGAGATGATCCGCGCGCGTCATGCGGTCATGCACCGATGGATGGGGGAGAAGGATTTGTTTATTGTAATCCGGGTGCGCCGAATCTTCGCACCAGCCGACATCCGGCGTCAGGCTTTCGACCTTCAGCCCGGTGACGGGCCGCGGCACACGGTCGGCACGGTAAAGCAGGCGCCGCAATGGAAATACGCCCAGCGGCGTCTTGCCGTCACCCTCTTTTTTGTCGGCCGCCGCCACAACCCCCGCCCGCCCCAGCGTGCAGCTGAATACATGCGGGCCGATCTTCAAAGTGCCGCTGGTGGCTGTCGGCGACGTTATTTCGACGGTGATGTGCATGTCAGGGCGCAGGCGTTTTTCCCCTGGACAAAGAGGGGGCGGCAGATTTTTCTCCGTCGGCTGATTTTTTGAAAGCGGCTGAAAGCCTGCGCTTAAAGATATCTTTGACGCGACGCGCTGCTTTTTCAGCGCGGTCTTTCCCGTTATCTTTTACTTTTTTGCACTGCTTTTTAGAACTCTCCGCCAGCTTCTGTGCGGATGCCACGGTATCGCGCAGAACGCGCTTCGCCAAAGACGGAGAAATGCCTGATTTTTCCTGCGCCGCTTTCAGGCAACCCAGCGCGAAGATGCTGAACGGAACGCTCAATACCAGAAGACCTGCGCCGAAAGCCACCAACGCCACCGCCCCGACAGTCGTGGAGGACGTCGCCGCAGCCATGACCATGATGCCGGCTGACGCAAATCGATAAGTAACGGCAACAAAAGCCGCGCCCAGAACAGCGTCGAAAACCCCGCTCCATCTGGATTTTGTATAATCGCTCGTGCTCGTGTAGCTCAGTTCGTATATGCCCCGGCCCAGTTCAACAAAGTTGTCTTTTACTTTTTTGAACGGCATGGAGTTTTTTTACAAACCACAGGCTGGCGGTGTCGGTGTCGTCGTATCAGCAGGTTTGGCCACGCTGGCGGATTTTTTAAAATCGGCCGAAGGCTTGTGCTTGAACGTAAAGGTGTCCTTCATGAACGACGCAGATTTTTCGATGCCCCGTTTCGGAGAAAAAGACGGCAGAAATTTTTCCTGCACCGCTTTCAGGAAACCGAATCCCATAGCGCCGAGCCTGGGTGTCAGCATCAGAAAAAGAGGGATGCCGACAAGGGCTGATGCCGCCGCCCACGACACTGCACCGGCCGCCGCCAGTGCCGGCAGGGATATGGTAGCAGCCGTCCACACCAAACCGCTTCCCACGGCCACGGTGGCGATCAAGCCTCCCAAGGGGACGGCATAACTTTTCCACCCTGAGTAATCACTCGCAGACATGCGGCCGGCGTTATAATCGCGCTTCATAACAAAGGAAATGAAACCTTTTACTTCCTTCAACTGCATTTTCATTCTCCTGTTTACAACTTGGGTTCTGGCGGTGTCGGTGTCGGCGTCACCGTGTCCGCAGGTTTGGCCACGCTGGCGGATTTTTTAAAATCGGCCGCGGGGGTTTTCTTGAACGCAAAGGCGCTTTTTGCCGTCTGCATGATTTTTGCGGCACCGCTCTGCACGCCCTGCTTCGCCGACCCGAAAGAAATCCCCGATTTAACCTGCGCCGCTTTCAGGAACCCGAAAGCCGTCGCGCCGGTCACGCAACCTATCGCCACATAAAAAACGCCGGCGACCAAAGCCGCCGCTGCCGTCAGCGGCGCTGTCGCGATGGTTGTCGCCAGGAGCGCACCGTTAAAGATCACGCCCTTAGCGGCCAGAACTGCCGAGCCGCCCATCCAGTAGGCTCCCGCAACATCGACAAGGCCGGTCCAGCGCGTATCTGAAAATGCGCGCGTCACCGTATAGCCAAAGTTATAACAGCCTTGCAAAACATAGGCGGAGCCGTCTTTTACTTTTTGGAATGGCATTCTTCATCTCCTGCTATTGAATGATTCGACGTACTTTAAGCGTTTTATATAATCAAGTCAATCTGGCCATCACCGCCGCTGTATCCGACATGCGGTTGGAAAATCCCCATTCGTTGTCATACCAGCTCATCACCCGCACCAACGTGCCGTCGACGACCTTGGTTTCGTTGAGGGCAAAGATGGAAGAACGCGGATCGTGGTTGAAGTCGCTCGATACCAGCGGCTCGGTATAGTACCCAAGAATATTTTTTAACGGGCCGTCGGATGCTGCGATGATCGCCTTGTTGACTTCCTCGACCGTCGTGGGGCGGGCGGCGGTGAACTTGAAATCGACGACCGAGACGTTCGGCGTCGGCACGCGGATCGACACGCCGTCGAGTTTGCCCTGCAATTCCGGCAGCACCTTGCCGACGGCTTTGGCGGCCCCGGTCGAGGTCGGCACCATGTTGATGGCAGCGCCACGCGCGCGGTGCAGATCTTTGTGCATCGTATCCACCGTCGGCTGGTCGCCGGTATAGCTGTGGATGGTGGTCATGAAGCCGTTTTTAATGCCGATGGCCTTGTGCAGCGCGAAAGCCACGGGCGCCAGGCAATTGGTGGTGCAGGAGGCATTCGACACGACAATATGGCCCGCCTGCAATTTATCATGATTAACGCCATAGACGACGGTCAGGTCTTCATCGGTCGCGGGGGCGGAAATCAACACCTTCCGCGCGCCCGCCGCGACAAGCTTCAGCGCGTCTTCTTTCTTGGTAAAAATCCCCGTGCATTCCATGGCAATAGCGACGCCGAGGTCTTTCCACGGCAGTTGCGCCGGATCTTTTACGCGGGTCATGAGTATTTCGTTGCCGTTGACGATCAGCTTGTCGCCGCTGACTTTGATGTCGGCCTCAAATCGCCCATGCACCGAGTCATATTTCAGCAAATGCGCGTTGGCCTCCGACGTCGCCAGGTCATTGATGCCGACCACGCGCACATCGCTGCGGCCGCTTTCCACGATCGACCGCAGTACCAGCCGCCCGATCCGCCCGAATCCGTTGATCCCTATTTTGACTGTCATGATCATTTTCTCCGTATTGTTGCTGCTGGTTTGTACGACACTTTGGGCGCGGGCTGAAGTGTTTGTAAAGCAATTCCTATCCCTAATAATTGCCATTGACATATAAGCGCTTACAGCGTGATCCAATACCGCCGCTCAGGGAATTTCAAGCCCATGATCTTGACTTTGTCCTGCAGCACACCGCCTGCACCCTCGATGATTTTGATGGAGGCGAGGTTTTCGTCGTGGCAGGTGACGAGGACTTTTTCCAGCCCGAGTTTTTCGGCATACGGCAGTGTCAGGTCAAGAATCAGCCGGCCATAGCCCCGCCGGCGCATCGAAGCGCGGACGGCATAGCCGATGTTGCCGCCGCGTTTCATCAGGTGGTCGTTCAGCTCCGGCCGTAAAGACGACATGCCGAGAAAGTTTTCACCCTCCACCAGCCACAAGTCCATTTGCGCGACGCGACGTACCTGTGTGCCATCAGGCAAGGCGATGGGACGACTGAGGTCGTGGCGCTCTTCCATGTATTTGTAGAAATCTTTTTCCGCGAGGCGAATAGCTTTTTCCTTCGCAGGCTCAAGGTGCAGCCCCTCGCGCAACGCCGCAACGTAAGAATCCCGATAGCGAATATCTGGCTGGGTCAGTCTTGGTCCTGCCGTCACTGCACGACGATCGCGCAACCCGTGGCGTCGCAAGACTGAGCGATTTTATACCCTTCGTCTTGCAGCAGCGGCGCAAGGCGGCCGGTGATATAACTCGCCAGCGCCTCATCGCTCATATCGGCGGGCGGCGCTGCCGGGGGTTGGTCGGCCCAAGCCGGGTTGACTGCCAGAAAAGTCAGTAAAGTGAATAAAATAAGCTTGTTCAGCATGTTTTTTCTCCTGCAGCCGTTATGTATATATAAATCCCGCCCTAAAAGCAAGGACGTTTATGTTGACATAAGGGTTATCCGCTATTATAGATTCCTGTGTCAAACAACCGCACAGGAGACAAACGATGGGCATGTTAAAAAAATTCATGGATAAAGTGCAGCAAACTGCCAAAGACAAGCTGACGCAGGATCAGGACCCTCAGGTTCAAAAAGCCGCCAAGAAAGAAGCCAACAAGAAAACTGCGGAACGCGCGGTGAAAGCAGCCAAAATTGTCAAGCAAGGCGTCGAGGCTTACAACCACACGGCCAAAAAACTCGATGAAGCGGTGACGGACGTTACTCAAAAAACCATCACGCTGGCTGAACACGCCAAGCCCCTGGCCGAAAAGATAGACGGTGCCATCTCCACGGCCGGTGAAGAAGTCAAAGACGCTTTCGGCAACGCGCAGAAAAAAATTCAGGACAAAGTGGCGGATCTTAAAAAAGGCGCCGCCGATAAACCATCGACAGGATCCGGCATTCTGGACTTGCTGCTGCCGGGCATCCCGGAAACGGACGCCACCAGGCCCAAACCCGCGAAAGACGCGCCGCCCAGTCCGTAACAGCCGAGTCTGGAATATCACCCCGCGATAAACGGCTCCGTTGTCACTTTGCCGGCAGCGTCGAGGGTGATTTTTTCGATTTTGGCCTGGGCTTCCTTCAGCCGCGTCTCGCAATGTTGTTTCAGCGCCATGCCGCGTTCATAGGAATCGATGGAGGACTTCAGGTCAGCACCGCCGGACTCAAGTTGACGAACCGTTTTTTCCAGTTCGGCAAGAGCGTCTTCGAAGCTGACGTTTTCAAGTGCTTTTGTCATGCCCTGATCCTGTTTTCTTCCAATAGCCCCAGGTTCATTTCCAGCGCGCCGCAAAGCATTTGACCAAGGGTGATATGCATTTCCTGGATCCGGGCCGTCGTCGTCGCCGGCACGTTGAGAAGAATGTCGCAGAGCGGCGCCAGGTTACCGCCGGTCTTGCCGGTGAAGCCGACAGTGGTGACGCCCATCTTCCGCGCTTCGGCAAAAGCATTGATGACATTGGGACTGTTGCCGGAGGTGCTGATGCCGATGGCGATATCGCCTTTTTTGCCAAGTGCTGCCACCTGCCGCGCGAAAAGATGCTCGAAACCGAAATCGTTGCCGATCGCCGTCAGCGCCGAACTGTCGGTCGTAAGCGCAATCGCCGCAATCGGCGCGCGGTTGGTTTTGTAGCGCACCGTCAGCTCCGTCGCCAGATGCTGGGCGTCGGCAGCGCTGCCGCCGTTGCCGAAAAACATGATTTTTCCGCCGGACTTTATGCAGGCGGTTGCCGCCATCAGCATGGCTTCAAAGGGCGCCGACAAAGACTGCCGCGTCGCTTTCGCCACGGCTTCATGCTCGTCGAATTCAGACTTCCAGAAATCGGCATAAGAAAAAGTCATTTGTGTTCCTTGTGGTGCTTCATCTGTTCGGGCGTTGGGGAAAAACCGATGGCGACTTTATACTGGTAAGCTTTTTCAGGGCTGGCCAGCGGTATCGTCATCACATGTTCCTCCGTGCTGCCGCCGTCTGCAAGAATGCTGGTGGAAAAATCCTGCCGCTGTATAATTTCTTCTTCCGGCGACAGGATGGCGATAAAATAAGGCACGGTCATTTCCGTCTGGCCCTTGGCGGCAAAATTCAGCGCCAGCTCGACAGACACTGTTCCCTGTTTCTGATCGACGCTGCAGGCGCCGGTAAAACCCCTGAAAAAAGCTTCGCGGCCCGGCAGGGATGTTTTATCCGCTCCGGCGACAATCCCGACTTTGGGGCAGGAAAACGCCGGCGCCTTATGCTCGAACATCGCGCAGCCCGTCAGCATCAAAATCAAAACAGCCCCCAGCACAGCCGCCAGCGCCCGACCCTTCAGAAGAATAAGAATAGCGTTTTGTTT
>CAYGGT010000029.1:0-19589 GCA_964349475.1 uncultured Rhodospirillaceae bacterium
CTTCCCCCCTGTCTTTGGATATTGCGCCGCCGCCCGTCTGCGCCATGAACGGCAACCTTGAGGAAGTGGCGGAAAAACTGCCGCAGATTGCCCGCGATCTTGCCCTCATGGAAAAGCTGCCCCTGACCGGCAAGCCCTTCCATGACCTGCTGAAAGAACCCGGTTTCGGCATCCGCTCGTGCTTTTCCACTTTTCCCAAAGGAGGAGGTGCCATCGCCCGCTACCGCAGCGAAACCCGCACCATAGAAGTAGAAGAAATTTACGACACACTGGTCATTCTTCATGAATCATTTCACGCCGGACAACATGTACGCGCACACGGGCAAACCGGCATATTCAGCCTGGCCACACCGGATATAGCAGTGGGCGGCTTGCTGCAAGAAGCAGCCGCCGTCGCTTACGAAATGGCGGCGACCAGAGAAGCGGACAACCGCGGTTCCGGGATTTTTATAAAGACAATATCCGCATCGACCGCGCCGGAAAACGTGGCCGTCTTCAATGCGGCTTACGATTCTGTCTGGCGCCAAGCCGCCGACGAAGCGAAGGCGCTGGAGGCAGGCGGAAAAGCCGTCGTGCGCCGTTTGCTGAATGGCGAATATGCGCCCTGGCTGGATGCATATGCAGTGCAGACGATACAGAATGTCAACAATAACAGCGATATCCTCCGTCAAGACAGACAGAGCCAAGGATATGCGGACAAGCGCCGCAGCGCCTATGCCGCCCTTGGCGCGGTTTCCCCTGAAATAAACTTTACCCCCGACGAATACCTGGGGCCGGATGCCGCGCAGCACATTGACGCATGTTTTGAAAACGCGGGATTCACCTTCAGACAGCTCGCCCCCGTCAAGCCGCCAGCGGGACCGTCAGGATGACGGGGAAGTTTAAAAGAGTTCTTTACAGCGCGGCCTTCAGCCTCGCCTGCGCCGGCGCCGCCGCGGCGGCACAGCCGGACATCTGCGTCATGAATAGCAATCTTGAAGACGTAGAGAAAAAAACGCCGGAGATTTTCCACGTGCTTGAGCTCATGAAAAAACTGCCGCTGACCGGCGCCGCCGCGTATGAAACACTGAAAAACCCCGTCAACAGCATTCAGTCATGCCTTGTCATGGCGCCTGAAAAAAGGGGCTTCTGGGGTCTTTACGAAAGCCGCGTCATAAAAACAGGAACCGGCCACGGCACATCAACGCAGTTGCATGAAAACTTTCATGCCTGGCAAGACATCACTCTCTCCGGCAGCCCCGATAAATACGCCCTGACTGTAAAAGATGCAGCGGTGCTTTCATTCCTGCGCGAAGCCGTCGCCGTCGCTTACGAAATGGCCGCGGCCAGAGAAGCGGAAAACCTCGGTTTAAAGACTGTTGAAACGGTTTTCGCCATACCATCAAATCACCCGGAAAATCTGGCTGCCTTCGATGCGGCTTACGACGCGGCCTTGGGCAAAGGTGCCGGCGAAGCGCAGGCGCTGGAAGCGGGTGGAAAGGCTGTCGTCCGCCGCTTGCTGGCAGGGCAAGACGCAGCTTGGGTGAGCGCATATATCGAACACATCGCCGCGACGATTAAAGACAACATCCACATTTTGCGCCGCAACGGTCAGGGTGAGGGATACGAAGCCACGCGCCGCAGCGTCTACGGCAACCAGGGCGCGGTTTCCCCTGAAATAAACTTTACCCCCGACGAATACCTGGGGCCGGATGCCGCGCGGCACACCGATCAATGCCTTGCGAACGCGGGATTCGCCGCAAAGATGTCCCCTCCCCCGCCAGCGCCGCTACCAAAGGTATGGAGGCCCCGCTAACTAATGTTTGACATCGGGAGATCTTTTGCTTATGACTCATTCCACCAGAACCGTGCCCAAATGGCGGAATTGGTAGACGCGCAGGTTTCAGGTACCTGTGGGGCAACCCGTGTAAGTTCGAGTCTTATTTTGGGCACCACCCTTCGCCTTTGGCTTCGGATGGCTTAACGCCGCTTGAAGGATAAAACAATGACCGTCACACTGCATCAGGACGACATCCCGGCCGGCCTCTCTTTCGGGGATTGCGTCGCCGTGGATACCGAGACAATGGGGCTGAAGCCGGTGCGGGATCGCCTCTGCCTCGTGCAGTTGTCAGCCGGCGACGGGAACGCGCATATCGTCCAGCTGCGGCCGGATCACTACGCCGCGCCGAACCTCAAAAAACTGATGACCGACCCGAAAGTGACCAAGCTGTTTCACTTCGCCCGTTTTGATATTGCCGCCGTCTGGATGTACCTGAACGTGCTGACGGCGCCGGTTTATTGCACCAAAATCGCCTCCCGCCTGGCGCGGACCTATACGTCGCACCATTCCCTGAAAACGCTGTGCAGCGACCTGCTTGGGGTTGAGCTGGACAAACAGCAGCAGACCTCCGACTGGGGGGCCGCTGCCCTGACGCCAGACCAGCTCCGCTATGCCGCTTCGGATGTGCTGCATCTGCATAAACTGCGCGCGGCGCTGAACACCAATCTTCTGCGGGAAGGCAGGATGGAGCTGGCCGAAGCCTGCTTCAACTTCCTCCCCGCCCGCTCCCTTCTGGACGCGGCGGGCTGGGGCGAAGAAGATATTTTTGAGCATTAGTTTTTCTTGACATAATTATCAAAACCTGATAGCTTTCTTGTACCCATGGAAAGGCGGCAACGATGGCCCTCGTAACACTCCCCCAAGCGACACAAGACAACACGCATAAAGACCTGGCCTCCGGCATTCGCGTGCTGGAGACTGAGGCGCAGGCGCTGATAAAACTGTCAAAATTCCTGAACGACAGTTTCGTGCAGGCGATTTCGATGATTGCCGCCGCCGAAGGCCGCGTGATTGTGACAGGCATGGGCAAGAGCGGCCACGTCGGGAAAAAAATCGCCGCGACCTTTGCCTCAACCGGCACTCCCGCTTTTTTCGTGCACCCGGCGGAAGCAAGCCATGGCGACATGGGGATGATCGTGCGCGGCGATATCGTGCTAGCGCTGTCTAATTCCGGCGAAGCAAAAGAACTCAACGACCTGATCGAATACACCCGCCGTTTCGCCATCCCGCTGATCGGCATCACCAGCCGCCCGGTTTCGACATTGGCGGAGCGCGCGGATATCGCGCTGCTGCTGCCGCCCTGCCCCGAAGCCTGCCCGAACGGCCTGGCCCCCACGACCTCGACCACGCTGACCATGGCGCTTGGCGACGCCCTGGCGATTGCGCTGCTGGAGAAAAAAGGCTTCACCGCCAAGGATTTCAAGGTCTATCACCCCGGCGGCAAACTCGGCCAGCAACTGATGAAAGTATCGGAAATCATGCACAAAGGCGCGCACCTGCCGGTCGCTTCCGAAAATACCCCCCTGACCGAAGCGGTCGGGATCATCAATGAAAAAGGCTTTGGCTGCATCGGCCTGGTGAACGAGTCAGGCAAGCTGACCGGCATCATCACCGACGGCGACATCCGCCGGAAATTAAGCGCCGACATCATGACCAAAACCGCCAAAGACATCATGTCGCATACGCCGAAAACCGTTTCCCCCGATACGCTGGTCGCAGAAGCGATGGCGGTGATGAACGACCTTAAAAACACCTTCCGCAAAATCACCAGCCTGCTGGTCGTGGATGACAACGGCAAGCTTGTCGGCCTGCTGCACATTCATGATTGCCTGCGCGCGGGCTTTGCGTGAGCTCCCGTTTCGACTACACGCCAAGACGGCCCCCTGTTTTCGGACAAGGCTATTCCATTTTCGTCACGGTGCTGAAATTCGCCTTGCCGGTTCTGGCGCTGGTGATCGTCGGCATCCTGATGACGCGCCTTTCGGGGGAGCCGCCGCAAACAATTGCCGCCCTGCCGAAAGAAGAAAAAACCACGCCGGGACAGATAGAACTGGTCGAAGCGCGCTACGAAGGCGTCGATGATGAAAACCACCCCTACACGGTGACCGCCGACAAGGCCGTCCGCGCCATGCATGCCCCCGATACCGTCTTGTTTGAAAACCCGATGGCGGATATCACCCTGCAAGACCAGACTTGGGTCGCGGTCAAAGCCAAAAGCGGTTCTTTCGACCGCACGCTCGAACGCGTGACGATGAACGACGAAGTCAGTGTTTTTCACGACAGCGGCTATGAAATGCGCCTGCAGAATCTGGACATCGACCTCAAGCAAAAAACCGCCCACACCCCCCGGTCCGTCCTGGCGCAAGGACCGATGGGCACCATCACGGCGCACAGCATGACCGTGAAGAACCAGGGAAACCTGATCGTCTTCGGCGGCCCGGCCACGCTGACGATCTTTAGGTTGGCGGCGCGGAAGGAACGCGGATGAAAAATAAAAGATGCATTCCTGGCGCCTTGGGGCCCTGGCGTTTCATGCTCATGGTGTGCGTTTTCAGCACGGCGGCTTATGCCCAAACGTCCTCCCTGCCCGTCGAAATTTCGGCGGTGCATTCCCTGGAGTGGAACCGCGCCGAAAAAACCTATACCGCCCGCGAAAAAGTCGTGGCGATACAGGGCACATCCAAAATCGAGAGCGATACGCTCGTCGCCCACTACAGTGAAAATAACGGCGCGACGAATATCACGATGCTGAAAGCCGACGGCCATGTGACGGTCAGCTCACCCCCCTACATCGCCACCGGGGATCACGCCGTTTATGACCTCAAAACCGGCAAGGCCGTCCTGACCGGTAAAGTCAGGATGCTGGAGGGGAAGAACTGGCTGGAAGGAACCCGCGCCGTCGTTGACACGAAGAGCGGAATCAGCCAACTATTCGGTACGGGCAATGCCGATACGGACGATCGTGTGCGGGGCGTGTTTTATCCGGCGGAGCAAAAAAACTGACAACAACACCAAAAATACCCGAACCGCGCCTCGTTTCAAACCCGCAAGGGCTGGCGGTCGAACACCTGATGAAGCGCTACAAACGCCGTCCGGTTCTGCGCGACGTGTCGCTGAACGTCAAACGCGGCGAGGCGGTCGGGCTGCTGGGCCCCAATGGCGCCGGCAAAACTACCTGTTTTTACATCGTGACCGGCCTGATTGACGCCGACAGCGGCACGATCTCCCTCGACGGCAAGGAGATCACCGGGCTGCCGATGTACCGCCGCGCGCGGCTGGGCATCAGTTATCTGCCACAGGAATCGTCCATTTTTCGCGGCCTGAACGTCGAAGACAATATCCGCTCCGTCCTGCAGGTCGTCGAAGAAGACGCACACCGCCGCGAAAACATGCTGGAAGAACTCCTGGCTGAATTCTCGATCAGCCACCTCAGACTCACCCCCGCCATCGCCTTGTCCGGCGGGGAACGGCGGCGGGTGGAAATCGCCCGGTGCCTCGCGACCCATCCGCATTTCATCCTGCTGGACGAACCGCTGGCCGGCATCGACCCGATTGCCGTCAACGAAATCCGCGATCTTGTGAAGCACTTGAAAAACCGCAACATCGGCGTGCTGATCACCGATCACAACGTGCGGGACACGCTGGACATTGTTGATCGCGCCTATATCCTGCACGGCGGACAGGTGCTGATGGAAGGCAACCCTTCCGACATCGTCGCGCACAAGGACGTCCGCCGCGTTTATCTGGGTGAAAAGTTCAGCTTGTAGAACTCAGGCGCCGGGTCCGCGCTGACGCCTACCAGCTCCGCACACGCCCGGTATCGACATGCACAAACCCGCTGGAAGGATAAAATCCGACCCCACCCGCCTTCAGGCTGATGGCGGATTTCTTCAGGCTGGAAAGGCGTGTGCCCGACTGGTTGACGTCAATCGCCTGGCCCTGCATATGCAAGCTGCTGCGCGCGACGCCGCCGTCGTGCCGCCGCAGCCGCGCATTGGTCGCGGGCGAGCGATAGCCGGAAAAAACATCAAAGGGCGTAAAATTCTTCATGCGCTGTTGCAGCACGAACAGCACGTCGATCAGGCGCGGGTCGATCGGAAATTTGTCGTTGGTGCGGAAATCGCGCAGCACGCGCTTGATCTCCCCGAAGGCATCCGGCAGGTATTTGCCGTCATGCCAGTACGTGCCCTTGAACTTTTCACCGGTGTGGACGTTGGTGAAACACATCTCCCGCGCGCGCATCGGCGCCGCGACCGCCAGCGACGGCATCCAGAAGCCCAGCGCCGCCGACAAGATCAGCCCGTGCTTTAAAAACCCGCGCCGGTCGGCCCGATAGGCTTCCGCGGCATCATTATTTCTCTGGATCAGATCATCCATCGCCGTACCCGTCAAAGTTATAATATTTCCCGGCGATCATAAAATCATCGCCCCACTGATAATAGTAGCACAAAGGTGGTAATTTCGAGTAAAAAATAGTTTACATAATATTTTAGTAAATTTCTCACTTCGTTGACATAGCAGACATAAAGTGACATAATTTATTCACATATTATTTATTACATGCTGTCCTGAAAAACCTGCCCGCGCATTTTTCAGGAACTGGCAACAGTGTGCAAGAGGATATAAAAATGACCAAACAGACGGTAAAAAACTTTCTCTACAGGAGCCTTTTAAAGACTGCGGCCGTGATCGGCAGTTTTGCCATCTGGGGCGGGGTCAGCCTGGGTATTCTTGCTGCGGTTGCCGGCAATCCGCTCGGCCTTATCCTGATGGGATTTGATGGATTGACGCTCGTCGCCGGCGCCTATGTTGCCGGCGGCCTTGCGGCGATGGCTGCGGTCGCCGTTGTCGGACCCAGAATTGAAAAATTTGGCAGAGTGCAAACGCCGCCCGTTGCTATGCCGGAGCAACCTTCCGCATGTCCAGAAACGGCTCTGAGCGAATACTTCTCAGGCCCCTGTAAAAAGACGGAGCTCTCTAAAAATCATCCTCCGACGTCTTCATCGGCGCGCCCTTCTCTTTGAGCGCGCGGGCTTCCTGAATGGCTTTGCGGAAGACGATGGGGTCTTCGATGGGGGGCAGAATGACTTCGCCCACGCCCATGCCGCGAATGCTGACGCGGCCATACCCCAGTATGCGCCCCCAGATCGCCTGGCTGACGGAAACGCCCTCGATCCGGTCGATGCTGATTTCCCCCATATGGCGGGCGATCAGGCCCTTTTTATAAATAATGCGCTCGTTCGTCACGGCGATTTCCGTCGTGGCCTTGACGATCATCATATGAAAGAAGAAAAACAGGCCAAGAATAAAAAAGCCAAGAATTGAAAACCGCAACGCCGGGTGCAGCGACCAGAGGATCTGCAAATAACCGCCCTTGGTTTTGACGATATTGCCCCAGGCTTCGTTGAACAGCTCTTCCGGCAAGCCGGGATAAAAAGCGCGGATATCCGACGTCACCTCCCACCAGATCGCCCCGTAACCGACCGCAATGCCGATTGCCAGGCCGAAAAGGATCCAGAACGAAGCTTGCACCGTGTACATCCAGTGAAACCGCGCCCCCATCAGAATTTCTTCATCAGGGCCTAAGGATTGTTGAACATAAAGCATTTTTCCCTCACCTAAATTGTAGCGGGATTGGCGCTTCCTGTACAGGTTGACTTCCTGTCTTCTCGAAGCATATTTACTTTTGTCCGTGTATTGCTTATAAAAAACCCTATGAAAAATACCGTTCGTGCAGGAAAAGATAATAAAGAACGCCCCGGTAAAACCGAAACCGGCGTTCTGACCCGCACCCGGGCCGTGCCTAAAAAGCCTTCTATGTATAAAGCGCTGCTGCTGAATGACGATTTTACGCCCATGGATTTCGTCATTCATGTTTTAGAAAGGTTTTTTAGCAAGAATAGACAGGAAGCGACGGAAATCATGCTGCAGGTCCACCGTCGCGGCGTGGGTGTTTGCGGAGTTTACACGTATGAAGTCGCCGAGACGAAAATAAACCTGGTGATGGATTACGCCCGCAAGAATGAACATCCTTTGCAGTGCACGATGGAGAAAGAATAATGCTCTCACGCCATCTCGAACAAACGCTGCACCGGGCGCTGTCTTACGCGAACGAGCGGCATCATGAATTTGCGACGCTCGAACATCTGTTGCTGGCGCTGACCGAAGACCCGGACGCCATCGCCGTCATGCGCGCCTGCGGCGTCGATATCGTGCTGCTGCACCGGGAACTGACGCAATATGTCGATGCGGAGCTGCAAAGCCTGGTGCACCCCGCCTCCGAAGACGCCAAGCCGACATCAAGCTTCCAGCGCGTGCTCCAGCGCGCCGCCATCCATGTACAGTCGTCGGGCCGTGAAGAAGTAACCGGCGCCAACGTGCTGGTGGCGCTCTTCTCCGAGCGCGAAAGCAATGCGGTCTTTTTATTGCAGGAACAGGAAATGACCCGCTTCGACGCGGTGAATTACATTTCCCACGGCATCGCCAAAGTGCCGGGACATGCCGAAACCCGCACCGTGCATGGCGCGGACGCGGAAACGGGCGAAGAAAACATCATCAAAAAAGGCCGGGAGGCGCTCGACGCCTATTGCGTCAACCTCAACAACAAAGCGATCAAGGGCAAGATCGACCCGCTGATCGGCCGCGCCCTGGAAGTGGACCGCACCATCCAGGTGCTCTGCCGCCGCACGAAAAACAATCCGCTGTACGTGGGCGATCCCGGTGTCGGCAAAACCGCGATTGCCGAAGGACTGGCGCGCCGCATTACCGAAGGCGACGTGCCGGATGTCCTGAAAAATTGCACGATTTACGCGCTCGATCTGGGTTCGCTGCTGGCCGGCACAAGATATCGCGGCGACTTTGAAGAACGCATCAAGGCCGTCATCGGCGAGTTGCAGGCCATTGACGGCGCCATCCTGTTCATCGACGAAATTCACACCGTTATCGGCGCGGGCGCCACATCCGGCGGGGCGATGGATGCTTCCAACCTGCTGAAACCGTCTTTATCCAGCGGCACACTGCGCTGCATCGGCTCCACGACGTATAAAGAATACCGCAACCACTTCGAAAAAGACCGCGCGCTGGTGCGCCGCTTCCAAAAAATCGACGTCAACGAACCGTCGCAGGAAGACGCGATCAAAATCTTAAAAGGCTTGAAACCGTACTACGAAGAACATCATAAAGTGCATTATTCGGATGAAGCGCTCCGCGCGGCGGTGGAGCTTTCCACCCGCTACATCGGCGACCGCAAGCTGCCGGACAAGGCGATTGATATCATTGATGAAGCAGGCGCCGCGCAGATGCTGTTGCCGGCGGACAAGCGCAAGAAGAACATTACGGTCAAGGATATCGAGAATATCGTCGCCAAAATCGCCCGCATCCCGCCCAAAACCATCACCAAGGACGACAAGGAAGTGCTGGCGAATCTGGAACGCGACTTGAAAACAATGGTCTTCGGGCAAGACCCGGCGATCATGGCGCTCTCGGCCTCCATCAAGCTCTCCCGCGCCGGTTTGCGCGAGCCGGAAAAGCCCATCGGCTGTTATTTATTCTCAGGGCCAACCGGCGTCGGCAAAACCGAAGTGGCGCGGCAACTCGCCAAAACGCTGGGGCTGGAACTGATCCGCTTCGATATGTCGGAATATATGGAGCGCCACTCCGTTTCCCGCCTCATCGGCGCCCCTCCCGGCTATGTCGGCTTCGACCAGGGGGGGATGATGACCGATAAAATCGACCAGCACCCGCATTGCGTCCTGCTGCTCGACGAAATCGAAAAGGCGCATCCCGATCTTTACAATATCCTGTTGCAAGTCATGGATCACGGCAAGCTGACCGATAACAACGGCAAGAGCGTCGATTTCAGGAACACCATCCTGATCATGACCACCAACGCCGGCGCTTCCGAACTTGCCAGGACGGCGATGGGCTTTGAACGCACGGCGGGGCAAGAAGGCGACAACGACGAAGCGATCAACCGCGCCTTTACGCCGGAATTCAGAAACCGCCTCGACGCGATCATTCCCTTCAAGGCGCTGCGGCAAGACACCATCGGCCGCGTGGTCGATAAATTCATCATGCAGCTGGAAGCGCAACTGGGAGACCGCGGCGTGACCATCGAACTGACCGACGCGGCGCGGCTGTGGATCGGCAAAAAAGGCTATGACCCCGCCATGGGCGCGCGGCCTTTGTCACGCATCATCCAGGAACACGTCAAAAAACCGCTCGCCGACGAACTGCTCTTCGGCCGCCTGACCAAGGGCGGCGCCGTCAAAATCGGCATGGCGGATGACAAGCTCACCTTCGAATACCACCCGCCCAAACCGGGGCAGGAGAAAAAATCCGAGCCGGAACGCGAGCACGAAACCGTCAAATAAGCGCTTTATTTCTGCCGATTCAGTGCTATATTCGGCCTTTCATTAAAGGAGCCCCCATGAGCTGGACCGACGAACGCATCGCGTTGCTGAAGAAAATGTGGAAAGACGGCAAAAGCGCCGCCGACATCGCCAAGACCCTCGCCAAAGGGGTGACGCGGAACGCCGTCATCGGCAAGGCGCACCGGATGGGCCTTTCCGGCCGGCCATCGCCGATCAAAAAGCCCGAACCTGTGGCGAAAAAAGAATCTCCGAAAAAAGAATCCGCCAAAAAATTACCGGCCAAAAAAGAAACCGTCGTCGCCGTTAAAAAGGCCACGGCCGTTGTCGTTGCCAACACGAAATACAACCCGCTGGCCCGCGAAGTAACAGAACCCAGGAAATTTGAAAAAGAGCCCATCCCCCCCGGCGGCGGCGTCGCGCTGATCGATCTCAGCGAACGTATGTGCAAATGGCCGATCGGCGACCCGCGTGAAGACGACTTCACCTTCTGCGGCCGGGGCATCCGTCACGGCACCCCTTACTGCCCGGACCATGCCGGTGCGGCCTACCAGTCCTCCACCCGCACCCGCGCCGCCGCCGCTGAAGAAAAAGTCGTGGAAGAAAGCGCCGATGACGACGAAGTTGTCGCGGTGACATAACGACGCAGGCATGACAGTAACGGAGCCCTTCGCGTCTCAAAATGGCCCCTTTTTTCACTTGCTTTTATAGCCGCGAGACATTAACATATTGAACACTAGATAAAGGGGAGCAATGCCATGTCTAAAATTCCATTCACCAAAACCAACACCATGACGGGCATCCATTCAGATGCGGAATCCGCGCCGCAAACCAAAACAGCCGAAAGCGCAGGGCGCAAAATTGTCATTGCCATCGACGGCCCTGGTGCCAGCGGCAAAGGCACGCTGGCGAAAATGATAGCGGAACGTCTGGGATATGCCTATCTGGATACAGGCGCACTGTATCGCGCCGTCGGCCTGGCCACGCTGGAAATAAACGGGGATTTTGAATCGTTCGAAGACGTCGAACCGGCCGTGCAAATTGTCCTCCGGCACCTGACGCCGGAATTGCTGGCAAACCCGGCGCTGCGCGCGCCTGAAATTACCGAAGCGGCGTCTCGGGTCGCGACGCTCCCCGATGTGCGTCACCAGCTGACCGACATCCAGCGCGCCTTTGCAAAAAATCCGCCCGGCAATGTCGGCGGCGCCGTGCTGGATGGCCGCGATATCGGCACAGTGATCTGCCCTGACGCCGATTTAAAAATTTTTGTAACCGCCAGCGCCGAAGAACGCGCCCGCCGCAGCTTCGAGGAAAATAAAAAACGCTATCCTCACCTGACGCTGCAAACAGTGCTGCAGGACATGCAAAAACGCGATCAGCGCGACAGCAGCCGTCCCGTCGCGCCGATGGTGGCGGCCCAGGGCGCCTATATCCTGGACACCACCCACCTCACCCCGGCTGAAATGCTGGAAGAAGCCATCGCCGCTTTGCGCTCCAAATTTCTGGAGGACACGAACAAGCCGCAGGATTCTTTCACGGCGTAACGCGAAGAATCGCTCAGGAAGATTAAGAGATTAGGGACGGTCTTGGCATCCCTGGTTTTTTTATTATTACGTTAAATTAAATGACGAATATAGAAATAAAGCATTACTTCAAAAAATAAAGACAGTTGCTTGCTTTCTATAAAGATTCTTCATCCGCCGCAAACACAGCAAAAATCTCTCCACGATTTATTCTTTTTTCATTATCTAGCGGTGTATAATGAAACTATACACAACATATAGTCGTCATTCCTCTTCTTAGACAAGGAGCGTTCAAATGACCCCTGCTATTATGACAGAATTTCTAGCGTATAACTTCAATTTAAATACAACCAGCCCGCTGGATACCGCCATACCCTTCGACATCATCGTTTCCGACGTCTTTGACATCGTCCGCCAGAGCTTCATGCACGACCTGGCACGGGAAGGAGATGTGCTGAGCGCGGAAGTCATCTTCGACGCCGACGGCGCGCTTGATCTGCCGGATGATCTCGGCCGCCGCCCGCTGCACGAAGCGGCGTTTTTTGGCCAGATCGACATGGTGAAATTCTTGCTCGACAACGGCGCGCAGCTGGATGCCCCGATCCATCCTTTCGGCCATACCGCGCTTTACCTCGCCGTCCAGCAAAGCCGTCATGATGTCGTGCGCTGTCTGATCGCGCGCGGCGCGCAGCTGACCGTCGCGGATCGTTTGACGGGCACCGGGCTTTTGCACATTGCGGCCTCCAAGGGAGATACACAGATGGCCGGCATTCTGATCGCTGCTGGCATCGACGTCTTTCAAGAAGATAAAAAAGGCGTCACAGCGCGGGATACGGCGGCAAAAACCGGACATGACGACCTTGCCAAAACCCTGCTCAAGGTCATGGAACATCACGCACGGCGTACGCCGTAGGTTTTCGCAAGACAGACCGGCTCAACTTCTCCGCGCACAACGCCAGCCAGACTGCATTATTCCCGTCAACCTGCCGTTTGGTTTCCGCCGTGTCTTTGGGCGCCGTGTAAACCGGGTGATAAATGTCGCAAAAACTACCGCGTAAACCGCTCGCGCACCCGCTTTGCAGCATCAGCATCATGACGCAACTGGTCACGCGCCATTGTCGCCGTATGGATATCATCGAGCACCTGTTTTGTATGGTCGCTTTGCGCGGCCTTGCGCCCCTGCCCCTCCAGCTTATAGAGAAGCCCGATAATGCCGAAAATAATCACGACAGCGCCAATGATCTCGGCCAGCATCAGAGATGCTTGCTCTTGTCCCGCAACGCGGCCTGGGTTTCGTCGATCAGCTTGTCGTCAAGCGCCGTCGGCGTTTTCTGCGCCAGCTTCCGCGCCAGGGCAAAAACGGCTTTCAGCGCGAAGACAATCGCCATGGCAATCCCCGTCGCCAGAGACAAGGTGATGGCATCAAGATTCGTTGGTAAAAACTCAAGAAAACTCTGCATAAACGCTTTTCCTTTCAGGAAGTATCATGTCAGCCGCCTGATCATAAAGATCCTTACCGTACCAGCCTGGCGGCCTGCCGGCGGGAGGGGTTCCGTTTTCATGCAACACGATGGCGCTGGCCAAAGCCGTGAGCGCCGCTTTTGACAACAAGTTTATTTTATCGGTGCGCTTCACATTCAATGCTCTTGCCACTTGGTGAATATAACTGTCGGTGGCATTTTCATGCGGCGGAGCGAAGCGGTTGATAATGCATTCCACCGTGTCTAAATTGTATTTCAGGTAATAAGTCACGAGCGTTTTCATCAAGGCGCGCAGTCCTGACAGCGCGTCGACGAATTCAACGAAAGCCTTGTCGGACTGCACAGGCGCCTGCCCTTGCCAAACTGTTTTGGACAAGCGGAGATTGCCCGGATTATTGTTTCGAATCCCCCGCGGCAGAAAAATTGCAAGCATGATCTTTATCCTTTGGAACGCAAGTACTGCTCGATCCTGAAAATCCCGGCGTTCATGTTTTTGATCTGCTGTTCAAGCGCGGCCAGGCGTTCCGCTGTATGTTCGTTGTTGGCGATCCATCTTTCGATATGATCCACGCGCTTTGTCAGCGACGCCGCCCACCACACCGTGGCGATCAGCTGCACGACAAGCGTCGTGGTCAGCATCAGCAGCGGGATGGCGGTGCCGTCGATGGTCATGCGGGCCTGCTTAGGTTTTGATGATGTAATTCAGGATGATCGTCGGCTGCACGTTGTTGTGCGCGCTGCCGCCGCCTGTCGAGCTTGATGTTTGCGTCGCGGCCAGATCATCTGGACGGCCAAGCCCGGCTTCCCGCGGCGTGGTGCTGCCAGATCCCGACAGTGAAACAGTATGGGTATGCGCGGGCATCTGCGCGGTCGTCAGCGTATGGGTTTCAGCGCCGCCCGCAGCACCCAGCGCGTCGCCGTCAAGGCCGCCGGACTGGTTCGTCAGCCTGTTGGCCGACGTGCCGCCCATATTGTCCTTACCCGCGACGACACGGCCCCGGATGTCAGGCACGTTAAAGGTCGTCGACCCGTCTCCAACGCCATGGACTGTGCCGATGGCCGTGAATAAAGCCGCATAGGTTGTCCGGCCAATCGCCTGCCCGTAACAAAACAGCCAGCCCGAGGGCTCCGTCGCCCCCGCATAGGGCATCACGCCCCCGGCTGGCGCGCCGGCGGGAAGATTCGTCAACTGGCTGCCGTCAACAGCGGGAAGTTTCGCGGTGCCGTCGAGCTGCACCAGGTTATTCGACGAAGTGCCGGCATTCATATAAGCCGCACTGCCCAGCGACGGATTCAACAAGACAAAATGAGTGCCGTCGAAAACAAGCGTGTAAACCCCCGTGGTCGAAAGCGCACCTGCCGCCGGATTGCTGCCGTCGAGCAGCTTGATGTTTTTAACGCCCAAACTATTCACGTTGATCGTTGCGGCCCCGGTATTCGCGTTCACCGGCTTCAGCGTGACAACCTGCCCCGTCGCATAAGCCGTGATGACGGGGGCTGGGGCCACCGCATAGGCGTCGGCCGCGCCCGTATCGGCGGCGTGGTTGATCAGCCGCGGCAAGGCTGTGCCGTGATAGGCGGAAAAACTGTTATCCGACGCATTGATGTCGCCCAGCTTGATCCAGTCGGCGCCATCGTGCACTTTCAGCACCCAGGGGGTCGCCGCATCGTCCAGCCAGATAATGCCGGCTTCAGCATAGGTTGGCGCCGCCGCTCCCTTATGATGATTCAATAAAGCCTTTTTACCATCGTTGTCCTGCGTCCTGTAGTCTATGCCAGACTGGCCGGTGCCGATGGTGGGGGTATGTTGCGTCATGTTCTCTCTCCTATTGCCCGAAACCGGTTGCGATGTAATCGAATGTCCGGGTGATGCGCGTCCCGGCGGAATCCTTGAAGATGATCTCAAACCCGGAAGCCGTCGGATTGGTGATCGTGTAATAATCTCCTGTCGCCATGCTCTGAGCCGTGATGGTGAGCGCGTTGAAAGTGTGAAACGCGGCCGTATAGGTCACAACCGTCGGCGTATCCGTCGAGGCGGACGTCTGGTTATTTTCGCCCTGCGTCCGGGAGGGCATTCTGAGCGTCACCGCAAGGGCGCTGATGGAAGGCGTGATCCCCGCCTGCGCCGAGGCCAAAACCGCCTTGAACTGAAACGCCCGAGCGGAATATTCTCCGATCGCGAAATTCTTCCAGGCGCTCCATGCCGGCGACCCGGCGGGATCGTCGTTCGTCGTCCTGACCTGAAGCGTCACCCCCCATTTTTCCGGAACGGCGGCGCCGTCCCAGTCTTCAACGATGTCTACGTTTGCAATCGTATCGACGTTCGTCGTCAGGTCAGATCCCACCGCCGTGATCGACGCGGAAAGGGTGGAGGTATAAACCACGCCGAGATCGACGGCGTTGTTAAACGCGTATGTCCCGGCGCTGGAGCCGCTCGTCAGGCGCAGCGCGGAGCTGACAACCTCGACATCCGTTTTTGTGCCTGTAAACGCGGGATCTTCCGTGACTGTCTGAACATCCTTGTAACCGAACGTGGCGGCAACGCTGGAAACAATCAGCGTCTCGGCGGTGCTTTCACGCCCGCCCATATCGACAGCCTTGATCAGAAAAGTGCCGGACGATGCAGGCACGGCAACAGTGGTGGCCGGCCGGCCCACCCGCGTCACCAGATCGACGGAATTCGCCCAGGTGGCGCCGGACGTGGCGTTGCTAAACTTGACCCGGTAATGAGACAGATCCGAATCCGACACGGCCTCCCACGACAGATATGCCGTTCCCGCCAGGACGTTGATGGTGAAATTGGCGACATCCGACGGCAGCCCCGTATCCCCGATGACAAGGTAATTGGCAATCAGCAGCGGCGCCGAAGATATGCCGGTCGCGTTTTTATGAATGACTTTGATATCGTAATATTTACCGCCTTCGATCCCCGTCAGGGTCAGCTTGTTGTCTCCGCTCACGGCCTGCGCCGGAAAGAATACAGATTCATCCGCTCCCCTGATCTGCGCCGACAGCGACAGCGGCAGGGGGAAGTCCGGCGGCGCCAGCGTCATCACGACAGCCGGCGTCAGGGACCCGTCTGCATTTTGAATCAGCACCGCCTCATCCGACTGCAGGGTCGCCAGCACCGGCGCTGGGGGCCTTTTCAAGTCCGGCGGCACGGTAATCTGGCTGTTGAACGGCGGGATCGTGCCTGTGTCCGACGCATGAATAGCAGGCGCCGCGTCAACGCACGTCAGCTTCGCTTTCATATCGTCGATCGGCTCGATGGATTTTACGATAAGCTCGACGCTCTCGCTGCCGGCCTCTCCAAACAGCGCAAGATCGCCCGGCGATGGCGCGTCGGCATCGTCAAACGGCGTGACGAACGTCAAGCTGGCATTCTGTCCGACGACCGTCACAACATTCTTTAACAAAGTCGATCCGTCTTGCCGGCGCAGGCGAACGGAATAAGACCTTCCCGCTTCCATCACCAGCAAGTCGTCAACAACAATCGCCGTCACCAGCCCGCCGGCAATCGAAACGGATTTGATCCGCGCCGCGCCAAGACCGAAAAGCGGCACATCATGCGTGAAGCGGATCAAGTCGCCGCGCGTGCAAACGATATGCTCCATATCGGCAAAAAAACTGTAGGTTTCGGGGCGCAGCCGCGCCGTGGCGACATGATAGCGCCCGTCCTGCCATGCCTGATCCGGAATCGTCACGCCCGGCAGTTCAAGCGTCTCGTATTTTGTCGCCGTGGCGGCATCAAAGCCGTCATCAAAAACCAGGCGTTCGTCTTGCAACCAGCCGTTCTCCCGGTTGACAAAGCGAATCCGCAGCGCATCCGGCCGCTCCGCGAAGGACTTTTCGCCCTTGAACTGAAAACTGTTGCGCGGCGTGAAATGCTGGATAGGAACGGTCTGCAGCTTATCCTCCACCACCGCCCATTTCCCGTCAACCAGCGTCGGGCTGGCTCTGCCGACGGCGGCAATATCCTGCAGCACATCGCGCACGGATACGTTGTAATCGATCACGGCGTTGAACTCTCGGCCAGCCGTCGCGCAAGCATCATGCCAATCTTGAATTTTATTCATATCAAGACGACTGTCGGCCAAAGGCCGGGCATTGGCGTTCCCTTGCAAAACATGGCGGAAAAGTGATGCGGGGTTGGACGTCACCTGATCCACCCAGGCGCTGCCGTTCCAGTCTGGAAGGATAGAATGCACAACACCGTTAAAACGGTCGATCACGCCGTGCAGCTGATCCGTCGCCTTGATGCGCACCGCCGTCATGGCAAGCCCGCTCATCGTGACGGGCTGGGCATAGCGAATGGTGCGAAGCGACGTCCAGAGCGTTTCGTCAAAAGTGCTGTCATCGACGCTGTCCGCCGTCAGGCGCTTGACGCGCACATCATACTGCCCCCTCGGCACCCTGAAGCTGACATCCCGGCGCAGCGCAGACGTTTGTTTTCCAGTGATGTCCACCGCGCCGAATTTTAATCCCCCGGCGGCGATTGAAATTGTGTTGGCAACACCAGCGGAAGCCAGAAAATTTCCTGACGCTTCGAACACATTCCCGACAAGACTTAAGTCCCGTTCGTCCGTTATCCGGTTGGCAGGAATAACAGCGGCGTCGCCGGAGCGGCGCTCTATTTTAGCAACGGCCAGAAACCCGGCGGGGATGGCAGGCGGCTGCGGCACGCCGCTGTCAATGCCGTTCCTGAACCCCGTGCCCTGAATAAGGCTGACGCCGCCGCTGGCAGGATCAAGCATGATCCGGTCAAGGCGCGTCACAACATGGCTGACGCCGCGGTAAATATAGGCGGCAGGCACTGTGACGCCGTTGATGGACTGAGCACTTACCGTTTTGTAAGCGCCAAGACCTGCGCTCCACTGGTTCAGCCCTTTCGGAGAATACTGAATTTCAAGGCTGACCGATGTCGCTGTCTTTTTTCCGCCGCTGCCGAATTTCACCAGGCCGCGCGGTAAAGTGATATCCACGGAAATTTCTTCGGCATCCGCCTCGGTCGTGCGGGTAACATAGCCGGCGGCAAAGGTCAGGCTCACTTGCAAATCGTTCTGGATCACGCTGTTGGTATAAAGGGATATCGGCGCGTCGCCGGGATACCCCTGCCGCGTCTCGATCTGTACATCGGTGAAATCCGACAGCGGCGTTTCACCGATCTTGAGGTCGGAAATGGCCAGCGGCCCGTAGCCCCAGACGAACAGCATGCGGATATACTGATCATTGCCGATGGTTTCGGTATAAGGCAGCGCCCCCAGCGGCGGCACGAAACGATGTTTCCCCAGTACTTTCGGCACGCGGGAAAAGGGCGACGCCTGATTGCGCGCGCCCTGGATAAAAAGAGTCGCGCTTTCTTTTGCACTTGCGCCCAGACGCGGCTTGGGCGGCGGCGCCAGCGCGTTCAGCGCCAGTTGCCCCAGTAAACTAAAGCCGGTGGAAATACCGCGGCCAATACTCAACCCGAAAAAAGTTGCATTGCCAAATAACCCGCCCAATCCGCCGGCGATTTGCGGCACCGCGACCAGCAGGGCGAGCGATAAAACGGTGCGGAGCGGATTTTTACCCCCTCCGCCGCCCATCGGCACAAGCCGGATGCTCAGTACCGTCCCCGCCTTGGGCGTCACATGCACCCATCGTTCCCTTGGCACATAGTCGCCGTTTAGATAGGCATGGGCATGGCGGGCAAGGCCCTTGTCCGGCTGCAGATGGCTGATGATATCCGCAACAGACCGCCCTGCCATCATTTTATGGCACAGGCGCTCCGTCGCAAACGGGTGTGGCACAATCGCGACATCAATCATGTTCATGGTATGGGACACTGCCTTCATCTCGTTCGCTTTTGTATTTGTAAAAACCGGCGACCCGCTCCGCCCAGCGACTTCCGGCGTAGCGCTCGATCACGCTGTTGATGCCGAATTCGATGTGCAGCATCTGCCGGTCGCCCAGCACGATCCCCACATGCATCGGCTTGCCGCGCACGCGCAGAACAATCACGTCTCCGCAAGTTTCCGTTCCCGCTGGAATTACTTTCCATTTCGGCGCTTCGCGCTCGATCAGCTTGCTGATCTTGTCAACCTGCGTCGTGCGCTGATATTCGTGAATGTATGACGGCAGGGCGATACCGAACTGCTCCGCCATCACAAGACGCACCAGCCCCCAGCAGTCAAGCCCGGAGCGGTCCCGCCCGTGATCGAGAAACGGCAAGCCGATATAATACCCCGCCCAAAACGGGACGGGCATGGAAATACCTTTTTTAAAATAAAAAAAAACCCGCCATAAAGGCGGGTTTTTTAAAGAAAGGAAAATTACAATCTACGTCATCGCAAAATCATTTGTATGAGTGCGAGATGCGACATGACCTTTGGCCGCGTCAGCCTTGGCAACATAAGCC
>CAYGGT010000030.1:0-19576 GCA_964349475.1 uncultured Rhodospirillaceae bacterium
ACACGCTGCCGCGCGTGCTGGTCAATAAAACCTATTACGCCGAGGTTCACAAAAACGCCCGGGCGAAACAGGACAAGGAATATTTAACGACGCAGCTCACCACCGCCAACTGGCTGATCAAGGCCATGGACCAGCGCGCGCAAACCATCTTAAAGGTAGCAGGCGAAGTGATCCTGCAGCAGGAAGCGTTTTTCAACTACGGCGTCGAATACCTGAAACCGCTTGTGCTGCAAGATATTGCCGGCGTGATCGGCATGCACGAAAGCACGGTCAGCCGCGTCACTACCAATAAATATATCGGCACGCCGCGCGGCGTGTTTGAGCTGAAATACTTCTTCACCAGCGGCGTCTCTAACGCCGACGGCTCGGCGGATTTCTCGTCGGAAGCGGTCAAGGCGCGGCTGAAAACGTTGATCGACGCCGAAGACCCGGCCCGCGCGCTTTCCGACGACGACCTGGTGGAGGACCTGAAAAAAGCCGGCATCGACATCGCCCGCCGCACCGTCGCCAAGTACCGGGAGGCTATGAAGATTCCGTCGTCGGTTCAACGCCGCCGCCTGAAAAACCGGAAGGACTGACGGCGGGTTTTCTTCTTAAAACATGGGTGCCGGTCAGAATATCGTGCAACCCTCTTTTGTCTTCCCTGAACAAAATCAGGAGAATAGTCAGAATAAAGTGCAGCAAACCAAAAGCTATTAACCCTAAAAGCATATAAATGTGAGCAGGGGTCATGATGGAAGAGGCCCAAGATTTGTCAGCGTAAACCTGTAGATAAAAAATTAACCCCGCCACAAGTATTTCTCGAAAGTAAAAAACGAACAGTCTTGAAAAAGAAGCCACCCCGCTGATTTCTTCACCCGACCGCTTGGCGAGAAATACCCCAAACATCTTTTTCCCGGGCGAGACGCGCAGAGGCCATATTTCAAAAAACACCCAGTAAGCAATATAGAAAGCAAAATAAAAAATATTAAAGCGTGTCTCGTTTTCCAAAATCAGGATAGCGCGTCTTGCGAACGGGGCGTCTGAAAGAACTGCTATTGCAGCCATTCCGGCAAGAGTTGCAAGGGTAAGAACAGCAATAAATCCAACGTCCAGTATAAAAGCCGCAACCCGGCGTATCCGGCTGCATCTTGTCAGCTGGGTATCAAGAAAGTGGCCATAGTGCCCAAGCACGACTCCCTTCGACGATCGGACGCGGGGCATGGCCATCAAAAGGCAAACGACAAGCGCCCCGCCCATGGCCCACAAAAACGGAATCATCCCCTCAAACGACATGTTCCCTCCAACTCAGTATTCAAACCGCGCCTTCGTCAGTATTACAAAATAGCACAGCAATGGCAAAACAAGAAAAATACCGCAAAGAACCAGCGTGAAAAAGGCCACATGCTGGATATCGGTTGCAAGGTAATCGGCGATGCGGTCAAAATCGCCGAAATGCGCGCCGCCTTTTTGTCGGGCATAAACCGCGCGTTCGACGTCGCTGGTCATGAGCCGGTAGGTCATCCGCAGGATCGATAACAGAAAGTAAAACCCGAACAAGGCGTTCAGGAATCTTTCGACCTTTCCGCGCGGGGCGGCGTTGAAAGCTGCGCGAAACAGCATGAAACTGCCGATCAGGATTTCCGTCCCGTGACCCGCGAAAAGGAAAACGACCTGGTGAGCGTCGTTATAGGCCGTTGTCACATGCAGGAGCGCCAGCGCCGCCAAACCGCCGATCAGAATTTTTTCCCTGAAAAACAGAAAGGCCCCGTAGGCCAGCAAAATATACGTCAGAACGAACAGCACCGGGCGTTGCTCTCCCAGCTGAGCGGTCATGCCGCCGCCATCGCTGAAGTCGAAATACGGGACCGAAATATAGCCGTAAAACCAGCCGGCAACAGCATGGCCGATTTCATGGAAAAACACGGCAAGGTATGTGGCGCCCTGCGCCAGAACCGCCAGCGGCCACCCGACAAGGGGGATGTCGATGTCGTTGTGATACTCGATGGCGGGAAGCAGAAGAAGAATAGCCCCCAGCAAGCCGCCGAAAAGGAAAACCATGGGATTTTCTGTCTTGACAGTCATCGTCCTCTCCAGCGACGGGAAAGCAAAGGTCAGTATAGCGGCTTTTATCAAGCCACTCTACAAATAAATTAACATAAGGATTTTTAAACAAACAGTCGCTATAGATTCTTGTGACGCTCTCACAATAGATTTAAGCTGTGTCAGAGGATTTATAAAGTGATTGTTGTCTTCGGCTCCCTGAACATCGATATGATCATGCCGGTCGGGCACTTCCCGAAACCGGGCGAAACGGTGCTGTGCATGACGGATTATATCAGCCGCCCCGGCGGCAAAGGCTCCAACCAGGCGGTGGCGGCGGCGCGGGCGGGCGCCAAGGTCGCGATGGTCGGCAAGGTTGGCGACGATTCTTTCGGCCGCCGCTGCACCAGCAACCTGAAACACCAGAGCATCTGGGCTTCCGGCATCGGCGTTTCCGAACGGCCCACGGGTTGCGCCACCATTGCCGTCGATATGCACGGCGAAAACATCGTCATCACGGCGCCCGGCGCCAACCTTGACGCCACGGCGGATCAGGTGCCGGATGAAATTCTTACCCCAAAAAGCATTGTCCTGACACAGCTGGAAGTAACCCCGGCGGAAACCTTCCTGATCCTCGCCCGGGCGCGGGCGCGGGGCGCCACGACCATCCTGAACGCCTCCCCCAGTGAAAACCTCGCGCTGGAAAATTTGAAAAATATCGACTATCTGGTCGTCAACGAAATTGAATCGCTGCAACTGGCGCGAACACTTGGCATTGACCAGACAGACCCCAGCATCCTCGCCAGGGCCATTGCCAAAAAAGGCGCGCTTGTCTGCGTCATCACGCTGGAAGACAAAGGCGCCGTGGCCGCGCATGGTGAAAACCTTTACGTCATTGCAGCCTTGCCGGTCGAAGCCGTGGACACGACCGGTGCGGGGGATGCCTTCTGCGGCATATTCGCGGCCTGCCTGCAAGCCGGCCAGGACTGGCGACGGGCGCTGCATTACGCCAGCGTCGGCGCATCGCTCTCTTGTCTTGGCCTCGGCGCACAAGACGGCATGCCGTTTCTGGAAGATATCGAAAAAAGCATCGGCAAAGTCCCGGCGCCGGTGGAAAAAAACTAGGCTGTTCAAGCCGCTGAGTCTTGGACCACCGGCATGCCTTCGATCTTCAGTTCTTCGTCCGACATGCTGACGAGCCCGTCTTTTTTAACGTGAATTTTGGTTTTGAACAGAGAATCTTTAAAAACCATGAAGGCTTCAAGGTTGTAAGTGCCGTCGGGGTCCTGACTCACGAGCGTCACGGGTTCGAGCATTTCCTGCATCACCTTGCGGCCTTGCGCGGGGGGCTCGACTTGCCAGCGCACGTCATCAACCGTTTCGATCACCAGAAAGCGCCCGTAACGGCCGCGCACGTAGCTGAAGAAAAACCTGACGTAGCCCGCGACAGTATCTTCGTTAAGAATGATGGGCGCTTTTTCGTTGGTCTCGTAAATCGCCTGGTTCGTCCAGTTGATGACGTTCACGTCGCCCGGCTTGTAAAGCGCGTATTTCCGCGCGCCCGGCACGGCGGAAAGGTCGTTTATCTCCAGCAAAGTATGCTCGCGGTAAAAGTTCAGGTTTTGAACGCGGATCACCGTCGTTTCCGGGTTGAACGGCACTGATTCCAGATACGGATTAATCTCACCCAGCGTGCTCAGGGCTTTTTCAGGTTCCAGTTTTTGCCAGTCTTCGGCCATCTTTTTTCCAAAAAACCCTTTGTGGATAAGTCAGGTGATAACAGTCCTCTCAAAACTGTGCATGAAAAAGGTTAAAGAGTAATCAACGAGTCGGAACAGATGAAGACCGGCATCATCCGTTGCAAGACTCTGGATAGTGAAAACGGGGATAAGTCATTTTGTCAGAATTTTCGATTATCCACAGAATTCACAGCCGCTGAAAAACAAAAGATTTCAAAGAAAAAAACGACTTACACAAAAAATATCCGAGAAAAAAATTCCCGGGCGCTTCGGTGCTTGTGACTAAACCGGCAGGCTGTTTTTTATCCCCGCCGTTCACCGCACTACTATCTACCTCTACTTAAGATATATCTATATATAGATAGAAGAGTTTCACTTTTCATGCCATGTTGACGCCATGCAAAACCTTGCGCCGAAAAAAGCCGCTGGCCAAAAGCTCCTGCTGCGCGCGCTGGCGGGAGAAGTCACGCCCCGCGTGCCTTTCTGGCTGATGCGCCAGGCGGGACGTTACCTGCCGGAGTATCGCGCGTTGCGGCAAAAAGCAGGTTCCTTTCTAAGCCTCTGTTTTAACCCGGCATGGGCGGCGGAGGTCACGCTGCACCCCATCCGGCGCTTCGACATGGATGCGGCGATTTTATTTTCGGATATTCTCGTGGTGCCGTATGCCCTGGGCCAGCCGCTTGATTTCGTTGAGGGGGAAGGCCCGCAACTGGGGGAATTTCAGGGCGTTGCCGACCAGACGTTTGACGCCGCTGCGTTCGATCAAAAGCTGCAGCCGGTTTATGAGACGCTCTGCCGCGTTCGCAGTACGCTTGATAACGACAAAGCGCTGATCGGTTTTGCAGGAGCCCCCTGGACGGTTGCCTGCTATATGGTACAGGGCAGGGGCGGCGGCGGTTTTGAGATGACGAAGAAATTTGCTGCCGAACACCCTGAAAAATTCGACAGGCTGATCGCGCTTCTGGCTGAAGCGACGTCGCACTACCTGGTGCAACAGGTAAAAAACGGCGCGGACACGGTGCAGATTTTTGACAGCTGGGCAGGGCTTTTGCAAGGCGCGCATTTCGAAAGATGGGTCATTCAGCCGACCCGGAAAATCGTCACCCACCTTCGCAAGTCCTGTCCCGGCGTTGCGGTGACTGGGTTTCCGCGCGGGGCGGGGGGATTGTACGCAGACTACGTTGAAAAATCCGGCGTGGACTGCGTCGCGCTTGACCAGTCTTTATCTTTGCAAAACGCCGTTCAGAGCTTCGGCGGCAAAGTCGTTCTGCAAGGCAACCTCGACCCGGCTTTGCTGCTTGCCGGCGGGGCGGCACTGACAGAAAGCGTTCAGCGCATTTTGCGCACAGTACAAAAAACGCCGTTTGTTTTCAACCTTGGACACGGGGTGATCAAGGAAACGGCGCCGGAGCATGTGGCGCAGCTGGCGCAACTGGTCAGGGAGCATCGCCGGTGAAACTTGCTGTTGTTCTCTTCAACCTGGGCGGTCCTTCCGGGCAAGAAACCATCCGGCCGTTCCTGTTCAATTTTTTCATGGATGAAAAAATCATTCCCCTGCCGAAGCCGTTGCGGTACTGCGTCGCGCAGTGGATATCGTGGCGCCGCAGCCGGGGGGCCGCGCGCGAAGCCTACGCACATCTCGGCTTTGTCTCTCCGCTGCTCAAAAACACGCAGTTGCAAAGAGACGCGCTGGAACAAGCCTTGCAGGAGAAAGCGCCGGGCGCGAAAGTTTTTATCGCCATGCGCCACTGGCACCCGCTGGCCGATGAGACGGCGAAAGAAGTAGCCTTGTTTCAGCCGGATCAAATCGTCTTGCTGCCGCTTTACCCGCAGTTTTCTTATACGACGACCGGCTCGGCGCTGGCGGACTGGCGCCGGGCGGCGAAGAAGGCGCAGCTGGACGTGCCGACGGCTGAAATTTTATCCTACCCGGAAAACGAAGGCTTCGTGACGGCGTCGGTTGAGCAGATACGCAAGACGCTGGAACATACGCCGCAAAACACCCGCCTGTTGTTTTCAGCCCACGGCCTGCCGGAGAGAAACATCCGCCGGGGGGACCCGTACCAGAAACAATGCGAACAAACGGCAGCGGCGATTGTCAAACAGTTGAACAGGCCGCAGCTCGACTGGCAGATGTGCTACCAGAGCCGCGTGGGGCGCTTGAAGTGGATCGGCCCTTCGACCGACGCAGCGTTGAAGAAAGCGGCGGATGACGGCGTTGGTGTGGCCGTTTACCCCCTGGCTTTTGTTTCCGAACATGTTGAAACACTGGTTGAAATCGACATAGACTATCGCGCCCGCGCCCGCGCGCTGAACGTCGCCTCCTTCGGCAAAGTGGAAACCGTCGGCACGACGGCGGCATTTATCAACAGTTTAAAAAATATGGTATTACAGGAGAAAGAAAAATGATCACCTTCGCCACGGAATATTACATCTGGTTCAAGGCGCTGCACATCATTTCAATGGTGGCGTGGATGGCGGGGATGCTTTACCTGCCGCGGCTTTACGTGTATCACGCCGGCGCTGACAAAGGGTCTGAATTGTCCCAGACGTTCAAGGTCATGGAGCGAAAGCTTCTGCGCCTGATCCTCAACCCGGCGATGATCCTGACGGCGGTCTTTGGCATTGCGATGCTTGTTGCCAACCCCATCCTGCTGGCGGGCGGGTGGATGCACGTCAAACTAACGGCCGTCGTTTTGCTTTTCGTCTTTCACGGCTTTCTGGCGCGGTGGCGAAAAATTTTCCTGAAAGACCTGAACGAGCGCCCGCCGTCGTTCTACCGCAGGGTGAATGAAATTCCCGCGATTTTAATGGTGGTCATTGTCGTGATGGTGATTGTGCAGCCGTTTTAGGAGATTCGTTAATCTTTTCGTGGTATAAATTAAAAGATACCTTTTTCCAACTTTTTCAGGAGCGGAACCATGACCAAATACGTTTTTATGACGGTGCTGGCGTTTATTTTGAGCGTTACTTCTTTGAGCGCGGTGCGGGCGGAAGTTTTGATGACGACAGACCAGAAAGCTCTCCATGACAGCATGCAGGCGCGGCAGGAAGAATTCAAAGCCCGGATTCACGCGCAAAACGAAGAAGAGCGCCAGAAGATGAAAGAAATGGCCGAGGCGTACCGCCTGAAACGCCAGAGCGCCATGGAACAACACCAAAAAGAAATGGAAGCCCTGAGAAGTTCGCTCAAGGAATACCGTGAGGAAAAGAAAGCTGAAAGGCAGGAATACAGGCAGGAGCGTCGCGCGGAAAACAAGGACGTTCGTCAGGAGCGTCACGAAGAAAACAAAGAGTACCGCGCGGAAAAGAAAACTGAAAGGCAGGAGTACAGGCAGGAGCGTCGCGCGGAAAGCAAGGACGTTCGCCAGAAGCGCCACGAAGAGCACAAGGAGTCTCGTCAGGAACGTAAAGGTAAAAGAGAATAATGCCGCCTGAAAATAAAAAGCCCGGCGCAAAGATCACCAGCCTGAAGCGCGTGTTCGACGGTCACTTCAAAGTTGACCGGTACGAAGTTGAAATGGACCGGCACGAAGGCGGCACCCAGCGCGTTGTGCGCGAGGTGTTCGAGCGCGGGAATGCGGTCGGTATTCTTGCTTACGACCCGAAGCGCGACGAAGTCGTCCTCATCAACGAAATGCGCCCCGGCATCCTGGCCGCGGGAGAATACCCGTACACCGATACCGTGCCCGCCGGCGGGGTCAACAAAGGCGAAACAGACATCGCCGCCGCCGTGCGCGAGATGCTGGAGGAAACCGGCCTTGTCCTGAAAAACCCGAAAACCGCCCACGCCGGCGTTTACGTCAGCCCCGGCGGCACGTCCGAGAAAATTTCGATCGTCTTTGGCGTGGTGGACAGCAGCAAAACCGGCAGTCTCCACGGCAACGCTGACGAAAACGAAAATATCAAAACTTCGGCCCTTTCGTCGGACGAATTTATGAAACGCATCAACAACGGCCAGATCAACGACATGAAAACGATGCTCGCCGGTTACTGGCTCATCAGAAACCGCGCGGCGCTGCGCAAAGGCTTTAAAACGCCAAGACCTTGACGCGCTCCACCTGCGGCAGCTTGCCGATGTCGGCGACGATTTTTTCAGGCAGAGGGCCGTCAAGAGAGACGAGCGCGATGGCTTTGTCCCCGTCCGGAACTCTCCCCAGACTGAAATCCGCGATGTTGATCTTTGCGTCGCCAAGGATGGTGCCGACCGCTCCGATCAGCCCCGGCTTGTCGAGGTTGACGATATAAAGCATGTGCTTGCCCAGGCCGGTTTCAACCGGCACGCCGTCGATCTCAACGATGCGCGGGTGGTCCCCAAACACCGTCCCGGCAACGGTGCTGTGGCCTTTGGCGGTGATGACGCTGACACTCATCAGTGTTTGATACGTTGCGGATTTTTCGCGCCGCGTCTCGTAAAGCGCAATGCCCATTTCCTTGGCCCTGACGGGCGCGTTGACGATGTTCACGCCTTCCATCGAGGGTTTCATGAACCCGGCGAGGACCAGGGCGGTCAGCGGTTTTAAATTCAGCAGGGCGACGTGGCCTTCGTAAGAAATCCTGATCTCCAGCGGCGCGTCCTGCGCGATCTGCCCCGCGAAACTGCCGAGCTGTTCGGCCAGCTTCATATACGGCTTGAGCTTCGGCGCGTCTTCGGCGGTGACGGAAGGCATATTGACGGCGTTCGCAACGGCCCCCTGCAGGAGGAAATCGGCCATCTGCTCAGCCACCTGCAACGCGACGTTCTCCTGCGCCTCTGCCGTTGAAGCGCCGAGGTGCGGGGTGCAGACGACGTTTTCGTGACCAAAAAGGATGTTCGTTTTCGCCGGTTCTTCTTCGAACACGTCGAGCGCGGCACCGGCGACCTGGCCGCTGTCGAGCGCCGCTTTCAGGTCCGCTTCGACAATCAGCCCGCCGCGCGCGCAGTTGATGAGGCGCACGCCGCGCTTCATTTTGGCGATGGAGTCCTTGTTGATGATGCCCTTTGTGCTTTCTGTCATCGGCGTGTGCAGCGTAATGAAGTCAGCGCGCCTCAAAACGCCGTCGAGATCGGCCTTTTCAACGCCGATCTCGACGGCGCGTTCCGCCGAAAGGAACGGGTCAAAGGCGATGACTTTCATTTTCAGGCCGATCGCGCGGTCGGCGACGATGGCGCCGATGTTGCCGCAGCCGATGATGCCGAGCGTCTTGCCGAAAATTTCCTGCCCCATGTATCTGGATTTTTCCCATTTGCCCGCGTGGGTCGAGCTGTTGGCGGAAGGGATCTGGCGGGCGAGCGCCATCATCATCGCAATCGTATGCTCTGCCGTTGTGATGGAGTTGCCGTAGGGCGTGTTCATGACGACGACGCCGGACTGCGTTGCCGCCCCCACATCGACGTTATCCACGCCGATCCCGGCCCTGCCGATGACCTTCAGCCGGCCGCCGGTCATCTTCAGAATTTCGGCTGTGACTTTTGTCGTGGAGCGGATGGCAAGCCCGTCGAAGTCTTTGATCAGGTCTTTCAGCTCTTCCGGTTTCATGTCCGTCTTCACGGTCACGTCCACGCCGCGGTCCTTGAAAATCTTCTCCGCCTGCGGGCTCATTTTGTCGCTGATGAGGACTTTGGGAATTGTCATGTTAAGGCTTTTCTGGTGAGGGGTTTTTGAGATGCCGTGTGTGGCCGGGGGCTTGTTTTTCCAGCGCGGTGAAGACTTTCTGCGGAATACCCAGCCTTTGGAACCAGTTTTTGAAGTACTGGTGTAATTCATCCGATTTCGGGTGGATACCATGGTGATGAATCATGAAGTCTTTGCAGTTCTGGATTTTATCGGCCATCAGCATCTGGTTGACTTCGGGGAGGGGGCTGAGCCGGATATCTTCAAGCTTTTCAATCTTGCGCTGGCTGAGGTATGCGTTGGCGGTATTCCTGTATTCCAGCGCAAGCATGACAATGTAAGGGTCCAGTTCACGGGTGAGCGTCTGGTTTTGCGCCAGATCTGCGTCCGCCTGAAATAGGGGGTGGAGGCAAAACGCCTTCATCGCTTCTTCGGAGGCGCCTATTTTTTCTAGAATGAAAATTCCTTCGTCGATGTGGTTGACGAGAGGAACCTGGCTCCGCGCGGCTTTGCGGTCGCCGTAGAATTTCCTGATCACCGCATATTCTTTTGAATCCCGTACCGTCATCAGGCTGCTTTCACTTGTTCTTGCGATTTTACGCTCTGGTACGCCCAGTTGATCCATTCCAGGCATGATTTAATGTCAGCGGTCTCCACCGTGGCGCCGCCCCATAAACGGTAAGAGGCCGGGGAGTCGCGGTGGTTGGCGATTTCGTAAGCGACGCCTTCCTTATCCAGCATTTTTTCGGTGTCCTTGATAATTTTTAACTGCGTTTCGACATCCTTGGCGGTAAACCACGGGTCAACGACTTTAAAGCAGATGGACGTGCTGGAGCGGATTTCTTCCCGCTCCGGCAGAAATTCCGCCCAGTCGGTCTTGGCGATCCACTCTTCGATGGCTTTCAGGTTGGCGGTGCTGCGCTTGATCAGCGCCGGCAGGCCGCCCATGCTTTCCGCCCATTTGAGCGTGTCGAGGTGGTCTTCGACGCAGAGCATCGACGGCGTGTTGATGGTCTTGCCCTCGAACGGCTCGTCGAACAGTTTGTTGTTTTTGGTGATGCGGAATATTTTCGGCATCGGCCAGGGCGGGGTGTAGCTTTCGAGCCTTTCGACCGCGCGGGGGGAAAGCGCCAGCATGCCGTGGGCCGCTTCGCCGCCGAGCGCCTTTTGCCACGACCAGGTGACGACGTCGAGCTTGTCCCATGGCATATCCATGGCGAAAACGGCCGAGGTGGCGTCACAGAGGGTCAGCCCCTGACGGTCGGATTTGATCCAGTCCCCGTTCGGCACTTTGACGCCGGAGGTCGTGCCGTTCCAGGTGAAGACGATGTCGCGGTCGGGGGAGACCTGTGAAAGATCAGGAAGAGCGCCGAAGGGAGCTTCAAAGGTGCGCACATCTTTTATCTTCAACTGTTTGACGACATCGTGAATCCAGAACTTGCCGAAGACTTCCCAGCTGAGCACATCCACGCCGCGCGGCCCCAGCAGCGACCACATTGCCATTTCAATCGCGCCCGTGTCGGAGGCCGGCACAAGCGCAAGGCGGTAGTCCTTGGGCATGCCGAGCAGCGCCTTGGATTTTTCGATCACGTCGTGAATTCTTTTGACACCGATGGACGTGCGGTGCGAACGCCCCAGTAAAGCGCCCTTCAGCGCGTCAAGCGACCAGCCCGGCCGTTTGGCGCAGGGGCCGGAAGAAAAACAGGGGTTGACCGGTTTTGTTGCGGGGCGGGGCGGGATTGTCATGAGAGGGGCCTTTCTTAAACTTTAAAAGAATGGCAATAATAACGCTAATTCTTTGGAAGTAAAATGGTTAAAACAGTCGTCACCATTGTCGGCAGCAGCCCTGACGCCGCGCTCGAAAACCGGGCGGCGCAGGCCGTCAAGGAAACGGGCGTGGAAGACCTGACCGTGGAAACGCTGCGTCCTGGCTATGCCGTTGATATTCTGGTCAGGGCGGAATCTTCAGCACGGATGGACGTTATTCGAGAAAAACTGGCTGTCCTGACTACCCTGGGCCCGTTTGATATTTTCGTGCAGCCCAACGACGAATTTCGCAAGAAAAAACTTCTGATCACCGACATGGACGCGACGATCATCGTGCAGGAAACGCTGGACGAACTGGCGGCGCAGGCGGGCCTGAAGGATAAAATCGCCCCGATCACGCAACAGGCCATGCGCGGCGAGATTGATTTTCAGGAAGCGCTGCGCCTTCGGGTGAGGCTGCTGAAAGGCTTGCCGGTAGCGGCGTTGGCCGAAACTCTGCGGCAGGTGGAGTATTCGTCGGGGGCGGCGACGCTCGTTAAAACCATGAGCAGGCGCGGCGCTCAGTGCGTGCTGGTGTCGGGCGGGTTCGACTTTTTCACCGCCGCCGTGGCGGCGACGCTCGGCTTTCACAAAAACTTCGGCAACCGGCTGGTGGTTCAGGACGACAGGCTGACCGGGGAAGTCGTGACGCCTGTTCTTGACAAACGGGCAAAAGAAAGACTGGTCGTCGAGCAGGCGCGGGGCTTCCCTTGCGACCTGAAACACGTTGTCGCCGTGGGTGACGGCGCGAACGATATTCCGATGCTGCAAAAAGCGGGCGTCGGGGTCGGCTATTTCGGCAAGCCGGCGGTCGTGGCGGCGACGCCGCACCAGATCCGCCACACTGATTTAAGCGCCGTTCTTTACATGCAGGGCTATCGTCATTCAGACTTTCAGTAGCCGGCGCGTCGCCGGCCTAGCTAAACGCCTGCAGCCCCGTCATCGCCCGGCCTAAAATCAGCGCGTGAATGTCGTGGGTGCCTTCGTAGGTGTTGACGGCTTCGAGGTTCATGACGTGACGAATGACATGGTACTCGTCGGACACGCCGTTGCCGCCGAGCATGTCCCGCGCCTGCCGGGCGATGTCGAGCGATTTGCCGCAGTTGTTGCGTTTCATCAGCGAGATGGCTTCCGGCGCCGCGCGGTCCTGGTCCTTCAGGCGGCCAAGGCGCAGCGCCCCCTGCAACCCCAGCGTGATTTCCGTCTGCATGTCGGCGAGTTTTTTCTGCACCAGCTGCGTGCCGGCCAGCGGCTTGCCGAAGACGATCCTGTCAAGCGTGTACGCCCGCGCCTGGTGCCAGCAAAATTCCGCCGCGCCCAGCGCCCCCCAGGCGATGCCGTAGCGGGCGTTGTTCAGGCATGAAAACGGCCCGCTCAGCCCTTTTACATCGGGGAATTTATTTTCTTCCGGCACAAAAACATCTTCCATCGCGATTTCGCCGGTGACGGAGGCGCGCAGCGAAAATTTGCCCTCGATCTTCGGCGCGCTCAACCCCTTCATGCCCTTTTCCAGCACGAAGCCGCGAATATCGCCGGCGTCGTCTTTCGCCCAGACGACGAACACATCGGCAATGGGGGAATTGGTGATCCACATTTTGGATCCTCTCAGAAGATAACCGTCCCTGGTTTTTACGGCGCGGGTCTTCATCGCGCCGGGGTCCGACCCGCCGTCAGGCTCGGTCAGGCCAAAGCAGCCGACCCAGTCGCCCGTCGCCAGCTTCGGCAAATATTTTTTCTTTTGCTCTTCCGTGCCGAAAGCGTAAATCGGGTACATCACCAGCGAAGACTGCACGGAAAGCGCGGAGCGATAGCCGCTGTCCACGCGTTCCACCTCGCGCGCGATCAGCCCGTAGGACACGTAGTTGATCCCGGCGCAGCCATAGCCCTGCAGCGTGGAGCCAAGCAGGCCGAGCGCCCCCATTTCGTTCATGATTTCGCGGTGGAAAATTTCATGGCGGTTGGCTTCCACCACGCGCGGCAGGAGTTTTTCCTGCGCGTAGCTGCGCGCGCTGTCCCGGATCATGCGCTCCTCGTCGCCCAGCTGGTCGTCAAGGAGCAAGGGATCTTCCCAGGTGAAGTCAGGCTTCAGCTTTGATTTTTCGGCGGATTTTCTTATACTGGACATGGAGAAAAATATGACAGAAAAAATGAACGGACGCGAGGTGATTTTCGAGTTCCAGCAGGTCGGCAACCTGATGCGCGTCATGGCGATGGACGTTGCCACCCTGACCGAAATCACCATTCAGGGTCCGGTGAACGCCGGAGAGGCTGTTTTAAAGAACAACGCCCTGTTGCGGCTGGAATACGTGTTACGAAAACAAAAGAAGATTATATAGCTTTACCACAGCGTTATTTTGCCTTGGGCCGCAAGGCCAGTTTTTGCCGGGTGAGCGCCTGAACCCGCTGGGCCGTGATGGGCGTGGGAGTGCCGGCGGTCCCTGGCGTTAAAAACGCTTCAGGCTCGAAGTGGCGCTGGAAGGCGGTGATGAGTGTTTTTTCATCCAGGCCCGGATCGTAGCCGTAGCGAAACAAGGCGGGCTTGATGTCTTCGGTTTTTAACGCGTCGCTGTCATCGTTTTTCGGCCAAAGGCCAACACCCTGCGCCGCCAGGTCTTCCCACGGGAAAAGCTCGCCGGGATCTTTTTTTCTATCCGGCGCGACGTCGGAGTGGGCGAGGATGTTCTGAGGCAAAATGGCGTGACGCCCGATGATGCCAAGGCACAGCGCGACAACGGACTGCATCTGCGCGTCCGGGAACGGCACATAGCCGTGTTCGTGACCGGGGTTTTGAATTTCGATGCCGATGGAACAGGAGTTGATGTCCGTCTCCCCCTCCCAGCAGGATTTTCCGGCATGCCAGGCGCGCATCGCTTCATCGACCAGCCGCGTGACGCCGCCCGTTTCATCGACCAAATAGTGCGCGCTGACTTGATGCGCGGGATCGTCGCCCTGCAACAGCCGCAAAGCCTCGAACGCCGTCGGGGAGCCGGTGTAGTGCAGGATCAGGTATTTTATTTTTTTGCCGTCTTTGCGGGCATTGAAGTTCGGCGATGGCGCGTCGATGATGATCATGACAAAACCGGCAGGGCTGCCATGACAAGCTTCTCGAAGTTGACGGCGCCGCGTTTGGCGTTTTCCAGCGTCAGGTCGTGGCTCAGCTCTTCGCTGCTCAAGCCCGCCGCCATGTTGGTGATGCAGGAGCAGCCGACGACTTTCAGGCCGCAATGCCGGGCGATGATGCAGTCCGGCACGCTCGACATGCCGACAGCGTCGCCGCCCATCTTCTGCGCCATGCGAATTTCCGCCGGCGTCTCGAAGGAAGGCCCGCGAAACGCCACATAGACGCCTTCGTGGAGCGGGATGCTGTTTTTTGCCGCGACGTCTTTCAACTGCTGACGCAGCCCGTCGTCCCAGGCGTTGCCGAGTGCTGGAAAGCGCGGGCCGAAATCGTCGTCGTTCGGCCCCGTCAGCGGGTTAAAACCCATGTGGTTGATGTGGTCGGTGATCACCATCAGCTGGCCGGTCCCGATCTGCGGCTGCAAGCTGCCCGCCGCGTTCGAGAGGAACAGCGTTTCGACCCCGGCGGCCTTCATGCTGCGGATCATGGTTTTGAGCGGATCGGCGTCGTGCGTCTCGTAAAAATGCGTGCGGCCTTTGAGCACCAGCACGTCAACGCCGGAAATTTTTCCCGCGATCAGCTCCCCCGCGTGGCCCCGCACGGTCAGGACGGGAAACCCCGGCAAGTCCCCGTAGGGAAGAGTGACGGCGTTTTCAACCTTGTCCGCCAGCCCGCCCAGGCCGGAGCCAAGAATAATTGCGATTTTTGGTTGCAGCGCGCCGATCTTGCTGCGGATGATGTCGCGGGACTTTTCGACGTTTTGGGTGTGCATTTGTATTTTTACCATGCCGTTTCTCCTTTCATGAAGTACTTTAAGGCGTGTCCTCATAGTCAAGGTCGGCGTGAAACGTCTCGCGAATATGCCAGAGCCCGGCAAAGGCCAGGACCAGGGCGGCTGTCATGACAACAAGGCCGCTTGCCGTGACGCCGAACGCGGGGATAAGCGCCTGAAACCCGGCGGTCATCGGAATGGTCAGGCCGCGGACGATGTTGGGGATGCTGGTGGCCGCTGTCGCGCGGATATTGGTGCCGAACTGTTCGGCGCCCACCTGCACGAACATCGCCCAGTACCCGGCGCCGACACCCAGCAACCCGCAAAGGCCGTAGTATATCAACAGCGAGTCTGCGCGGATGGTGACGAACAAGCCGGTCACGACAATCAGCAGGCACAGAAAAACCGCGATGGATTTACGGCGGCTGGCAAGGTACTGGCTTAAAGTCCCGCTGAACAAATCGCCGAGCGCAAGGCCCAGGTAGCAATAAAAAACGGCTTTGCCGGCGGTCGGCAAGACGGTCATGCCGAAAGCCTTGGCGAATTCGGGCGTGAAGGTGATGAAGATGCCGACCGTCGCCCAGATCGGCGCGCCGACCAGCACCACTGAAATATACCGGCGCAACAGTTCCGGCCTGCGGAAGAACGTGAGCAGCGTGCCGCGCGGCGTTTTTTTCGCGGCTGTTTTTTTGTACAGGTCCGATTCCCGCACCATCACCCGCAGCGCCAGCAGCCCCAGCCCCAGGATGCCGCCGACGATATAGGCGGTGCGCCAGCCGGTCATTTCCGACAGCAAGGTGGCGGCTGCCGCGCCGAGCACGCCGAATGCCGCGATCAACGTCGTGCCCAGCCCGCGAATGTGGCGCGGCAAAAGTTCCGACGCCAGGGTGACGCCGATGCCCAGTTCACCGGCAAGCCCCAGGCCGCTGATGAAGCGCAGCACCGCGTACTGATCGACGCTTGTCACAAAACCGTTGCCGATATTGGCAAGGGAGTAAAGCGTGATCGAGCCAAACAAGACCGACACCCGCCCATACCTGTCGGCGGTGACGCCCCAGACCAAGCCGCCCAGCAGCAAGCCCGCCATCTGCGTATTCAAAAGCCGGATGCCGACCGGCAGCAGGTCGTGCGCCTCCACCCCCAGGTCGCGCAGGCTTTGCACGCGGACGATGCTGAACAGCAGCAGATCGAAAATATCGACGAAGTACCCCAGCGCGCTGACAACAATCGTCAGCGCGATCATCCGGTCCGAAAAAACGTCGCGGAAAGCTTTTTGCAAATTGTAACCTCTTGACTCTGTTTCATAAACTATCCGAACCCCCGGCGCGAATAAATCTAAAAAACTATTGACATAAAAGTTAAATGGGTGTATAGTTATGGTATATTAATAATGTTGAGGAGCATGTCATGCACGACAACACCGTCACCAAAGATTTTTGTCTGGGCAAAGTGCTGCTGTTTTACCCAAGAACAGAACACGAAGCGATTTTCATTCACCGCAAAATTATTGAACTGGGGTTTGAATACGCCAACAAGCAAGAGTCCGAAACCCGGCGGATTTTTAATGCTTTGTCCAAAGGCATCATGCTGGACGAGCGGGGGATGCTTGGCTGCCCCACCAAAGAGCAGACAAAAACAGGGCGTACCTGCTTCATCACGCAATTTAACGAAGATTACGCGCCGCCGGAACAAAGGTTTCTCTTCCGGCAGTTTAATAAGGCTTCTGTTGCTCTCAAACAAACGACAGCGCAGCTTTGGGAAAAACTGCATTTGACGCTACCCGCGCACCCTTAAAGGGTCCCGCTGCACGGCGGCGGCTGGTAATGTTTTTCAAAAAACGCCTGTTCTGCTTTTCTGGCGGCGTCATCCAGCTTGTTGGCAAGAGCGCTGTATGAAGCGATGCGGGCGGCGCGGGCGGCCGTGCGGTTAAAGGCGTCGGCCAAAAGCGGGTCGGCGCCGCTGCGCAGTAAAGTAACAACGCTGTCGTTATCCCCCCGGGCGGCGGCGAAGTGCAGGGCGGTGTCTTTTGGGTTGTCGGGGCGCTGATAGTTAACGTCGGCGCCGCCGTCGATCAAACGCGACACGAGTGCCGCGTTCAGGGACATGACGCTGCTCCCCGACATAATGGCCAGCATCAGCGGCGTCAGGCCGGCGGCCGTGACCGCGTTGGGGTCGGCGCCTTGTTGCAGGAGGTAATCAATCGCATAAAATTTTCCGCTCGACGCCGCATAGTGCAGCGCAGTCATGCCCGAAGCGGATTGCCGCTGGTCTAGCGCGGCGCCGGCTTCAAACAATTTTTTTATCATGGCGCGGTCGCCAAGATGTGCGGCGCGGTGCAGGGGCGTCATCTTTTCCCCCCCTTCTTCCCGGGAGAGAAAAGCGCCTGTTGCCAAAAGCGCGTCTACCAGACAGAGACGGTCCTGAAGAATGGCCAGCGACAGGCAGCAAAGCCCGCCCGCGTCGGGCCAGGGCACGTTGACGTAAGCGCCGCCGCCATTGTCTAAAATGACCCGCAAAGCATCTTCGCGGCCGAAGAGGACGGCGGTTGCTGCCGCGTTGAAACAAGGCTTGCCGCCGACGGAAAAAAACAGCTCCGCCCGGCACTCTTCGATCAGGCAACGGATGATCCGCAGATCCCCGCCCGCGATCGCCACCCCGAGCGGCGGCACCTGAAACCGGTTGAGCGCTTGCACGTCGGCGCCGAGAGAAAAGACGGCCTCTTTTATCAGCTCGACAGGGGCTTTCATGGCGCAGAGCTTGTGCAGGTAAGTGTCGCCGTCCAGCGCGCTGACGGGCGTGTTGATTGCGTCACGGGACGGTTTTTGCGGCAGGCCGGGGGACGTGTACAAGACGGACTCCTATGGTTTAAAAAAAGGTGGCGACGGTGAAATACCCGGGTCGGCTCCCAGCCGGATCAAGAGGGCAACCATATTTTCCCGCACCGCCCCGTCCAGTGTTGCGCGCGCATGGGCAAGAGGCGTGGGACGGCCGGCGGCGGTTTTATTGAGGTCGGCCCCGTTTTCCACCAGCAGGCGCACCAGCATCGCGTCGTTTCTTTCCACGGCGCAGATCAGCGGCGATTTTCCTTCCGCGTTGCAACCGTTGACGTCAGCGCCTTTTTCAATCATCGCTGACACAATCGACGGGCCGCAGTAGTCGGCGGCCAGCTGAAACGCGGTGCGTTTTTTTTCATCCGTCTTGATAAAGTGCAGGTGCATGACGTCCAGCACTTTTTGCAGCTGCAGCAGGGATTTGACCACGCCCAGCCGTCCGTAGGTGATGGCGGTCAGTAACGGCGTCGAGCCGTTTTCGTCTTCTTCGTTGCAGTCGGCGCCGGCTTTCAGCAGGGCTTCGACGATACGCGGGTCCCCCTTGGCGCAGGCCCGATGCAGCAGCGGCTGGCCGTACACCCGCCGGTGCGGTGTATAGCCTCCGGCAGCGGCCAGCAATTCCGCCACTTCCGCGCGCTCAAAAATCACGGCGTCTTCCAGCGGCGTATGCAGCGGATCATGCTCTTTCCCCAGGCGCGGGTTGGCGCCACGGCTGATCAGCAGCCGGACGACCTCGGGCGCATTTTCAACGGCGGCGATATGCAGCGCCCGCTGGCCTTTGCTGTTACAGGCGTTCAGGTCAACCCCGCCTGCCTCGATCAGTTTCAAAACGGCGTCGGCGCGGTTGTTTTTGACGGCGTGAAAAAATTCTTCCTGCGCGGAAGAGCTTCCCCCCCGGGCGGCTTTCTTCATGCGGTTAAAACTGTCCGACAACGATTTTTGAAACCGGTCTGCGATATCGGGCGGGTTCTGGTTGTTGTTGGGGTCTTTGGTCATGGCGTCAGTTTTAGCACCTGGACGGGCACTCTGCAATCCCTTATGAAAAGGATAAATAGCGTTTTACTTGATGCACTTAAACCCTCCTGTCCGGTTGAAATATCGAAAATTGCTTGCGTTCTGCTTTAGAAGCGTTATATTTCCCGCTCTGTACTCTCCCCGCTGCCTGGATGATTCGGGCGGCTACGGGCTGTGCGGCTGGTGGTCAAATGGTTTGGCGATACAGCGGCGGTCCAGATAAAACCAAGGGAATAAATCGATGGCTCTCTACGAAACCGTGTTTATCGCGCGGCAGGACGTTTCCGCGAAACAAGTGGAAGATCTTGCGGCCGCCTTCGGCAAAATTGTCAACGACAATGGCGGCGAACTGAAAAAGACCGAAAGCTGGGGCCTGCGCAGCCTCGCTTACAAAATCAAGAAAAACCGCAAAGGTCACTATACGCTGATGCACTTTGACGCGCCGCACAAGGCGATTGTCGAGATGGAACGCAATATCCGCCTGAACGAAGACGTGCTGCGTTTCATGACCGTCAGCATCGAAAAACTTCCGGAAGGACCCTCCGCCCTTCTGAAACACACCGACGATGACGGCGACGACCGCGGCGGATTCGGCCGTGACCGTGAAGATCGCGGCGGATTCTCCAGAGACCGCGACGACAAACCCAGGTTCTCCAAAGAAAAAGAAGGGGCAGCATAAT
>CAYGGT010000031.1:0-19330 GCA_964349475.1 uncultured Rhodospirillaceae bacterium
ATCCAGGGCCGCGTCAATCAAATCCGCCGCCAGATCGATGAAACCACTTCCGATTACGATCGCGAAAAATTGCAGGAACGCCTCGCCAAATTGGCCGGCGGCGTGGCCGTCATCAAGGTCGGCGCCGCCACCGAAACCGAAATGAAGGAGAAAAAAGCCCGCGTGGAAGACGCCCTGCACGCCACCCGCGCTGCTGTCGAAGAAGGCATCGTCGCCGGCGGCGGCGTTGCGCTGCTCTGGGCGAAACGCGCTTTGGTGAAACTTAAATCCTCCAACCGCGACGAAGAAGTCGGCATCGAGATCATCGGCCGCGCGCTGGAATCCCCGATCCGCCAGATCGCCTTTAACGCGGGCGTCGAAGGCTCGATCGTTGTCGGCAAGCTCGCCGAGGGCAAAGACCCGAACTTCGGGTACGATGCGCAAAGCGGCGAGTACTGCGACATGGTCAAGGCCGGCATCATCGACCCCGTGAAAGTGGTGCGCTGCGCTCTGCAGGATGCCGCTTCCATCGCGGGCCTGCTGATCACGACCGAAGCCACCATCGCTGAACTGCCGAAAAAAGACGAAGCCCATTCCCACGGCGGCGGACACGGCGGCGGCATGGGAGACATGATGTAACGTCTCTCCCGCACTGTTAAAATAAAAAAAGGGCAGGTCGAAAGACCTGTCCTTTTTTATCAGACTTCTTGCATAATAAAAGGCCCGGTTTGACCACACTTAAAGATAAAACAGCCCTTACCTTCACTGGCAGGGGCTGTTCTTGTATAAAAATATGACTGCTTACTGCTTTGTCAGACGTTCATGTACAAGGGCGAAGGCGCAAGCGCTTGTTTTAAGTGTACTCAGTAATTTTTCATGTGTCGTTTTCATTTTACCCTCCTTACTCTTGACAGCTCCGCCCTTGCTCCACGCCTTTTGGGCGTGGAGCATTCAACCTCTCCGGGGAAGAGAGAGTTTTCAGGGCGTCGCAGGGTTAACTTTTCTACTTTTTGTTTTCGATGGTCGCTCGACCGTTCGATCCGCTCACCTGGATCGGGATCATGCGCGGTTTTTTCTCTTCCGGCACTTCCCGAACGAGGTGGATCGTCAGAAGGCCGTCTTTCATTTCTGCGCCCGTGACCTGAATATAGTCGGCCAGACGGAACGTTCTCTGGAACGCCCGTGCGGCGATGCCACGGTGCAGAATTTGGACGCCTTCCTCGACTCCCTTGTCTTTTGTGGAGCCGGAAACGGACAGTTCGCCATCTTGCAGAACAATGTTCAGATCATCCATTGTGAAGCCAGCAACGGCCATGGTGATCCTGTACTTGTCCTCGCCAAGTTTGTCGATGTTATAAGGGGGGTAGTTATCAAACCCTTCGCCTGCATCAACCATCAACTGTTCAAACATGCTATTCAGCCTGTCAAAACCAACTGTTTGACGCATTAAGGGTGTGGTCAGTGTCAATATGTTTGCCATTTTTAACCTCCTTTGTTAAGCAAGACTAAAAACAACTGCTCACGCAGGTAATGCAAAGCCCCTTTAAGCCGGGCACTTCGCATTTCGGTTCTTTGTACGTGCCCCATCGAAAAGTGGATCACTTTTTCTGAAGGGCGGATGGCTAAAACCGAAACTAGCCAAAAAATCAAATATTAGTCTTTTTGACGTTCCTCCTTTCTTTGCTTGCGGGGAATTTTTCTTAAGATTCTACGCGACGATGACAGCAAGGGAGTATTATCCCGACGGTCAAGGGGTGCCGCAAAGAAATCCGGATCATCTTCCCTGATGATCCCCTGATCTTTTCCTCTCAGATAGCGTAAGGCTCCATCGTAATCAGAAAAAGAGCTGCCAATCGTAAAATTTTTATATTGCGCGTTTTTCATGTAAACCTCCCTATCAATCAGTTTGGAAATTCCAAGGATGTCCCGCCACAGCCATAAGGGTCACCGACAAAGTATTGCAGAAGCTGGGTTTGCGTCTGGATTGTGCGCCGCAATTTCTCCTGCGCATGCCAGAAAACCTCACGCTCGCTGACGATACCGGCCAGTCTGCTCTCATCATCTTTTTTCACGACCGGGATAAAGCGAAAGCCGTAGCGCTTGATTTTTTCCAGGGCATCACCCACCAGCGTATCCTCAGTCAGGCATACCGGATTGCGGGTCATGACGTCGCACGCCAGCAGAGTGCCGGGGTAGACATCCAGATGCTGATTTCTGGCGTCAAACTGCGCTTGCGTTTCGCCGTGCGATCCAAAAATCTTGCGCAGGACATCTCTCTCCGTCAGTAAGCCGATAAGTTTTCCGGACGCATTCGTGTCCGTAATGCCCACTGCGCCTTGATGATGGTTAAGCATCTCGCGGACGATATGCTCGATCCTTTCTTCAGTTCGGAATGTCAGTAATGGGCGGTTGACGGTGATTTCTCCGACCGTATCCACCTTTCTTGACAGGCTGTTACGCATTTCCCCTTTCATATTCCTCAAACCTCCTTTCCAGCTCTTCCTAAGAGTACGCATGAGAGTTACCAAAGTTCAGGTCGTGCAGCTTTTGCTGTATTGCATACAGGGAAATAGGGTCTTCGAGACTCTTCAGGGCCCCGTACTTTTTCTCAAGACTGCGCCGCAGTTCCCCTGTGTCGACAATGCCGATAAGCCTTTTCTCGCTATCGACAACTGGCATGCATGAATGACTCAGATAAGTCATCACATCCAGTGCGTCTTCGACGGCATCATCAACATGCAGCGTATCAGGATTCTCGATCATGACATCCCACGCGGTCATACGGCTGACGGCCTTATGATTGTGGAGACGCTCGATGTTGGGCGGCGGATTGTCAAAGCGGGAGAAAATGCGCCGCATGACGCCGTTTTCCGTGAGCATGCCGACAAGGTTTCCGTGCACACCGACAACGCCCGCGACCTTCGTCTGGCTGGCACGCAGGCGGCGCGTGATGTCCGGCACCGTATCTATCGGGTTGAACTTCAAAACCACGCGGTCCTTGATGACATCGCGAAGGGTTTCAGCATAAAGTTGTTTATATGATCCTTGCGTTTTCATGGCAACCTCCTTTAAAGAACAAGCAAGACCACAACAAAAACGAGCCGTTAATTCGAATAGACACACATCATTTGACAAAAAAGCCTATGCCCAGAAGGGTCACAAGCGAACCAAAGGCTCATGATTCCAATATAAATCGACTTAGCGCTCTTGTCAAGAGAGTGCCAAAAGACGGAAAAAATGAATTATTTTTCAAGGATTTATTTCAGGGTTTATTTTTCTTTTCGGTTCCTCTGATGGCCTAGAAAAAAAATTGCCAGCGAAAATGTTCCGGTTTGATTAAAAAACAGCCCCTATCTTCAAAAACGGAGCCTCTTATGAACCTGTCTGAATTAAAAGAAAAAATCCGGGCATCTAAATTCCATCCCATTCCGGTTGAGGCCGATGTGGACGAAGATGAATCCGAAGGGCTTACCTTTAATGGCAGCCTTGAGAAATATTTGGGAGCGGTTGAAGCTCTTGGAAAAACAGCTATTTTTATAGCAACACAAGAGATTGATGAAGATGGTGCCTTTGCGCGCGCCGCCGAAATAGCTCTCGTCAACTTCCACTTCGCCTGCAAATGGGGGCGCTTCGGCTTCCAGCCGGGTGACGATAATCTCGCGAATCTTGCGGTAAAAAAGCGCCGCCGTGTTGGCCTGAATGCCCAGCAGATTGGCGGCTGTTCGCGCCGTGACCTCCGATACGAAGTTTTCTAACAGTTTTAACTGTAGTTTTTTACTTAGTTTACAACGCCTTAATATCATTCTGCCACCATAGATAACTTTTGTTATCTACGACAGCCCCAAAGAAAAAGGCTGTAGAGATGGGGCTTGCTCAGGCGGCTAGAGTCCGTAAAAGGCGACTCATATAATCTATCTGGATCCATAGCCCCGTGTTCCGTCAGATATAGGCGTCATTATTATTTTTTATCCGTGATAGCATCTTTTATCTTTTCTCCCGGCGTACGATTGCCAAGTTCTTGTATGGCATCACCAATTTTCTCTCCCGGGTCACGCCGGTCAGGAGCGTTAAGAAAATAGTAGCCAAGAAGAACCACGATCAAAATCCCCAGGACGAGCGGCAGAGATTTGGTATTTAAGGAGTTATTATTCATTCGGGTGTCCTTTCATGCAATCCGAGGAGAGGCCCAATTAATCCTTTGGCAGCTTAAACAAGCCAACGCCTGAAATAGAGGCTTGTTCCGCTATTGAAGGAACTTTTATAGCTTTCTATCGTTGGATATCTACCAAAGGAGTATTCCATGACAACTTCAACGATTCTTTTAATAATTCTTGTCCTGATCCTTGTGGGGGCCTTGCCTACATGGCCGCATAGCAAGAACTGGGGATATTATCCAAGCGGCGGTTTGGGTGGCATTCTCATCCTTCTCATTGTTCTGCGCCTTCTCGGCCTCATTTAAAGACAAATAAAAAGGAGAAATATTTTTGAAAACATTTATTTTATAGTTTTCCTCCTGAGTATAAGCCTTCCCGCCAGCCCCTTGCATTAACAGTAAACCTCACAGCTTCCTTACTGCTCCAGCACAAGCGCATCGTTTGAAAGCGGCATCAGCAAAGGCCCGTCCGTCCACAGCAGGGCGCATTTCACCGCATGGCCGGGGTAGATCTGACGCATGACGGCAAGATAAGCCGCCATTTGCCTGAGATAGACAGGCGGCACGTCTTCGGCGCGGCGCGGCGGCGGGCGGTTGGTTTTATAGTCGATGATCAGCACTTCTTTTTCCGTCACCAGTATCCTGTCCATCCGGCCGGAAAGTATTTTTGTGCCAAGCAGGCCCGACACCGGCACTTCGGCGCGGGAACCCGGCCCGAAAATCGGCGCGAATTCCTGATGGCGCAGCACGGCCAGAATCTCAGAAGCGAGCGATGCCTGCTGTGCCGGCGGCAAGCGCAGGTGCGGCCGCGCCAAATAATTTTTCAGCGCCGTCTCCCATTTTTCCGGCGGCAGCTGCGGCAGAATTTCGAGGATCTGATGCACGATGACGCCCCGGCTGAACCTCTCCCCTGTTGTTTTCTCCAGCGGCCCTTGCGCCGGTTCGTCTTCATCCGGCTTTGACGGCGCCAGCGGCACGGCGGGAAACGGTTCGTCCGGCGGCGGCTGAAAGACCCAGGAAGGGAGCGGCGCAAACGCGGCGCCTGATTTTTTTCCTTGAAGCTTTTCTTTTTCCGGCAGCGCTTCCTGCGGATGTTCCAAACGCAGCACCGTCATCACATCGCCATCGACCGTAAACTCTGTTTTCTCCGCCGCCGGGAAAGCACCGGCGATAAGATTATACCAGCAGTCCGCCTTGGGGGCGCGGGCGCCGTGGTGGCCGCAAATATACAGCCTGTCCTCCGCCCGCGTCAGCGCGACATAGAGCAGGCGGCGGTATTCTTCCTCCTGACGTTCCCGCGCCTGCGCCTGCAAGCCGGTGTAAAGCGGCGCGTCGAACGCGGCGCGGGGCGACCAAAACGGCATGCCCTTTTCGTCTTCCGGCCAGATCAGCCGCACCCGGCCCTTGTTGTGATCGTGCAGTTTTTTAACGGTATCGGGCAGAAAAACGATTGGCGCCTGCAGGCCCTTGGCGCCGTGCACCGTCATGATGCGCACGACATCGGCGCCGCTGTGGTCCTGCTCGCGCTTGATTTCGGCCTCGCCGCGCAGGAACCAGTCGATGAATTTTTGCAGCGACGGCGTGTGGCTTTGCTCGTGGTGCAAACAGGTGTTGAGAAACTCATCGAGCGCGTCCTGGATATCGAACCCGAGCCGCCCGTAAAAGGCGCGCCGGCCGCTGACGGCATCGGCGAAGCAGGGCGTGTTCAGCGCTTCGACAAAAAACTCATAGGGCGTGCTGCTTCTGGCAGCTTCGATCCGGCCTTGCAGCCAGACGGCGAGATCCTGATTTTTTTCCCGCACCGATTGCCACAGCCCCCCCTTGCGGTCATGGCACAAATGGTACAGGTCTTCTTCGGTCAGCCCCGCCAGCGGAGATTTCAGCACTGTCGCCAGCGTCAGGTCGTCTTTGGGCAGCAAGGCGAATTGCGCCAGCGCCAGCAAGTCCATCACGGCGATTTCTTCGGTCAGCGTCATGCGGTCAACGCCAGCCACCGGCACATTCTGTTCTTTCAGCGCGCGCATCAGCAACTCGACGAAGGCGCCGCGCGACTGCACAAGAATCAGAATGTCGCCGGCGCGGATCAGCCGGGCGCGGGAGGCAAGCGTTTCCTTGGTGTCGATCCAGTGCCGGATGGTCGCGGCGATTTTACGCGCCAGGTGGCTGGCGGCGTTGTCGCCGGTGTCGATTTCCGTCGGCATTTTCCACGGTTCCGGCTTTTCTTTTTCAGCCGTCTTGATCAGCGGCCACAGTTCCGCCACCCCCGCCTGACCGGCGCGGAAAGGCAGATGCCGCACATCGCGGGCAAGGTCGAAAACGACGCCTCTTTTCGTCAGCGCGTTGCCGAAGACGCCGTCCACGACTTCCAGCACAGTGCGCGTGGAGCGAAACGAATACTCCAGAAAAATTTCCCAGCCTTGCTGAACTCCCTGCACGCGGCCGCCGAAAATATTTTGCATCCGTGCAAACTCGGCGGGGTCCGCTCCCTGAAAGCTGAAAATAGATTGTTTTTCGTCGCCGACGACAAACAGCGTCTTTTGGCCGGTGCCGGAAAAAAAATCTTCACTGAGGGAAGAAATAACCTGCCACTGGTTGCGGCTTGTGTCCTGCGCCTCATCGACCAGGATGTGGTCAATGCCGGCGTCGAGCTTGAACAGCACCCAGGGCGCCATGTTTTCCGCCGCCAGCAGGTCGCAGGTTCTGATAATGAGATCGTCGAAGTCAAGCTTGTCGCGGCGTCTTTTGTGGCGCGCGTAGTGGCCGACCATCGCCGCCGCCACCGTCAGCAAAGCCGCGTTCACCTGTGCAAAATGCGCCGTTTGCCGTTCTTTGCGCAGCGCGTCCAGCCGCGCCGCTTCTTTTTGCATGACGGTTTGGATATCGGGATAAATACCCGCCGCCGCTTTGGTCGCCAGTTTTTTGGCAACTTCTCCCTTGGCGGTGAAATACGCCTGACAATAATCGTCAAACAGTTCCGCGCGGCGGGACTTTTGCTCCAGCCAGGGCTGCATGCAGGATGCCGCTTCCTGATCGCTTTTGCTGCCCTGTAAAAGAGCGTTTAAGGATTTTCTAAGTTCGGATTCCTCTGCGTCGGTGAGGGCCCCTTCTCCCCAATCTTTTCCCGCCGGCGGAAGGGGGGGGAGGCGGGCATACATCGCCGCAACCGTCTTCTCCGCGCTTCCCTCGACGTCGCCATGCGCTCTGAGGATGCCAGACAGCAAGCTGCGTTTCGCCATGATCTCCTGCATCAGTTCCGATGTCTTTATCAAATCAAGATGCAGAGTCAGCTGGTTAAATGAGCTGGCCAGAACAGTGTCGGGGTTTTTCCGCGCCGCGCCGATAATGTCGTGCAGGCATTTCATCAGGTACTCGATGGCGTTTTGTTCGTCCATCAGCTCAAAATGCGGCGGCAGTCCGGCTTCCACCGGAAAGCGTTTCAACACCGACTGGCAGAACGAATGGAGGGTCATGATCTTGAGCCCGCCCGGTGTATCCAGCACGCGGGCGAACAGCCGCCGCGCTTCCCGCGTGGTTTCCGGCGACGGCGCTGTACCGGTGAGCTCTTCCAGCTCCAGGTTCAGTTCAGCGTCCTCCTTCACCGACCAGCCGCCAAGCCGCGCGTAAATCCGGTTCGACATCTCCGCCGCCGCCGTTTTGGTGAAGGTGAGACATAAGATTTTTCCAGGAAGAGTGTTTCCCTGCAGCATCAGGCGCAGCACGCGGTCGATCAGCACTTTGGTTTTACCGGTGCCGGCGGAAGCGCCGACCCAGACGCTGCGCAAAGGGTCGGAAGCTTGCGATTGTTTTAAGCCGGGATGACTTGTCATGATGATCCTTCGTCGTCGTCGCCGGAAACGCCCCATTCCTTGACCCGCGCCAGATGCGTGTAATCCGAAAAGCGCGGCCGGGCGTCCGTGCGGGGCTGGCTGAGGTAAGGCGTGGCGGGGTTGTCGAATTTTTCCACCAGCGCTTTCAACCCGGCTTCGGCATCAGCGACCATCTGTTCGACGGGGGCCACGGATTTTCTTTCGACGGGCTTTTGGCCGCTGCCGGTGACTTTCCAGTAGATCAAATCGCGCACTTTCCCGGCCGGGGTTTTTTCAAAACCGCCGCGCTCTAAAATCAGCGCTTCCAGCGGCAGTTGCGGCGACAGGCCCGCCTTCACGTCGCGGGGTTCGGGGACGACGCCGGATTTATAGTCCGTGATGGCATAGCCGCCGTCACGAAATTTGTCGATGCGGTCAGCCTTGCAGGTCAGAACGAACGGCCCGCCCGGCGTTTCAAACTGAAAACGACCTTCGGTCTCGGTTAAGAAAGGTGCTGCTTCCGTACGCCAGACCCGTTCCTGACGGATGAAGTGATCGGCGATTTTTTCAAAACGCGGCCACCAGAAAGCCTCGACTTCCTGCGGGATGCGCATTTCCGTCAGGGCATGGCGGCCGAATTTTAACAGCTGCGCGGCGGCGTCTTCGGGAATTTCGTCGGGAAATGTTTTGACGAAGTTCTCCAGCGCCGCGTGAATGAATGTGCCGCGTTCCGCTCCGCCGGGGTCGGCGTCCACGGGGTCGAGCGCGTCAAGACGCAGCACATATTTCGCGTAAATCTGATAAGGGTCGCGCATCCAGCTTTCAACGCGCGTCACCGACATTTTTCTCGGGCGGGCCGCAAGCGGCGGTGTCGGCGCGGGGCGGGAAACGGGTTTGACGTCGCGCGGCTGGTCCATGTCTTTGACCCATTTCCGGTAGTGCCGCCCCGGCGCCTCCGGCCATTCCAGCCCGACCGCTTTGAGAACCGTTTCAAGCCGCAGCAGCCAGCGCGCCGGGACGGTCGGCGTGCCGTCAACCTTGCGCGCGCGGGTGACGACCACCTCCGCCGCCGTGCCGGCCTGCACAAAGTCGTGCGCGGCGAGGCTGATGCTTTTTTCTTGCGCGGGCAAGCCGAACTGCCGGCGCATCGGGCGCGACATCCAGGGGTCGTGCGCCGGCAAATCCGGCCAGGTGCCTTCGTTCATGCCGCCGAGGATCACCTTGTCGGCGCAGTACAGACGCGCCTCGATCTGGCCGAGGATGCTGAGACGCGGATGGACGCTGTGACGCGGCCGCACCGTCAGCGTTTTCAGCAGCGTGCCAAGCAGCATCGTATACTGCGCCGGCAAAAGCGGCGGAACGTCGCGGGAAGATTTGAACAGGGTGCCGAGAAATTCACCAGCCGCTTCCCCGGCTTCGCCCTGCCAAAGGATTTTTGAGTCAGTCAGCGCTTCTGCCATCCGGACGTGCGCCGTCAAAATGTCGTGAAACGGTATTTCGTTTTCCGACGACATCATGTCGATGAATTCTTTGGTGAGTCTTTCAAGCTGGTCGATCCAGCGCAGCAGGGGATGGTGTTTTTCACCCAGCGCCCCCACGGCGTCGCGCAGGCCCTGAAAACCTTGGGAAGGGCGCGGACCGCGCAAAACCAGCTTATCCAGCAGCTGCACGCTGTCGCGCAGGTCATCCGGCAGGAATTTATGTTTTAAAAACGACAACAGCGTCACCGGCGCAAGGTTATCTTCCGCCATTTCCGCCGTCAGCATCAGCCAGGTGCCGATGGGAAGCTCCGTCAGCGGTTGCCCGCCGGAATCGTCAATCTGAATTCCCCAGCGCCGCAGGCCGAGCGCCACGCGCCGCGCCAGCCGCCGGTCGGGCGTGATCAGCGCGCAGGTTTTGCCGGGCTTCTCCAGCGCTTCCCGCAGAATAAAGACGATGACATCGGCTTCTTCCTGCGGGGTGTCGCAGTCGATGCGGGTGAATCCGTCAAGTGCCTGCGCGGGAATTTCGGCGGTCGTCAGCTTCCGCCAGTTTTCGCTGGTGTCGGCGGGACGCATCGCTTCCGACATCAGCCGCACGCGGTGGCGATTGACCTGCGGTTTTTTTTGCAGCGGCCATTCCCTGACGCCGCTCCGCTCCACCCCCGCCACTGCCAGCAATTTTTTCATGTTGAACTGCGGGTGGTCTTCGTTCATTTTTTCCCAGCTGTCGTCATCCAGAGAGACATCCAGCCCAGGCAGCACCAGCATCCCCTGCGGCAGCGTCGCGACCAGCGCCAGCAGCTCTGCCGCCGCCGGAACCGTGCCGGTCGAGCCGGCGGCGATCACCGGCGTCAAAGGCGGATGCTGGCGCCAGGTTCTGGCCTGCGCTTCCAGCAGCAGGTTGCGTCTTGCCGCAAAGTCGATCACGCCGCGTTCGGCAAGAATGGCGGGCCAGTGTTCGGTCAGAATTTCTAAGAACGTCAGCGTCTTCTGCCAGTGCCCGGCGAATTCTTCCGGCACCAGTTTGGCAAGCCCGTCAAAACCGAGGCGCTCCGTCTGCACTTCGTCCAGAAAATGGCCCAGGTCCGCTGCCAGCGCCACGGCCTGATCGAAAGACTGGGCCATTTTCGCTTTCAGCAGCGCGTGGGCCAGCAACAACTGTCTTTCCAGCCGCGACACGGCGGGCGGGATATCGAGAAAACCTTCCTCCGCCGCCATGAACAAAGCGACGTCGTCGGCATCGACGTCGCCGATGGGACGCAGGGCCGGCAACAACAGCGCCGTGCCGCCCGACAGCCGCAGGAAGGCTTCCTGCACCGTACGGCAGGCACGGCGGCTCGGCAGTAAAACCGTATAACCGGCGAGCAGCAACGGGTCTTTTTCCGTCTTCTCCAGGATTCCCTGTGCCAGGGCATCGGCAAAGGACTGCCCTGCCGGAATATTATAGATGGCGCTAATGAACGACCGCCTTCGCGGGCGCGGCAGAGGAAATCCCCGACAGTATCCGGTTTGTCTCCGCGAATGCCGCAGGATCGCCGACGTGGTAAAAGCCGCCGGTGTGGCGCAGGGCGTAGAGTCGCCCGTTCTTTTCTGCCTTGTGGAACAGGTCGAGAAAAGAAAATTTCCCCGCGGCGGTATTGTCAAACAGGCGGGGGTGCACGATGCGCGGTCCGGCAAAAATATAATTGGGCTTTTGACTGTTGTTTTTGGCGAAAACCGGCTGATCAGAGTCGTCGGCAAGGTAGTAATCGCCCTTGCCGGCAGAGGGATGCAGGAGTAGAAGCAAATCCATTTTTTCCTGGTCCCATTTGTCGGCCAGCAGTTTCAGCGCCGGCTGCTGTCCTTCCGTTTGGCCCTCCGTCCAGACGATATCTGCGTTGAGCACATAAAACGGCGCATCACCAAAAAAACCCAGCATCTTCCTGACCCCGCCGCCGGTGTCCAGCAGCTCGCTCTCACGGGAAAACGTGATGCGCGGGAGTTTTCGGTGTCGTAGGTGGTCTTCGATCATGGAACCAAGGTAAAAACTGTTCACCACCGCCTCCTCGACCCCGGCCTCCGCCAATGCGTTGAGCGAACGGTCGAGCATCGTCATGCCGCCCACCACCAGCAGCGGCTTCGGGCAACGGTCCGTCAGCGGCCGCATCCGCTCCCCCATGCCGGCGGCGAGGACGAAGGCTTTTTTAATCATGGTTTTATTCCTTTCAGCCGGTCGTGCCAGGCACCAAACGGGTCCAGGAGGACAGTGCGCATATTTTCAGAATCTTTCACGAAATCAATCTTTATTTCTAATCTATCTTTGGGCAAAAGGCCAGCCAGCCTGTCCGGCCACTCGACCAGAGCGGCCCCGGAAAAACGCGCTTCCTCCCAGCCCAGCTCCAGAATATCAAGCTTTTTTTCTTTCAGGCGATAAAGGTCAAAATGCCAGAGGGATATCTGGGGCAGCTCATAGACCTGCACCAGCGTAAACGTGGGGCTGGGTATTTCTCCGATATCCGGCGACAGCGTCTGGATCAGCGCCCGGGCGAAAACGGTTTTGCCAGCCCCAAGCCCGCCCGTCAGCGTCACCACATCGCCCGTTTTCAGATGCGGCGCAACGCGGGCGGCAAAATCCGCCATGGCTTTTTCGTTTTCGATTACCCGTGTCTGACTTGTCATTTCCTGCTACTCTGCCTTCTATCAAGACTAATGGGTATTCACATGCCGGAAAAGAAATATTCGACAGATGTGGTGATTATCGGTGCCGGGCCGGTCGGTCTGTTTGCGGTATTCGAATGCGGCATGCTGAAAATGCGGTGTCATGTCATCGACAGCCTTGAGCATACCGGCGGGCAATGCGCGGCGCTCTACCCCGAAAAGCCGATTTACGATATTCCGGGCTATCCCGTCATTCTCGCGGGGGAGTTGATCGAAAGGCTGGAAGAACAGGCCAGGCCCTTTGCGCCGGTTTATCATCTTAACCAGCAAGTGTCCGGCCTGAAACGCCACGGCGCCGGCCACACAGTCACGACAGCAGCAGGGGTCGTGATCGACTGCAAGGCGGTGATTATTGCCGCTGGCGCGGGGGCCTTTGGCCCCAACCGCCCGCCGCTCGACGGTCTTGAAGAATACGAGGGTAAATCGGTTTTTTACAGGGTCAGGCGCCGCAGTGATTTTACAGGCAAAACGCTGGTGATCGCCGGCGGCGGCGACAGCGCGGTTGACTGGGCGATATCGCTGGCGCCCCTGGCGAAAAAAATTTACTTCGTCCACCGCCGCGACAAGTTTCGCGCCGCGCCCCAATCCATCGAGCAGCTGCAAAAGATCGCGGCCGGCGGAAAAATCGAGATGGTGATCCCGTATCAGCTGCATGGAATTTCCGGCGGCGACGGCGTTTTGACATCCGTGGCGCTCGCCGACCTTGACGGCCGGGTCAAAAACGTGGAAGCAGACGTCTTGCTGCCGTTTTTCGGCATGACGCCGCAGCTGGGAGCGCTGGCCGGTTTTGGCATTCACATCGACCAGCATCACATCCGCGTCGATCCGCTGACGTTGCAAACCAACCTGCCGGGAGTTTTCGCGGTTGGAGATGTGGCGGCTTATCCGCAGAAACTAAAGCTGATCCTGACCGGATTTTCCGAAGCCGCGATGGCGGCCCATGCCATCTATCCCCTTGCCTTTCCGGGCAAAGAACTCCATTTTGTATACTCAACAACCCAGGGAGTGCCTTAAATGTTCATCCAGACGGAACAAACGCCCAATCCCGCCAGCCTTAAATTCGCTCCGGGCTGCCAGGTCATGGTGCGCGGCACGGCGGAATTTCGTGACGCTGCCGCCGCGCACCCTTCGCCGCTCGCCGTGCGGCTGTTTAAAATCAAGGGCGTGGCCGGGGTGTTTCTCGGCGGTGATTTCGTGACGGTCACGAAAGACGCCGGGAGCGACTGGCAGTTTCTCAAACCCCAGATTCTTGGCGCGATCATGGAGCATTTCACCACCGGGTGCGAAGTCATGCTGAACGAAGACGCGCACCCGGCGTCAGCCGGCGCGGACTCGGCGTCAGAGAATGATTCTGATATCGTGAAGCAAATCAAGGAACTGCTCGACACCCGCATCCGGCCGATCGTGGCGCAAGATGGCGGCGACATCGTGTTTTCGTCGTTTGAAGGCGGCGTCGTTTACCTGCACATGCGCGGCGCCTGCGCCGGCTGCCCCAGCTCCACCGCGACGCTTAAATCGGGCATTGAAAACATGCTGAAGCACTTCATCCCCGAAGTCACAGAAGTGCGCGCGGCGAATTAACCCCCCCGCCAGATCACCCGTCAAGGCAGCGCGCCAGAAAATCGGCGGTGCGGGTGTCGGCCTGATGCGCGGCCTCCCTGTCATAGTGGTCGCCGCCAACGCGGGCGAAGGCATGATCAACGCCCGGATACACGTGCACCTGGGCGGCGGAGACGGCTTCCGCCGCTTTCAGGATTTTCGTCTGCGCCGTCCCGGGAACAAATTTGTCTTTTTCGGCGATATGCATGAGCAGCGGCGCCCGGATATTTTTTGCTTCACCCAACACGTCCTCGATCCCGACGCCGTAATAGCTGACGTTGCACGCGGCGTCCGAGCCTGACGCCATCAGCCATGCCAGTTTCCCGCCCAGGCAATAGCCGATCGTGCCCACCTTGCCGTTGCAACGCCGGTGATTGCGGACAAAAGTCAGCGTGGCCTTCAGATCTTCCAGAGCCTGGCCGGTGTTGAACCCCTGATACAGCTGCAAAGCCTTTTTCCAATCCGCCTCTGACTGGTCGGTCAGCTGCACGCCCGGTTCCTGCCGCCAGAACAGATCCGGGCAGATCGCCACGTATCCCGCTTGTGAAAAACGGGCGCAGATATCGCGCATGTTTTTATTCACGCCGAAAATTTCCTGGATAACGATAATCCCCGGCGCTTCTGTATCCGCCGTCCCATCGGGAAAGATCGCGGGAAAGCTCATGAAAGCGCTGAAACTGCCGCTGCCGTCCGTCGCCTTGATGCGAACGTCTGGAAGATTCATATTGTCGCTGCCCCTTATTTTCATTACCTTACAGTGAACAAAGGAAAACCTCAATGTCATACTACCAGACCCATGTTTTTTGCTGCACCAACGAACGCCCGGCCGGGCATGAACGTGGGTGCTGCAAGGAAAAGAATGCGGAGAAGCTCCGCAACTACATGAAATCCCGCGTCAAGGAGCTGGGGATAGAAAACACGCGCATCAATACCGCCGGCTGTCTTGACCGCTGCGAACTGGGGCCCGTGATGGTGATTTACCCGGAGGGCGTCTGGTACACTTATAAATCACCAGCCGATATCGACGAAATCATCGACCGGCACTTGCAAAACGGACAGCGCGTGGAACGGCTGGTTCTTTCCGATGACCAAAAACCTGGGGCCTGACATGCCGGGAGAAACATTTTTCGCGCTGGCGTCGGGGCCGCAGCGGGCAGGGGTGGCGGTGATCCGCGTGTCGGGGCCGTCGGCGTTGCTGACGTATAAAAATTTAAGCGGCCGTCCGGTGCCGCCGCCGCGGCTGGCGGTCTACGGCGGATTTCGCGAACCCGGCAGCGGAAAAATTCTCGACCACGGGGTGGCGATTTACTTTAAATCTCCCGCCAGTTTCACCGGTGACGATGTCATTGAATATCACGTGCATGGGGGGACCGCCGTGATCCGCGGGTTTCTGGCGGCACTGGCGGAACAGCCGGACTGCCGCCTGGCGGAACCGGGGGAGTTCACCCGGCGCGCTTTTGAAAACGGCAAGCTGGACCTGACCGCGGCCGAGGCCGTCGCCGACCTGATCGACGCTGAAACCGAAGCGCAGCGCATGCAGGCGCTCGACCAGCTGGGCGGGGGTTTGGCGCGGCTTTACCAGGGCTGGGCGGAACATCTGAAAAAAATCCTGGCGCATCAGGAAGCCGACATCGAGTTCCCCGAAGAAGACATGCCGGCGCAGCTGGCGGAGAAACTGCGCCCTCAGGTCAAGGGTTTGCTGCAAGACATCCGGGCGCATCTGGATGACAAAAGGCGCGGGGAAAGGTTGCGCAGCGGCGTGCTGGTCGCCATCCTCGGCGCGCCCAACGCCGGGAAATCGAGCCTGCTGAACGCACTGGCGCGGCGCGATGCGGCGATTGTCTCGGCGGAAGCCGGCACGACGCGCGACATCGTCGAAGTGCACCTTGACCTGGGGGGGTATCCGGTCATCCTTGCGGATACGGCGGGCCTGCGCGCCGCTGAAAGCGATATCGAAGCCGAAGGCATCCGCCGCGCCAGAAAACTGGCGGAAGAGGCGGATATCAAAATAGTTCTGTTCGACGGCACGCGCGCAACGCAGGACGCGGAAACGCTGAAGATGATTGACGAAAAGACGGTGGTGCTTTTTACAAAATCAGACCTGGCGCATCAAGCCCGCCCTGGCCTTCACGTTTCCGCAGCCACCGGGGAGGGCATGGAGCCGTTTTTAAAAACCCTCACTGAAAAAACCGCAGCGCTTGTCAACCCGCTTGTCAACCCACTGGTCGGCACGCTGGCCGGTCCGTCGCTCACGCGGGAACGGCACCGTTTTGCGCTGACAGATGTCGCCGCGGCGCTGGACCGCAGCCTTCAGGCCCAGTTGCCGGAACTGGCGGCAGAAGATCTGCGCCTTGCGCTGCGCAGCCTTGGCGCCCTGACCGGCAAAGTGCATGTCGAAGACTTGCTGGATACGATCTTCCGCGATTTCTGCATCGGAAAATAATTCTTTACGGCTCACCCTTATATCATCGCCATCCCGCCGTTCACGTGCAGCGTCTGGCCGGTCATGTATTTTGATTCGTCACTCGCGAGGTACACCACAGCGGCGGCGATGTCCTCAGGCGTGCCCATCGACCCGGCGGGGATTGTTGCCGCGATTGCAGTTTTTTGATCGTCGGTCAGCGCATCAGTCATTGCCGTGGCGATAAAACCAGGCGCAATGCAGTTGAGCGTGATGCCGCGGTTGGCGACCTCAGCCGCCATCGCCTTGGTCATGCCGATCATGCCGGCTTTGGCGGCGCAGTAGTTCGCCTGGCCCGGATTGCCGGTGACGCCCACAACCGAAGTGATATTGATCACGCGGCCGTTGCGGCGTTTCATCATGCCGCGAATGGCGGCGCGGATCAGGCGAAATGGCGCTGTCAGGTTGACATCCTGCACGACCTGCCAGTCTTCATCCTTCATGCGCATGAACAGGCCGTCTTTCGTCAGCCCCGCGTTGTTCACAAGAATATCCACCTGCCCCATTTTTTCTTCGGCGGCCTTCATGAGAGAATCAACGGATTCCGCATTGTCGAGTGCCCCCGGTAGCACATGGCAGCGGTCTTTTAGTTCTGCGGCCAGTTTGTCAAGAGACCCGACATTGCGTCCGTTCAGCCCGACAACCGCGCCCTGCGCGTGCAGCGCCTTTGCAATCGCGCCGCCGATCCCGCCCGATGCGCCCGTGATGAGCGCCGTTTTTCCTGTGAATGAAAACATGAAACTCTCCTTTTATTTATTGGGCTGTTTTTTCAAAAAAAGCAATGCAGGCGATGCCTGCCATGATGAGCGCGCCGCCAAGCGCCGTCCCTAATGTAAATTGCATCTCCTTCCAGAAAATCCAGGCAAAAAGGGCGGTGAAAAGCGGGTAGCTGATCTCGATCAGTCCTGCCGCCGTGGGATTTTTTTCCTTGATGCTCAGTGCCAAAAAGATATTGGCGAGCGCATTGACAGCGATAAGGCTCAGAACGAGCTTTGTCTCGCCGCCGCCTTTTTTAAGAAGCTGCCAGTCATTATGCAGCGCACCGCTGGAAAGCATCCACCCGGCGTAAACGACCAGCATGCCGACTGAGCTGTAAAACGTCGTTGCGGCCGGTGACATGGATTTAACCAGCTCCCCGTACATCGCGTAACTCGCACCCCATAGGACGGCAGCCAGCAAAGCGAAAACGATCCACGTCATGACGCCCCTTTCAAAAATTCCTCTATGTCTTTCGGCGTGCCGACAGATTGTCCGGTCAGTTCTGCGTCGATGCGCCGGGTCAGGCCGTTGAGTACTTTGCCTGCGCCAACCTCCGTCAGATGCGTTACGCCCTGCGCTTTCATGTACAGCACGGATTCCCGCCAGCGCACCATGCCTGTTACCTGATCGACCAGCAACCGGCGGATTTTGGCGGGATCCGTCACGGCCTCGGCGCTGACGTTGGCGACCAGCGGCACGGAAGGCGGCCTGATGTCGAGGACGGCCAGGGCTTCCTGCATCGCCGCCGCCGCGGGTTGCATCAGGCTGCAATGAAAGGGGGCCGAGACCGCCAGCAAAATGGCGCGCTTGGCGCCTTTGGCGGTTGCGAGCGCGATGGCTTTTTCAACGGCGGCCTTGTGACCGCTGACAACGACTTGCCCGAAGGAATTGTCATTCGCGGCGGCGACAATTTCAGCGCCGCTGGCTTCTTTGGCAATCGCCGTCACATCGGAGATTTCAAGGCCGAGAATCGCCGCCATCGCGCCGACGCCGACAGGCACGGCTTTCTGCATTGCCTGGCCCCGTATTTTTAAAATCCGCGCCGCGTCTTTCAACTGGAACGACCCCGCCGCCGTCAGCGCGGAATATTCGCCCAGCGAATGCCCGGCGACGAATTTTACCCTGGCGGGCGTCAGCAGGTCGGGCTTTGCCTGCTGCAAAATCCGCGTCACCGCCAGGCTGACCGCCATCAGCGCCGGTTGCGTGTTTTCCGTCAAGTTCAGGTCGCGGTCATCCCCCGCGAACATGATTTTCGAAAGCTTCTGATCAAGCGCATCGTCGATTTCCTGAAACGTCTCGCGGGCGACAGGAAAGGCGTCGGCCAGGTCTTTGCCCATGCCGATAAACTGACTGCCCTGGCCCGGAAATATAAAAGCGTTCATGTGCTATTCATAGCGTTTTTACAAAGCTTGTTCAAGCTGCGGGATCTGCTTTAAACCCGCTGCCACTTGCCGATGACGCGGCCGCAGATCTTGATGTCTTGCAAGCGGGCCTCATGCGCCGTATAACGCGGGCGAGGGGGTTATATCGGCGGTATCGACAACCACCCGGTCGCCGGGCGCGAAATCGGGGGTCATGGAATCGCCCTGAACGTCGAGAATGACAATGCCCGCCGCGTTGCGGTTCTGCAGCAGGTCTTCCGGCACGACCCACTGGTGCCGCACCTGACGTTTTTTAAGGGCCTCAGGGCCGCTCGCCGGCGCTGTTTTCAGCTCCGGAAGCGTCGCCATGCATTCGGACAAAGCCACGACATGCACGACCTTCCTGCCCCATGCCATCCGGCCACGTAAAAACGGCGTTTTTGTCCGCCAGCCCGTATTTGGCATCTTCATATAAATCATCGCTAAGGCTAATAACCCCGTGACAGCGGCGCATGTTCCAATATTGACAGTTTTGTAGAAATGCTTAAGCTGTGTTCATGAACGGAATGGCGTCACAGAATAAAGCACCTCTTTCAACCAGCATGTTTTACATGTGGCGTTGCGTTATCGTCATCGCGCATGCTGACGGCGTCGTCACCGACAAAGAAAAAGCTTACCTGAATAACGTTTTTACCAACATGGGCCGCGCCTATGCGCTGACGGCTGAGCAGGAAAGCGCTTTCAAAGACGATATGGAGAACGAAAAAAAGATCGCCGACCTGTTGCCGTACATCAACGACCCTGCGGCACGGAGCCAGCTGATCTATTTCGGCGGCCTGCTGGCGCGCGCCGACGGCGTGCTTGACCCACAGGAAGATGCGATCCTGAAAAAACTCCACGCCGATCAGCTCAAAAGCCTCGACATGGATCAGATCCGGATTCAGGTTAAAGCCGCCGTCAAAGACGAACTGTTCCAGCACGATTTGAAGATGAACTCGACCCGCCCGCAGCGCGGAATAACTGCCGTTCTTGAC
>CAYGGT010000032.1:0-19165 GCA_964349475.1 uncultured Rhodospirillaceae bacterium
TGCGTGGACTGCACTTCGGAACGCAGCGTTGTGATGGTTTGTTCAAGCCCTTCCCGCTCCTGCTGAAGCTTGAGCGCCTGCTGCTTATAGGCCACTTCGCCGCTCAATACATTCTCAGCGCCTTGCCAGTAGGAGACGCCGCATAGAACACCGACAGCCAGAAGGAACCACAACACGCGCCGTTTGCGCGCCGATGCCCGCTGACGATATCGCATTCCCGAATCCTGCATCATAAAACTCATGATCGAACCTTATATCCTGTTGGCCGTTTCGACAAGTATGCTGTTTGTTCCTCAGGCAGGCGGCGGCTTATCGCTGCGCCTCTCTCCCGCCCAGGGGGATTTTCGGGCCTGTAAACTCCCCGATATTCTTAAAGCCGATACGCAACAACAATTTCGTGTCATTATCCCCCGAAGCCGTATCGGCGACGTTTCGCGATCCCTGCACCGATAAAGTGAAACATTCGTCGGCATAATCAAGCCCCACCGTCGCATTCCGCAGGCCGGGCTGATCCCCGAAGTCCTGCAATTCCGAGGCAGAAAACTTCCAGTTTTTTGTGATGTTATAGCTTCCTTCCAGCTGAATTTGCTGGCGCGCTTCGGCAAAGCCCGTTCCGGCAACCGCAGCCAGATACATAAAGCGGGAATTCAGCCGGAAGCGATCATCCCCCCCCCCTGCCTGTATTTCATGCCGCTTGGCATCAAGCGTCACACTATCGACCTGAAAGCGGTAGTCGGCTTCCAGATAATTCAAAAGCCCGACTTTAAGCTGGCCCACGAAGTCAGAGCGGCGTTGTTCCAGCCCCGACCCCGCCGGGAATACAGGGTCGCCATAAAAACGGTAGCTTTGTCCCAGAAAAAAATTGCCGTAACGCCCGTCATCCCCGTAAAGACCGGTTTTAACGCCATAGTTTATTCGGCCGCCGTCTTCCTGACGATCCCCGCCGGGGAACCTGTTTGGGGCAAAAAGGTTATTGTTGTCGAACTGCACGTCGATGCTGTCTTCATTCGGGATCACATCGCTCATGGCATCCACTTTGGGACTGAGGCTGATGCCGGCCAGCGGCTCGATGAGGGCCTGGGCCCCTGTCAGCGTCTTCACCAGCGGGTAACTGGAAATCAGCGTCGCCGTCGCCATGCCACGCCCTGTGACCGGATTGGTATCGAGCAGCGGGTCAATTTTGGCGGCGTCGCTGTTCTGCACCCCATAATAATCCCCGCGTCCGTCCAGACGCGTCATCGTAGAAACACCTGCCGCAGAAATATCGCGGCGCTCCCATCCCGCTGAGACGGATCCCCGCTGCACATCCTGATTGTTGTTGGTGCGGGTTAATCCCAAAGTAGCAATATCAGCATGCCAGCGCCCCCCCCACAAGGCGCCCGGTTCCCCGATCATCGAATGTTCCATCATTGGAAAAATATCCGGCTGACTCTCTCGGATGCCGAGACGCACGTCCTGAAAGTTAAGCGCGCTCACCCGCGAATAATCCCGCCCGGAAAAGCGTTCGGCATAGGCTTGCGTGCTCAGCACGTTTTCTTTGGAAATGTCGTAAAGCCGCAAATATTGCTTGTCCGAGGCGCGCGCGACATCAAACCCGGCGCGCCATTTGTCATCCAGATCAAAGCGCCCCGTGGCGAATATATGGCCGCGCTGTCGGTCGGAGGCGAGACTGCCATCTTCCTCCTTCCGGTCCGAGTTAACGGTGCTGCCGTTGATTTTCATCTGGCCGTGCACAAAACGCTCCCGCCATTCCCCCTGCAGCAGCGTGCCGGCAAGTGTCGTCGGCTCTACATGAACCGTCATATCTCTATCGGGCGCAATATCATAGTAATAGCCGACGTTGAGGTGCCCGCCCAGCGCCGCCGTCCATCCATACTGCGGACGCAGAAACCCGCTTTTCCTTTTCATTGTCGGATCGGCATGCGAAAAAATTGGCGCATAAATTAACGGCACCCCCAGCAATTCCATCCTGGCATTCTTGTAGTGGATTTTTTTGACAGTGGCATCATGCACGACTTCAGAGGCTTTAATCTGCCACAACGGCTGCGGATCGGCTTCGCAGACCTTACAAACCGTGTAGGTCGCATTGGTCATGGTGGTTTTAGTGCCGCCGTTTTCACGTTTCGCCTCCGTCGCCGTAAAACGCGATCCGTCCGCCAGCAACGTCAGCAACTCCTTGATAAATCCATCCTTCATCTTGTTGTGCAGCTCCACAACCTCGGCAAAATGGATATTGCCTTCTGCATCAAGCAGCGACACACCCCCGATGGCCGTTACTTTATCTTCCGCCAGATAATAGATGATTTTATCGGCCCGTAAAATCTGGCCACCCTGCACCAGCTCCACATCGCCCAGCGCCGTCACCGTCTGGTTCGACTCATCGTTGGTGACGGATTTGGCGGCGAAGTTGACGGGATCTTTCAGGCTGTTGCCGGACGACAGCGGATTCGCATGACCGGCGGAAATATCCGCCAGTAAGCCTATCGCCGTCAAAATAATTATTCTGAACCACATGCCTGATTTTCTTGAATAATCAGGGGGATGTCAATGCCGGTTACTTTCCCTTCAGGAAGGAAGGCATATCTGCGCCGAAAGCGCCGTTATTGTCTTCGGATGAAATATTATGATGCGCTTCATGGCGACTGCGCTTTTCCTGTGGCACCTTCTCTTTTCTGGCCGGGGGGCGGTCACGGCGTGGCGCGTGGGCTTCAACCTGCGGAACGGGTTGCGCCGCCTCTTCACCTTCCACGGTGAAAATCGCGATTTTTTTACCAAGCAGCTTTTCGATCAGGTTGACGGCCTTGAAGTCATTCGGCGTCGAGAAAGTAAAAGCGCGGCCCGTAGCGCCGGCGCGGCCCGTGCGGCCGATGCGGTGAACGTAATCTTCAGGATGATTCGGCACATCCCAGTTGAAAACATGCGACATGCCCTGCACATCCAGCCCGCGCGCTGCAACATCGCTGCACACCAGAATTTGAGATAGCCCTTCTTTAAAGGCATTCAGCGCCATGGTGCGCCGTGTCTGATCCATATCGCCATGCAGCGAAGCCACTTTGATCCCTTTGGATTTCATGAAACGCGCCACTTCATCAATGTCGCGTTTGCGGTTGCAGAATACAAAGGCATTCTTCACGTCTTCCTGACGGAAAATCTTGTAGAAAGTCGTTTGCTTTTGCTTGAAGTGCGCGACGTTAACAATATAATGCTCAACATTCGTCGCCGCCGCAGAAGGTGCGGCAACTGTCACAACTTTCGGATTGCTGAGGAATTTATCCGCGAGCTTCTTGATTTCAGGCGGCATCGTCGCTGAAAAGAACAGCGTCTGGCGGATCGGTGGCAGAATAGAGGCGATTTTTTCCAGATCAGGAATAAAGCCCATATCCAGCATCCTGTCCGCTTCGTCAATCACCAGAATTTTAATGTCGGCGAGAAGGATTTTGCCGCGCCCGAACAAATCGAGCAGCCGTCCCGGCGTCGCAATCAGCACATCCACGCCGCGATCCAGATTGCGAATCTGGTCTTCCATCGACGTACCGCCGACAATCAATGCCTGCGTCAGCAAATGGTTTTTGCCGTACTTGGTGAAGTTTTCGGAAATCTGCGCCGCCAGTTCGCGGGTTGGCGACAAAATCAGCGAGCGCGGCATCCGTGCCTTCGCCCGCCCTCCTGCCAGGATGTCGATCATCGGCATCGTAAACGCCGCCGTCTTGCCCGTGCCCGTCTGCGCCAGGCCCAGAACGTCCCTGCACATCAGGACGATAGGGATCGCCTGTTCCTGAATGGGGGTCGGGTGCTTATAGCCGGATTCTTCAATCGCCTTCAGGACGCCTTCGCTCAGGCCCAGATCCTTGAAAGTCACAGTCTCTTTTAATTCCATATTGATATTATCTTACTTTCCTTTGTTCCCCATATACATTGCCAAGGCATAGATTTCAATGTATTTTAACGAATAAATTTACTTATTAACAAAAGCGAGGTGCCAATGATGGCCAAAACCAGCCCGCAAACAACGTTAACGCACCTGCCGGTCAGGGTAAATATTTCTTCCCGCAACCCCGGCACGGCCCTTAATCTTGACTGGCTGGAAGGCGTCAATGTCAACTTAAGCGCCGTCGAGCGCCGCACTTCCACCCTCCTCGGCCGCCGCACGGTCAAGAAAGAATGGCAGGCCGCCTGGCTGCTGAAAGCCCTCGCCTGCATGGATTTGACGACGCTCAGCGGCGATGACACGGCGGGGCGCGTCAAGCGTTTATGCGCCAAAGCGCGCAAGCCGCTGCGCGACGATATCGTTCAGTCTCTCGGTATTGAAAAGCTGCGCCTGACCACCGGCGCGGTCTGCGTTTATCATGCCATGGTCGAAACGGCCGTGCAGGCACTGCAAGGCACGAATATCCCCGTCGCCGCCGTCGCCGCCGGCTTTCCGCACGGCCTCTCCCCGCTGAAACAGCGGTTGCAAGAAATAAAAGCCTCCGTCGATGCCGGTGCGAAAGAAATCGATATCGTCATCACCCGCAGTCATGTGCTGACCGGCAACTGGCAGGCTCTTTATGATGAGGTCAAAGCCTTCCGCGAAGCCTGCGGCGACGCGCACTTGAAAAGTATTTTGGCGACGGGCGAGCTTGCCACCATGCGCAACGTCGCCAAGGCCAGCCTGGTCGCGATGATGGCGGGTTCCGATTTCATCAAGACCTCCACCGGCAAGGAGAGCGTCAACGCCAACCTGAACGTTACCATGGTGATGATCCGCATGATCCGCGAATTTCAGGAGCAAACCGGATTTAAGGTCGGCTATAAACCCGCCGGCGGCATCGGCGCCGCGAAGGACGTTCTGAACTATCAGTTTATCATGAAAGAAGAGCTCGGCGATGAATGGCTGCAGCCGGACTTGTTCCGCATTGGCGCCTCCTCGCTGTTGGCGGATATCGAAAGACAGCTCGAACATTATCTGACAGGCCGCTATTCGGCCAACAACCGTCATCCAGTGGGGTAAAAAATGGCTAAAAAAGAATTTAACGATAAAAGCGGCCCGCTCAAAAGCATCTACGATATCTTGGGCATTCAGCACCAGCCTTTGTCGCCGGAGGAACGCAAAGCACTTCAGCAAGTCCTCGACGACCTCAGGAAAGCCCGGGCCAACGACCCCCTTTTCGACGAAAAAGCCTTTCAGGCTTGGGTAAAAGCCGAGGCCGCCGCCGACCCCGATGCTTTTGATGACCTGACCGCAGGCGACCTCCTGCACATGCTGCAAGAAACCATTTCGCCGAAATTTAAAGGCCCGAAAAGGAGAAAATAGCATGTCCGCAAAAATCGCAGAAATATTCGAAACCATGGAATACGGCCCGGCGCCGGAAAGCGCTTCCACCGCCAAGGAATGGCTGGAGCAGCATAAATCGACCTTTGGCCATTTTATAAACGGCAAGTGGGTTGTGCCGCCCAGGGGCAAGTGGTTTGATACCGTGAACCCCGCCACGGGCGAGAAACTCGGCAAAGTTTGTCTCGGCACAAAACACGACGTTGATAACGCCGTCAAAGCCGCGCGCAAGGCGCAAAAATCATGGGCGGCCCTCGACGGGTTTGAACGGGCGCAATACCTTTACGCCATTGCGCGTTTGATCCAGAAAAACGCCCGCCTGCTCGCGGTGATCGAGACGCTTGATAACGGCAAGCCGATCCGCGAAACGCGCGATCTTGATATCAGTCTCGCGGCGCGGCATTTTTATCACCATGCCGGTTGGGCTCAGATCCTCGACAAGGAATTCCCCGGTTACGAGGCTTATGGCGTTGTCGGCCAGATCGTGCCGTGGAACTTCCCGTTCCTGATGCTGGCATGGAAAATTGCGCCCGCGCTGGCGGCCGGAAACACGGTTGTATTGAAACCGGCTGAATGCACGCCTTTGACCGCCGTTCTCTTTGCCGAACTCTGCCAGGAAGCGGGGCTGCCCGCCGGCGTGATCAACATCGTGCAGGGTGACGGTTCCACGGGCGCCGACATCGTCAGGCATCCCGGCATCGACAAAATCGCCTTCACCGGCTCGACCGAAGTGGGCCGTATCATTCGCGAGGCAACGGCAGGCAGCGGCAAAGGGCTGACTCTGGAACTGGGCGGCAAATCCCCCACCATCGTCTTCGAAAACGCCGATCTTGACAGCGCCGTCGAAGGCGTCGTTGACGGCATCTGGCTCAACCAGGGCGAAGTCTGCTGCGCCGGCTCGCGCCTTCTGCTGCAAGAAGGCATTGCCGACAAGATGATCAAAAAACTGACGCGGCGCATGGAGCACCTGCGCATCGGCTCGCCGCTCGACAAGGCGATCGACATGGGCGCGCTTGCCAATCAGGAACAATACGATAAAATCGACCGGCTGGTGAAACAGGGCGTCAGTGAAGGCGCCACGCTCGTGCAACCCGGCAAAGACGCCTGCCCCACGACCGGCTGTTTCTACCCGCCAACCATGCTGACGAACGTGCACCCCGCCTCCACCGTCGCTCAGGAAGAAATCTTCGGCCCCGTTGTCTCCGTCATGACATTCCGCACGCCGGAAGAAGCGGTCCTGCTGGCCAATAACTCGCGCTACGGATTGGCCGCGAGCATCTGGAGCGAGAATATCAACCTCGCCCTCGACATCGCGCCGAAACTGAAAGCAGGCGTCGTCTGGATCAACTCAACCAACATGTTCGACGCCGCCTGCGGCTTTGGCGGATATCGTGAATCAGGCTTTGGCCGCGAAGGCGGGCGCGAGGGGATGTATTCCTACCTGAAACCACAATTCATCAAATCCCTGCCCGTCTATTACAAAGAGGCGAAGGTGAAGCTCAGCGCGGCAAAGCATGCAGCGGCTGGCGTCGCAGGCATCGACCGCACCGCAAAACTATATATCGGCGGCAAGCAAGCGCGGCCGGATGGCGCTTACAGCTTCTCCATCGTTGATAAAAAAGGGAAACTGATCGGACAAGTCGGCGAAGGCAACCGCAAGGATATCCGCAACGCGGTCGAAGCCGCCAAAAAAGCAGACGGCTGGAGCAAATCTGCCCATCACCTGCGCGCGCAAATTCTCTATTACATTGCCGAGAACCTGAGCGCCCGCAAGGATGAGTTCAAAAAACGCCTGACGCAGATGACGGGTGCCGCGACAAAAGAAGTGGACGAATCCATCCGCCGTCTCTTTACCTATGCGGCCTGGGCGGATAAATACGACGGCGACGTGCATTGCCCCCCTGCCCGCCTTGTGTCGGTGGCGATGAAAGAACCCGTGGGCATCCTCGGCCTCATCTGCCCGGATGAAGCGCCGCTGCTGGGTTTTGTTTCGCTCTTTGCGCCGGCGATGGCGATGGGCAACCGCTCCGTTATCATCCCGTCGGAAAAATATCCGTTCTCCGCCACCGATTTTTACCAGATTTTTGACACATCGGACGTTCCGGCAGGCGTAGTGAACATTGTGACGGGCGACCGCGCGTCACTCACCAAGACGCTGGCCGAACATGACGAGCTCGACGGCCTCTGGTATTTCGGCTCGGACATATCGGGCAGCGCGCTGGTGGAAAAGTCATCCGTCGGCAACCTGAAACGCACCTGGGTCAATAACGGCAAACAACGCGACTGGCTTGACCGCTCACAAGGCGAGGGCGAAGAATTCCTCCGCCACGCGGTTGAAATCAAGAATGTATGGATCCCTTACGGGGAGTAATGCCCCTCCTTACGGAGCCGGCGGCGGGAAATCGGCGGGCTTGACTTTGGCGGACATCGTGTTGACGTCACGCACCATGCTCGATTTCCTTTCCTGGATTTTTACCATGCTTCTGCGGCGCGCATCGTAATAGCGGTCCAGAAAACGCGTGACCCAGGAAGGTATCATCTCTTTTTTGTCATTGGCGACCCAGGCTTGCAACCGGTCGAAGTGTTCAGCCGTGCCGCCGAGCAGAAGAAATTTATCCTGCGCTTTTTTGACAGATTCCCGCACGTTCTGCAATGCATGCGTATCGGCCCCATTGGGAGACTCCAGGCTGGCTTGAAATGCGCTGCGATTGATCGACGCATCGAGCAGATGCGCGTATAGCTCGCATTCTGCAAGGTGTTTTTCAAACGGCTCGACATGCGCGCCCAGTTGTTTGGCTTGCTCCAGAGGCGCTGCCGCCCGTGAGAGCACCCCCAAGGCACCCCAACCGCCGCTGGCATACTGCAGCACATTCCTGGCGCTTTTATACTGACGTTCTTTCTCTGCGGGGGACAAACTCTGAATTTTGTCCAGCTTGTCGTTCAGTTTCAGACGTTGCTGAATGCCGAGATAAAACGCGGCCATATGCTCTGCGAAAGAGTCGAGATGCGCCAATATCTCCCCGGCTTTCAGCAGGTTCTCCAGCGTGGCCTCGCGGCCGGAAGCTGCATTATAAATGTCCGATAGAATGCCGGCTTCAATTTTTGCGGCGACTTTCGGATGAGCCTTCAGCTGTTCGTCTGCCATGATCGCTTTGACGATCTCCGTCCGTTTAAACGTAGAGGCCGCAAACACTTTTCCTTCAATCGTGCGATACGGATGGTGCGCCTCGTCAAACGCCATGTGCAGGATATTGGCGGCAAGCTTGTAATGCGCGATATCGAAGAAATACGTTTGCAGTTCGGGATGTTTATCGGCGGGAAATTTCTCTTCCATGTTGGGGATCAGCACATGCATCGGGAGCACGGCCGCCATGCTGTCAAACTTGGACATGTGATACATCGCTTCGGCGAAAGAACAATCCTCCTTGCTGACGACAAAGGAAGAAAATTTTCCATCGTCGCGATCCAGATCATAATCCATGTAATGCATGATCCGCCACTTGTCCTGATCACGGTCCACCTGCAGCGCCACCCAGAATTCAACATAGTTCGACACAAGATTTTGATTCTCATAGGCATCGGTACGCACCGCGTTAAAATACGCGGACTTTTGCGGCAATGCCGCTGCCTGCTGATCGTCCCACGACTTCGGTTCTTTTTTTACCGGAGGCGTGACCTGCTGTGCTTTATTTTTCTCGCCGAACATTTCTTTTTCCTTACATTCTATTCATAAAATTTATTTTCGCTTAAGAAAAAGCCGGTGTCCTTAAACCACAGGAGCACCGGCTGTTGTTGGTTTAAAGGCCTAGTCCGCCGCTGCCCTTATTGGCTTTGCGTTGCGGTGGCGCATCCGTTGCAGCAGCTTCAGTTTGCACAGTGTTGTCGTTGACGTTGGCTTTCCCTTTATCCGGCTTTGCTTTTGTCTCCGGCGCCGCCTCTAGAATGCGCGCCTGTTTGTTCACATCAACAGCATCCAGGAAACGTTCACTGGCTGCAACCAGCGCCCGGCGATCCGCATCCAGCTCACGATTGCGCTGTTCGTTTATCGCGGCTTCTTTTTCAAGCCGCTGCTGCATGTTTGCCAGAGACGCGATCAACTTCTCATTGCTCACGGTACCGCGCCCGTCGCTATTGAGGGCCATTTCATGCGCGACACCTGCCATATCTTCCGTTATTTGATGTATTCTGTCGCCAGCTTCAGCATTCTTTTTATTCTTTTCCTCGATTTTCAACACAGTGCCGGCAAAGCCCGCTCCCGCCAGCAACGCCGCCCATTCATTCTCACGGAAGGCGATGGATTGCTCAATAATCATGCGTTGTTTTTTCATTTGCTCTATCAACCCGCGCAATTGCTGCGCCGCCACGATTCCCTGAGCAATCGAAGCCGTCAGGTAACTATACTGCATTTGAAAAGTTTCTTTTGCTTGTATGACGTCCGTCAGATACAGTTCGTCTTCAGGATCCCCTGAAAGATCAAATGCCTCTTTCGCATCTTTTATATAAATCTCGCTATAACGTCTCAAAACCTCCGGAGCCGCACCGACGAAAACATTGAGCTCGCGCACGGATTCAACCCGCGCGGCGCCAAGCTTCTCCGCAGCCTCTATGACCTTATCAATAGCCGGACCTATTTCTTTCATATCTTTCGCCAGCAGCAGCATCTCCATATGCATCTCCGGCAAGCTGCTGAGCATGGCCTGGATATGCGCCTCTTCCTCTGTCGCCTTCGCACGTTTTTTGGCGGCGCCGGACAACCGATCTCCCGTGCTTTTCAGCAGCCGACCCAAAAACGACCCTGCACCCACAGCGGCGCTGCCGAGGCCTGAGCCAAGTTTTTTAACGCCATCAAGCAACTGATCCAGACCAAGCTCTGCCTCGCCTTTGAGCAGCTTGTCTTGCGTAATATTCATGACTTTCACTTGCTCATCAAATTTCGACTGGACAGAGAGAATGCCTTTGCCAACTGCACCTAATTTTTTGATGGGCTCTGTTCCATAATTTTTGATGGCATTAAAGCTTTTAGGGTCAAGGTCGATAGGCTCCATGGCCCTTTCCATTTTCTCCCTTAAAACGTCACCTGCTTCCATGTCGTCCGCAAACGCCTTATCAATGTCGTCAAAGTAAACGATTCTCGCGCTCATTCTTTTCGGGCGACCCCCGCCTGCTTCACCCGCATCTCTCGCCGCGCCATTGAATTTGTTTTCAAAGCTGTGATTTTTGTTCATCATTGACGCTCTCCTTCGGGTTTGCTGAATTGCTTATCACATTACGAAATAAAAGCCGGAGCGTCAATCCTGCGAAATATTTTTTAATTTATGGAAATATTTTAATTCGGCGCATGGTCAAGCATAATGTCCGCGGTAACGTTTTTAGGCTGGCCGACAAGGATGGTCGTGAGATTTTCCGACTTCAGCAAGCGGGCGGAAACACGCCGGACGTCGTCCATCGTAACGGCATTGATCAGCGTATTGCGCTGATTTATATAGTCAGCCGCCAGGCCGTCGCGCTGCAAGCCGTTCAGCGTATCGGAAATATCGTCCGTCGACGTTAACTCCAGCAACAAAGAGCCTGTCAGATATGATTTAGCGTCTGCCATTTCCTGTTCTGTCGGTCCATGTTTGGACATTTTTTCCCATTCCTGCCGGAGCAGACTGAGCGCCTCCTCGACTTTTTCATTGCTGACAGAAAGGCTGGCTTGCAGCAGTGCTGCATGTTTCATGCTGTTCAGGCTGGTATAGACGCCGTAGGTAAGGCCGCGCTTTTCACGAATCTCTTTCATCAGCCGCGCGTCAAAACCGCCGCCGCCCATGATGTAATTCATCACCACGGCGGCATGCCAGTCCGGATCTTCGCGCTTGATGCCGCTCTCCCCGATAGAGATATAGGTTTGCGGCGCGTTGAGCGGCAGAAGAATGGTTTTTCCTGCGTATTGCAGCAAAACTTCCGCACCCTCGGTCTTTTCGGCGGTCGCGGGCAAGGCGCCAAACACATCATCGACGGCCCTGGCTGCTTCTGCTTTGGTGATGTCGCCGGCAATCGCCACTTTAATCACGTCTTTTGCAAACTGGGCGCGCGCAAAATTGCGCAAATCCTTGCGGGTAATCTTCGGCATGCTCGCCAGCGTGCCAAGACCGGGCACTGCATAACCATGGCCTTCAAACACCATGCCGTTAAACGTCCGGGCGACAAGCCAGGCAGGATCGCCCATATTGCCTTTGATTTCTGAGATATTGGCATTGCGCATCCTGTCGAGCGCGTCCGTATCAAAGCGCGGCTTCATCAGCGCCATCCGCAATAAAGCAAAGGCCATCTTTTGATTTTCTTTCAGGGTCTTGAGCTTGCCGTAAAAAGCGTCGCGTCCGGCGGTAAAGCCCATGTGGATGGCATTGTCGCTGAGTTTGGACTGGAATTCCTGACTTTTCATCTCGTCCGCGCCCTCATCAAGAAGGATGGACACAAGCCGTCCCACGCCCGGCTTATCTTCGGGATCGTAGGCAAGGCCTCCTTCAAAAGAAAAACTCATGGCGATGACGGGAACAGTTTTGTCCACCACCAGCCAGACCTCAATCCCCCCGGGGGTTATCAGTTTTTGCACATTGAGTATTTTATCGGGTGCGGCGAAGGCGGGGTGCAGGACAGCAAAAAAAAGCAGCACTGCGAAAAAAAACGGCCTGATCATTGCTTGCCCCCTTGCGCCGGTTTTTCCTGCGGCAGGAGAATACCGGTGACGGGCAGGTTACCGGCGACGAAAAGTTCCTGTGCGGCCTTGTTGATATCGGCCGCCGTCAGCTTTTCCAGGCGTTCATCCCGCTTCTCAAGATAATCCATGTCAAAACCGCTCGCAGTGGCGCGGCCGAATAAAATGGCAGGGCCTTGCAGGCTGTCGAGATAATAAGTCAGCCCGGCTTTTTTCTTGCTTTTAGCCCCGGTCAATTCTTGTGGCGTAACGCCATTTTCCACGAGATTTCGGACTTCCAAATCCATCGCCGCCTCCAGAGCCGAAACAGTCGTGTCGGGTGTCGGGCTGGCGGAAAGGGTCAACGTCGCGTCGTTCAGGGTGATCGGATCATAATCGGCGCTGGCGGAGATAGCCAACTTCCGATCAAAGACCAAGTTGCGGTAAAGCCGCGATGTCGAGCCGCCACCGAAAATTTCAGTCAGTATTTCAAGCGTGTCGCTGCCGCGCGGCGCGCGATATGCTTTGATCACAACGGGCGGGCCGATACGGGGGTCCGCGAGAATAATACGATGTTCCGCCACAATCGGCGCGGCCTGCGGACGGTGGCGTTCAGGCAGGACGGAAGGCGCCAGACCGCCGTAATATTGCTGCGCCAGCGGCTTCAGTTCCGCCGCCGTGATATCGCCGGACACAACCAGTATCGCGTTGTTGGGCGCATACCATGCATTGTAGTTCCCCAACGCATCCTCCCGCGTCAATTCTTTAATTTCATGCAGCCAGCCGATGACGGGTGTGCCGTAAGGGTGGTTGACAAATAGGGCGCTCATCAACTGTTCCTGGAACTTGGCCTGTGGCTGGTTATCGACACGCTGGCGGCGCTCTTCGATGATCACCTGACGTTCCGACATCACCTCGTCTTCCTGAAGCATCAGGTTTTTCATGCGGTCGGATTCCATCTCCATGACGCGCGGCAGATGCTGGCGGGCAATGTTTTGATAGTAGGCGGTGTAGTCATGCGTCGTGAAAGCATTATCATTGCCGCCCAGTTTTTTGACAGTGACGGAGAACAAGCCATCCGGCACTGTCAGTGTCCCTTTGAACATCAGGTGCTCCAGAAAATGCGCGATGCCGGACTTGCCCGGTGCCTCGTCCCCGCCGCCGAATTTGTACCACATCATGTGCGTCACCACGGGCGCCCGGCGATTGGGGATGACGATCACCTGCAAACCGTTTTCCAGCATAAAGCTTTCCGCGTTAAAGCGCTTGGCTTCCGCCGCGGGAACGGCAAAAATCATGCAGAGGACAAAGACAAGAGCTGCCGAAGGCATCAAATTTAATATTGTCTTCATGGGCCGTGACTTGTTATGAGTGTATGTGTGTGCAGCATATTTAACAGAGATAACGCATGAAAGAAAGCAATCAAGACCGGATAAAAAAACTTCTGCGCCCCCACCGGCAGCGGATCGACAAGCTGGATGAGCAGATTTTGAAATTGCTGGGCCAGCGCTTTGCCGTGGTCAGGAAAGTGGCCAAAATCAAGGCAAAGCATGATATCCCCTCATTCCTGCATGACCGGGTGGTGGACGTGCGGGAAAGGGCTGTCAGGCTCGGCAAACGATATGGAATTGATACCGCTTTTACACGCATCCTTTACTCCGCCATCATTTATCAGTCCTGCGCAACGGAAGATGAGATTAAAGGGACGCTCAAGAAGCAATAAGCGTGATGCCAGTGCGTGTTGCGCTTTCAATAATACTGGACATTACGGAATCAGTGATTTGCTTCTTGTCCGATTCGCAGGTATTTGATATAAAAGACTTATGAGTCAAGGGGTTCGCATCGCACCGTCTATTTTATCCGCAGATTTTTCGAAGCTTGGAGATGAAATCCGGGCGGTCGATGATGCTGGTGCTGACTATATTCATGTCGATGTCATGGACGGGCATTTCGTGCCGAATATCACCATCGGCCCTGCTGTCATCGAATCGATTCGCAAAGTTTCATCCAAAATTTTTGATGTGCACTTGATGATTTCACCCGTCGATCCGTTCATTGAAGGCTTCGCAAAAGCGGGCGCAGACATCATTACGTTTCACCCGGAAGCAGGCGCGCATTCGTACCGGACCGTGCAACTGATAAAATCGTTTGGTAAAAAAGTCGGAATTTCTCTCAACCCCGCGACGTCGATCGACGTGCTGGATTATCTCTTGACGGAGATCGATCTCGTGCTCGTGATGACAGTTAATCCGGGGTTCGGGGGACAAAAATTTATCCCGCTGCTCGACAAGATCAAAACTATACGCGAACGCATAGGCAATTGCGGTCGTGCCATTGATCTGGAAGTTGATGGCGGAATAAACGCTGAAACTGCGCCGCAAGTTATTCGGTATGGGGCCGATGTACTTGTGGCAGGCACAGCGATCTTCAAAGAAAAAGACTACAGAGAGGCGATACAACGTCTCCGGCGCTCAGTAGAAGACTAAAGGCTATCGTTTATAAAAACAGGGGATGTCCTTCAACGGGGGTTGAAGGACAACAGGGGAATGTTGCTGACTGAATCGCACCTGATTTTCAGGGGGGTCAGGCCATTGCAGCGGCTTGGAACAGCCGTACGCGATCTGGCCTTTGATTACCCTTTTTCGGGAACGCTTTTGCTGACGCCGCGCGGGACAGGCCGCCTGCGCACAATCCCGCCGGATCCCTGGCCGGGAGATGCGCAGCTTGGCCGGGATATGGCGGCAGGCATCTTCCGTTTCGTGGGACACACCCTTGAAAAAGAGAACCTGTCCTGGGAACCGGAAGGCGCCCCCGCCGAATGGATATCTGCCCTGCACGGCTTTGAATGGCTGCGCGATCTCCGGTCTGTCGGCGGAGAAAGAGCGCGGCGCATGGCGCGGGAGATGGTCACCCTGTGGATCGCCCGGTATCCGAAATTTCATGCAACAGCCTGGCGTGCGGACATCACCGGCTTGCGCCTGACGTCATGGATTGCCTTTCATGATTTTTTTTGCGCCAGCGCGGATGATGAATTCAGAAAAGATTATTTTTCCAGCCTGACCCGGCAGGCCCGGCATCTGGCCCGCGCCTTGCCCGGAAATTTATCCGGCATCCCGCTGCTGCGCGCGCTGAAAGGCCTCGCCTATACAGGCCTTGCGCTGGAAGACGGGGAAGAACGTCTTGAACAGGCATGTTCCGGCATCCTGCACCAAATCCGCGAACAGATCCTGCCCGATGGCGGGCATATTTCCCGCAGCCCGCAGGCGACGTTTGAATTTCTGCAATGCCTGGTGGATCTTCGCGCGGCGCTCATCTTTGCCGGCACGGAATTGCCTGAAGAATTACAGCACGCCATCGACCGCATCGCGCCCGCCGTCAAGTTTTTCCGCCATGGCGACGGCGTACTGGCACAGTTCAACGGCGGACAGGCGGGGAACGCGCATTTATGCGAGATCACCCTGATGCATTCCGGCGCGCGCGGCAAAGCCATGGAATCCTTGCCCCATTGCGGGTATGAGCGTATTACGCAAGGGCGCGCGCGCATGATCATGGACACGGGATTGCCGATGGCGCCCGCTTACAGCCATCAGGCCCATGCGGGCCTGCTCGGCTTTGAATACAGTTTTGGCCGCGAACGCGTCATCGTCAATTGCGGCACCTCGGCGGTCCCCGGAAAATGGCGCCATATGCTGCGCTCCACGCTCGCGCATTCGACGCTGATTGTGGAGAATTGCAATTCATGCCAAATCGACAGCGGCGGGATTCTCTCGAGCCGCTCAACCGTGCAAGCGCGCCGTCAGGAAGATGCCGATGTCGCGCTGATCGAGGCTCGCCACACCGGCTATGTGCCGCGTTTCGGCCTGATCCACCGCCGCTGCGTGCGGTTGCAGGACCAGGGCAATATTCTTTGCGGCGAAGATCAGCTGACCGGAAAAACCGGCATGTTTTTTGCGGTGCGCTTTCATCTGCACCCCGGCATTCATGCCTCGCGGGTGGAAGAGTCCGAAGAAATCCTTCTCCGCTCCGCCAGCGGCATGACCTGGCGCTTCAAAGCCATCGGCTTCACGCCCGACATCGAAGAAAGCGTCTACGGCGACGCGGGCATCCTGCCCGTTCCCTCCCTCCAAATCGTCCTCACCGGCCAGACGGCCGGCTCAACGACGACGGTAGAATGGGAAATGCGGCGGGAAAAACTATAAGTTTTTATAAAGCTTAACGACCGCTCAGCTTTCACCTATGATAGTCGCATGACCATAAACGACAGAAATCTGGCCCCGTCATTCAACGACGAGTCCAAAACCGACAAGCCAGATGCGATGACGGAGGCGGAATACGACGCCGCGTTCGCAAAAATGGCGCAGGATTATTTTGACGGCGTCACGCCGCACAAGGCCCCTTCCCTCTCCTATGTGACAGGATTGCCGGGCGCGGGGAAGAGCAGTTTTGTCGCCTTGCTCAAAACGCAGCCGCAGATGAAAGATTATATCGTCATTAATTTTGACGACCTGCGTGCCTATCATCCCCGCTACGCGGAACATGCCCGGCAAGACCCGGTCAACGCGGCGGCGCGGATTGACACGGCGGTTGAACAGCTGATCGGCTGGTTGTGCAAGGCAGCGGCGGAAAGAACAATCAATGTCATTCTTGACGATGCTGCGATGGGTGGCGAAATGACGAAGATCGTTTTATCCCCGTTTCAGGCCAATCATTACGATATCAGCGTGGTGGTTGTCGCCGTGCCCATCGCTGTCGCCAGGCAGAGCGTGCACCGGCGGTTTGAAGAAAACCTCGCCGCCGCGCAAAAAGGCGCGCCCGTTGTTGCCCGCTGGGTGAATACGACCGAACAGGACAATGCGCCGGCGGCGCTGGTGGAAACAGTGGAGACGCTGGAAGAAACCGGCCTGGCTCAGTTTCTGACGATTATCGACCGGGATCAGCATGTCCTTTACGCGAGCACTCTTCATGCCGGACAGACAAAAGCGGGGGATATTATAAAATCGGTCCACACCCGGCCACTCTCGGTACAGGAGACGCTTAATTTCCAAGTATATACGGCGCGTATTGCGAAATAGCGGGCGCATCATGAAATTTTAATAATATGCCAATTGGCTCTTGCTATCCTGTTTGACTTTGGGCATATTCGCCGGGCAAACAACCATAAAAAGGACGCAAGACGATGGATCTTCAAATGATTATTCTCTTTTCCGGCGTGGCAGCGCTGGTATACGGCGGGATTACGATCAAACAAGTAATGTCGGCCAGCCCGGGCAATGCGCGCATGCAAGAAATCGCTGCCGCCATTCAGGAAGGTGCAACGGCCTATCTCAACCGCCAGTATATGACGATCGGCGCCGTGGGCCTTGTCGTGGCCATCATTCTCGGCATGACGCTGGGAATGCAGGTTGCGGTTGGGTTTGCCATCGGCGCGATTTTGTCGGGCGCTGCCGGATATATCGGTATGAACGTTTCGGTGCGCGCCAATTCGCGCACGGCGGAAGCGGCGCAGAACGGCATGGCGGCAGCACTCAGCATCGCTTTCAAATCAGGCGCGATCACCGGGATGCTGGTGGTGGGCCTGGGATTGCTGGGTGTCGCGGGCTATTACTTTTATCTTTTGTCACAAGGCGTGGAAACACGCGCCATTCTTGAAGCCCTTGTCGGGCTTGGCTTTGGCGCATCGCTGATCTCGATCTTCGCGCGTCTTGGCGGCGGCATCTTCACCAAGGGCGCAGACGTCGGCGCCGACCTTTGCGGCAAAGTCGAATCCAACCTGCCGGAAGACGATCCCCGCAACCCTGCCGTGATCGCGGATAACGTCGGCGATAACGTCGGCGACTGCGCGGGCATGGCGGCTGATTTGTTCGAAACCTATGCGGTGACGATTGTGGCGACGATGCTGATCGCGGCCTCCGTTTTTGCGGAAGAGGCGCAGGCGGCGATGATGCAATTGCCGCTCCTGATCGGCGGGTTGTGCATTGTGTCGTCCATTATCGGCACATACTTTGTCCGCCTGGGCTCTGGCAACAACATCATGAACGCGCTCTACAAGGGCCTCGTGGTGACGGGCGTGCTTTCCGCCGGCCTTATCTACTGGGCGATTGGCAAGCAGGTCGGGTTTACAACGGGCACGGACCTGAGCGATGGCGGCACGGTGACAGGCATGAACCTGTTCTATTGCGCGCTGATCGGCCTTGGCGTCACGGCGGCTCTTATCGTGATCACTGAATACTACACGTCCACCGCTTACCGTCCGGTGCGCTCGATTGCCAAATCGTCGGAAACCGGACACGGCACCAACGTCATCCAGGGTCTGGCGATTTCGCTGGAATCGACCGCCCTGCCGGTCATCGTGATCTGCGTCGGGATTTACCTGTCCTATGATCAGGCAGGTCTGTACGGGATTTCGCTGGCAGCAACCACCATGCTGGCGCTGGCCGGCATGATCGTGGCGCTCGACGCTTATGGCCCGGTAACGGATAACGCCGGCGGCATCGCCGAAATGTCCAAGCTGCCGAAAAGCGTGCGTGTCGTGACCGATGCGCTTGACGCCGTCGGCAACACCACCAAAGCCGTGACCAAAGGCTATGCCATCGGCTCCGCCGGTCTTGCGGCGCTGGTGCTGTTTGCGGCCTATACGCAGGAACTGACACACTACTTCCCCGATATGGATGTGTCATTCCCCCTGAACGAACCGCTGGTGATCATCGGGCTGTTCGTGGGCGGGATGCTGCCGTTCCTGTTTGGCGCAATGAGCATGACCGCCGTCGGCCGTGCCGCCGGCGCGATTGTCGTGGAAGTGCGCCGTCAGCTGAAAGAAATCCCCGGCATCCTTCAAGGCACAACCAAGCCTGAGTACGGCCGCGCCGTGGACATGCTGACCAAAGCCGCCATCAAAGAAATGATCGTTCCGTCCCTGCTCCCCGTGGCGACACCGGTGGTATTGTTCGGCGTGATCTATGGCGTTTCCGGCGACGTTGCTGCGGCCTTCCAGGCCGTGGGCGCGATGCTGGTCGGCACAATCGTCACCGGGTTGTTCGTGGCGATTTCCATGACCTCCGGCGGCGGCGCCTGGGATAACGCGAAAAAATACATCGAAGAAGGCCATCATGGTGGAAAAGGCTCCGAAGCCCACAAGGCCGCCGTCACCGGCGACACCGTCGGCGATCCCTACAAGGACA